>CAKWZF010000017.1:1396-25079 GCA_934865005.1 uncultured bacterium | reverse complement strand
CTGCTCACCGATCTGAGTCTCATCGCCGACGGTGGTGCGAGCTTCCGCTTTCTGGTCGGTCGTTACGGCGCCGGCAAGAGCTTTTTGCTCCAGACCATCCGCACGCACGCCATGGGTGAGGGATTCGTCGTCGCCGATGCAGACTTATCCCCCGAGCGCCGTCTGCAGGGCGGGCAGGGGCAGGGCCTTGCCACCTACCGCGAGCTCATACGCAATATATCGACCAAGACGCGCCCCGAGGGCGGTGCGCTCAACCTTATTCTTGATCGCTGGGTTGCCTCGTGTGCCGACGTCGACGAGTCGGTCGTCAATGCCCAACTGGCCCCGCTCGAGGAAATGGTCCACGGCTTCGACTTCACCCGCATGCTCCGCCGCTATCGCACGGCCGTATCCGAGGGCGACGAAGAAGCCATGAGCCGCGTGACCAAATGGATTCGCGGCGAGTACCGCACCAAGAGCGAGGCACGCGCTGAGCTGGGCTCCTCGACCATCATCAGCGATGACGACTGGTACGACTACGTTAAGCTCATTGCACGCTTTTTGGTCTGCAGCGGATACAAGGGCATGCTGGTGCTCATCGACGAGCTCGTGAATCTGTATAAGATCCCCAACGCGATCACGCGCCAGTACAACTACGAGAAGATCCTGACCATGTACAACGACACACTCCAGGGCAAGGCGCAGTACCTGGGCATGATCATGGGCGGCACGCCAACCTCCATCGAAGACCGCCGCCGCGGCGTGTTCTCCTACGAGGCCCTGCGCAGCCGACTCGCTCAAGGCCGCTTTGCACGCGAGGACCTTAAGGACATGCTCGCGCCCATCATCCGTCTGCAGCCACTCACCTACGAGGAGCTGCTGGTGCTGATCGAAAAACTCATGCAAATTCACGCCGGCTACTTTGGCTGGACGCCCACGCTTACCGAGAACGACTTGGTGGACTTCCTCAAGATCGAGTTCGGTCGTGTGGGAGCCGACACACATCTGACGCCGCGTGAAGTCATTCGCGACTTTATCGAGCTGCTCGACATCCTATGCCAGAACCCCGACGCCAACGTAGCCGAGCTGCTGCAAAGCGTCGGCGGCGACGCGCTGGTGCCGGCAGCAGCAACAGGCGACACCGGCACCGCAGGCGGCGACCGTAACTTCGCCGAATTCACCATCTAACCTGCCAAAAAGGGACAGGTTTATTTTGGCAGGTTTTATCTGGGCGAACGTTGAGACTGTAATGCAGCAAGCCGTTGCCAGCCGCGTTGAGAGATTCGTTTTTGAGAGGAGGCCCCGTGAACGCCTTTGACCGCTACGCCCCGTTTATCCAAGACTTCATCTACTCCCACGATTGGGAGAGCTTGCGCTCTATCCAGGTTGCGGCGGCAGATGCCATCTTTAACACGCAAGACAATGTGCTCCTGACGGCATCCACGGCTTCCGGCAAAACCGAGGCAGCCTTTTTTCCCATCCTGACCGAGTTTTGGGAGAGACCGCCCGCAAGCGTGGGCGCCCTCTACATTGGCCCCCTCAAGGCGCTCATCAATGACCAATTCGTCCGCCTCAACGACCTGTGCGAAGAAGCCGATATCCCTGTCTGGCACTGGCATGGCGATGTCTCGCAGTCGCACAAGGCTAAGCTCATCAAAAAACCGAGCGGCATCTTGCAGATTACGCCCGAGTCACTCGAGGCGCTCCTGATCCATAAGCACATGGCAATCCCTCGTATGTTCTGCGACCTGCGCTATGTGGTTATCGACGAAGTCCATTCGCTCATGCGCGGCGACCGCGGCGGGCAGACGCTCTGCCTTATCGAGCGGCTCTCGCGCATGGCAGGCGTGCAGCCCCGCCGCATCGGTCTGTCGGCAACCATCGGCGACCCCGAGCGCACGGGCGCCTTCCTGTCGCAGGGGACGGGACGCAACTGCGTCATCCCACGTTTTGAGGAGCCGCGCCGCGTGTGGCGCATCTCCATGGAGCACTTCTACAACTCGGGTCCCCAGGCGCAGCAGCGAGGATTCGCGAGTACAGGTCCGCAGGAAGCCGAAGTGCTCGCATGCGAGCGCATCGAGGCGGTGGCGCCCACGGCACTGCCCGCCGGCGCCCAAGACATGCGTCACAGCGGGCAGCTCACACAAGAGGAGCGCCGTCAACGTCGTGAGCGGGCACGGGGCAAGGCCGCTCCCAAAGACCGTCGCACTTCCTCGGCCCCCGAGGGCGAAGTCGACATCCCACGAGCGACCGAGCAGGCGCTTCTCAACCCCACCGACACGGCGCCCGACAACGCCGACCCCGGTATGGGCTATATCTTTGAGCATACGCGCGGCCGCAAGTGCCTGGTCTTTGCCAACTCGCGCGAGGAGGCAGAGGCCGTGTGCTCCATGCTGCGCAGCTACTGCGAAAGTCGACACGAGCCCGACCGCTTTCTAATCCATCACGGCAACCTTTCGGCATCGCTGCGCGAGACGGCCGAGGAGCTCATGCGCGACGAGGAGCAGACGCAGACAACCGTCACCACCTCTACGCTGGAGCTCGGTATCGATATCGGCCGCCTGGAGCGCGCCTTCCAGATTGACGCGCCGTTTACCGTCAGCTCCTTTTTGCAGCGCATGGGGCGCACGGGACGCCGCGACCTTCCGCCCGAGATGTGGTTTGTCATGCGCGAGGAAGAACCCGAGCCGCGCACGATGATGCCCGAAACCATTCCCTGGAAGCTCCTGCAGGGTATCGCGCTCGTACAACTCTATCGCGAGGAAAAGTGGGTCGAGCCGCCCGAGCTCGATCGACTCCCCTACAGCCTGCTCTATCACCAGACTATGTCGACCCTCGCCAGCACCGGCGAGCTCACGCCGGCCGAACTTGCCCAACGCGTGCTCACGCTCAGTTATTTCCACCGCGTCTCAGCCGATGACTATCGCGTACTGCTGCGCCACCTCATCAAGATCGACCACATCCAGGTCACCGAGGGCGGCGGGCTGATCGTGGGTCTCGCGGGCGAGCGCATCATCAACAACTTTAAGTTCTACGCCGTGTTCCAGGAAAACGAGGAGTTCACCGTTCGCAGCGAGTCGGCCGAGCTGGGCACGATCGTCAATCCGCCCCCGCCCGGTGAGCGCATCGCCATCGCCGGACACTGCTGGATTGTCGAGGAAGTGGACTGGAAGCGCCACACTGTCTTTGCCACGCAGGTCAAGGGCCGGGTGCCGGCCTACTTTGGCGACTGCCCCGGAGACATCAATACGCATGTACTCGAGCGCATGCGCAAAGCGCTCAACGAGCATGCGGCATATCCGTATCTCATGGGCAACGCACGGGCACGTCTTGCACAGGCTCGCCATACGGCCGAGATTTCGGGCGCGGGGGCCAAGCCGCTCATTAACCTGGGCGGCGACACCTGGGTGCTCTTCCCCTGGCTGGGCAGCTACGCCTTTTTGGCGCTCGAGCGCTTGCTTAAGATTAAATGCGCCGCAAAGCTGGGCCTTCGCGGGCTCGATCCGTCGCGTCCATACTTTATGCAGTTCAAGATGAAGGCCGACAAGGAGACGTTCTTTGAGGTGCTCGCAGCCGAGGCCGAAAAGGACTTCGACCCCATCGAGCTCGTCTATCCCGGCGAGGTACCTTACTTTGATCGGTACGACGAGTTTGTTCCCGAAGAGCTCGTGCGCAAAGGCTTCGCCGAAGGTGTGCTCGACATCGAAGGCATGAAGCAGCGTGTCCGCAGCTGGCGCGACCACGCCTAAGACCAGTCTTTTTGGGACGGAGAGACTTACTTGTCGTGAAGGACGGTGCCGAGGAAGTCGGTGTCGAAGGGCACAGCTTCGGCAAAGGCGTAGTCGCCGTCGCTGGCGATGAGTAGATAATTCTCCTCGCCGCCGAACTCCGTATCGCCACAAGGCACCATCCAGGCGCGAGCGAACACCTCGAGTGCCGTGGCAACGCAATCGCGCAGGAACGCCACATCGCTCCCCTCGTTTGCACTCACGATATTGGCAACGTAGACGCCACCGACATTTAGGCTGCCCCGCACCAAACGCAACGCCTCAACCGTCGCCAGCTCGCGTACGGGCTCGGCACCGCCAAAGCAATCGCTCACGACCACGTCGTAGCGACGATGGCCCACACTCGTCACGCCCAGATATGAGCGAGCCTCAGCGGTAATCACCCGCAAGCGGTCGCCCACCACGCGCTCCAGCTCGTCCAGGTAGAACCAACGGCGCGCCAGGCGCGTAATCTCGGCATCGTACTCAATGACGTCCATGCGCAAGCTCTCGTGCGACATCAGCGCGAACTTGGGATAGGCAAACCCACCGCCGCCCAGCATAAGCGTACGGTCGATACCGTGACCATAAGCGTCACGCATTGCGTCCTCGGCCTCAAACACATCGTCAAATGCACGATAATACGCAAAGACGGGCTCTGCCCAACGATCGCCAACATAGCTTGCGCTTTGGTAGACGCCGCCCTGCACGAGCACGCGAATCTCATCGCCGCCCTCATCGTGCACGCGTTTCACGCGCGCCAACCCATTGCGGGTTCGCGCAACCTGCAGACAGGCAGCACGAACAGCGACAGCGGCCGCACCAAGCGCCGCGGCTCCCAGAGCAACGCCGGCAACGACGCCGGCAGAAACACTCGGCTTGTTCATCTAGAGCTCCTTTTGCAGATAAAGGCCATGGTCATAAAATCCAAGATGGCGATAGTACTCGCGTGTGCCAATCGCGCTAATCACGTTGATGCGCGCATAGCCCGCATCTCGGGCAATCTCGCACGCACGCTCCACGAGCAAACGCCCCAACCCGTGATGCTGCGCCGCCTGGCCCTGGTCACCCACGCGTGCCGCCATGCCATACACGTGCACCTCGCGAATCATCGCCTCGTCCGGCGTCGTCGGCAACTCGTCCGCATGCGCGGCAACAAATGAATGGTCGGGCAGCGACAGGCGCAAAAAGCCCGCGATCTTGCCCTGCGGCGTCACCCACTGCAAAAAGCGCTCGTAAGTCACCGGCGTCTCGTACGCCACTTCCTCATCAAGAGATAGCTCACCCAAGTCGGCACCCGCCGTACTGATCTCGCGATAGCGAATCTCGCGCACCGTCGCACCGTCACCCCGAGCAGCCAGGCGGTTCTCAACGAGCTGACGCAGGTTGGGCTTCTTGTTGCCCACCATGATGTCATCGGAACTAAAATCGCGGATCATGCGACTGATACGGCAGAACGCCGGCGTCACCACGATGTCGTCGGCCAGCACGTCGAGCAGTTCTTCCTCGGTATAGGGGCGCCACTCGCCGCGCTCGTAGCAGCCCACCAGACGCGAGCCCTCGATGAGCGCACACGGGTAGACCTTGACCTCGTCGGGCATAAAGGCCCCCTCAGTCATAAAGTGCTCGTAGTCGCGCTTGTCCCCCTCGGGTGTGGCGCCCAGCAAGTTGAGCATAAAATGCGCGTGGATCTTAAAGCCAAACAGACGCGCAAGCGAAAACGCCCGCTCGATCTGCGCCACCGAAATGCGACGCTCGTTGATATCGAGCAGGTGCTGGTCAAGGCTTTGGATGCCCATCTGAATCTTGGTGCAGCCCAGGCGACGAATGAGCGTGAGCGCCTGTGGCGTCACGGCATCGGGGCGCGTCTCGATAACGAGCCCCACCACGCGATGCTTCGCCGTCTCGTTGATGCGCTGCTGACGTTCAAGCTCCTCCATCGTGGTCGTCTGCCACTCGGCGACCTCGCCCCACGGCGTACCGGGACCGTACAGACGACGCACCGCGCGGTTATAGCCACCCACGGCAGCATCCACACGCCCCTGCTCGTCGGCAACACCGCTCGCAAGCTCGGCCTCGTCGGTCGCAATACCGGCAGCCCGATAGCGCTCACGGCGTTCTGTTACCACCGGCGGCAAGGCATCGGCAGGAGCGTCATCGAGTAGACGCCCTGCCTCGGCACGGCTGATGCCCGGACGCGCCAACATGGGGTTGGCAGCCACGCCGGCGACGGCATCGTCATTGAGCGCACGGAAAAGCTCTGACATAAACCATGTCTGATAGCCTTCCGGATAGTCGCTCCAGGTGCCACCGAGCACAATGAGCTCTATCTTGTCGGTCGCATGCCCCATCTGCGAAAGCGCGGTCAGACGAGCGCTTACCTGCAGATACGGGTCAAAGCAATTTTGCTCCGCACGGGCGCATGCCGGCTCGGCGTGCAGATAGCTCTTGGGCATGCGCAGGTCGTTGGGGCAAAACAGGCAATCGCCCGAGCACGGCCAGGGCTTGGTGATGACGGTAATGGTCGCCACGCCCGAAGCCGTGCGGCGCGGCTTCATACGCAGCACCTGCAGCAGTTGACGTTCCAGATCGGAATCGACATTCCACGCAGCCCACCGAGCCGGCTCCTCACGTTTAACCCGCTGGTAAAACGGCAGCAGGCGGCGCTTGGCCAAATCGCGTTTGTCGGCACCCTCGCGGCGCGCCTCGGCATGTATCAATTTGACGAGCGCTTTGTCGTCCACGGTCTCGCCGCGACGCAGAGCCTCAAGTATGTTCAAGATAATCTGTTCCATGCCCCCATTGTAAAGGCAAAGGCGCCGAAGCCCGTCACGGCTCCGGCGCCTCCATCAAACAGCGCGTCTATGGTTTATAAGTCTTCAATAACCACCCGTCACTCTGAATCAAACGACATGTCGCCCAAACCGACCTTAAAACGATACGTGGCAGACTTATCGCCGTTATCGAATTCAAGATTCAAAATGGTCTCGCCATCGTAGCCAAGCGGAAGGAAATCGCTCTCGAAGTCGCCGCTGCCCACGGTAAGGCTCGCCTTAAAGCCCGTAGAATTCGGAACCGTCATCTCCACATCGCCCGAGTCCACGCTCACGTCCATCGACTTCGCGGGGGCCTGGTAGAGCTCGAACGTCGCATCGCCCAAACCGACCTCGGCATTCAGAGTGTCGGTCACGGTGCCCGCAAACGCGACGTCTCCCGAGTCCAACGTCAAATCAAAGTCGTGGCACGCAATGTCCGCGACCGTCAGGTCTCCCAACCCCACGTTTGCCGTAATGCCCATCATGTTATCGGCAAGCTCACGCGGCAGTTCAATGGTGACCTTACGGTCATGGGCGCGCTCGTCATCGCAGTCGAACTGGCTAATCTTGAGTGTAGAGCCCTCGATCTTAACCAGATTCTGAGTGGCGGCATCGGAAGCAGACGCCCCCTTTGCAACGCGCCCGCTTTCGATGACACGTACCGGTCCGCCAGAGACACGTTTAACCTCGACCGTCCCCGACGTCACATCCAAGTCGAGCGATTGGAACGCGTCTTCGTCAAAAGTCGTGCTCGAAAGCTGCTGAGGCCGAGCGGAATAGTTGCCGCCATCCAAAAGATCGTCCTCGTCAACCGCATCGTCCATACCAGACAAGCCGGATACAACATCGTCGAGATCCCACGGGCCATCAAAATGAATCAAAGTCCGCGAAGTGCCAAAGACAAGCCCGATGATGAGCACAAACGCTCCGATGCCAACACCCAAGCGTATCTTGGATTCATGCGAAAGCTTCATCATTCATCACTCTCTTTGGCAATCGGCTCAGCGGTAGTCGCGGTAGCCACGTCAGCATCAGATTCCGCAGAAGTATCCTTCCCCTGGGCCTTGACCGCCACCGACGCCGAACCAACCTGAATATCCCCGCGCGCCCAATCGCCATCGAGCGCACGCGCCACCCAGTGATAGATGGGAATCGTAAAGAAGATCAGTGCGGCAAAGGGGCCGGCACCAAACAGGAACATCAGCAAAAAGAACAGCAGCCAGCACACGGCCCAATACGGGAACGACTGGAACGGGCCCTTCACCGGAGTCGAGCCAACTGCGCTGCCACTCGTCGCCTGCGCCGTAGCGGCATTGGCGGCCTGCGCACTCCAGCTTGCCGCTTGCGCCGCCTTGGCGGCGGCGTCACTCGCCTGTGTTGCCGCCTCGGTAGCGCGCGCCGCCGCCTCATGGGTGCGAGCACGCTCTGCTGCCTCGGCCTCGCGCTGGCGGGCGCGGTCCTCGTTCTCAAACTCGATATCGTCCTCGATCTCATCGCTCGGATTGAGCAGCTCGTCCAAGCTCACGCCATAGAGCTTGGCGAGCGAGATCAGGTTCTCGGTATCGGGCGAGCTCTCCGCGCGCTCCCATTTACTGACTGCTTGGCGCGACAGTCCCAGCTTTCGTGCCAGCCCTTCTTGGCTAAAGCCTTTGCTTCGGCGAAGGTCGGCGAGCCGCTGCGCAGTTTCTACATTCATGGTTCCTCCTATGTGATGCCAGCCGTGCCGCCGGACCGTTTTTGTTCTTAAGGCGCCTTGCACAGTTAAAAATCTATCCGCCACCGCCAAAAGCATGCCACCTATTCTAGTGAGATTTTTGACAACCGGCGGTTGCGGGTGCATATGAGCTGCGGAAATGTGTCCAAACAAAGCAATGACCCGTAGCTTGGTTGTCCCCGTTGCGGCGTTAACGGTAGTATGGTCGTATTGTTAATTCCGCACCGCCAACGGAGGGAGTTCCGCGCCGTGAACCGCGATTTCGCCTCATCGCTCATCCAGCTCAACAACACGTTCTATCGCGAGCACTCCGCCTCCTTCTCCGATACGCGCCAGGCCCCGTGGCCCGGCTGGGTGCGCACCATGGACATCGCGCTCGGGCAGCTCGACGTCGCCACGATCGAGCATCCCGTCCGCGTCTTTGATCTTGCCTGCGGCAATATGCGATTCGAGAATTTTGCCGCCGGCGGCGCACTTGCCGCCAAGGGCGTCGACGGCGCAAACCCCTCGGCAGATGCCAGCTGCCCGTTTGAGTTCTATGGTGTTGACTCGTGTCAGGATTTGGCTATCGATGCGCACGGTCACGCCCTGCGCATTCCCAACCTGCACTTCCAGGAACTCGACGTGCTCGATGCCCTTATGAAGCTCAACCCCGCCGAGACACCCGACGTGCTTTTCGACGCCCCGCTCGCCGACATCTCAGTCTGCTTTGGCTTTATGCACCACGTGCCATCGTGCGAGTACCGCGTACGCGTGCTCGACGCCCTGGTGCGCCAGACGCGCCCAGGCGGCATCATCGCCATCAGCTTTTGGGAGTTTATGAACGACGAGCGCATGGCGCGCAAGGCCGTTCGCGCCGAGGCCCGCGCCGAGCTCACCCCGCCGTTTGAGGGTTACGATTCCGCGCAGTTTGAAGCCGGCGACCACCTCATTGGCTGGCAAAACGACCGCCACGCCTACCGCTATTGTCATCACTTTGACGATCAGCAGATCACCGACCTGGTGCGCGGCGTCCGTACGTTCTACAAGAGCGGCGAGGTCCCCGTGCGCGAGCTTGAGCGCTTCCATGCCGACGGTCGCAGCGGCGAGCTCAATCGCTATGTGATTCTCAAGCGCCTGTAGGCACCGACGACTCGCCGTCGAGCCGCACAGCGTCTTTCGGGCAAACTATGCCTACCCTTTTTTCAACCCATTGACGGAACGCGCAGCTATGCGTTCCATACTTATGACCAAGGAGCCTCATGGGAGCCGTCCACGTTCGCACGCCTAAGAACTTTGTGCTCGAGGAGCGCCTGGAGCGCTACGCCGATGCGATTGAGACGAACCCCGAGGCCTATGTCGGAGATTGGCGCAAGGCCTGTGCGCCCGCAGGCAGCAAGCCCTTCGAACACCTTCATCTGGATCTGGGCTGTGGCAAGGGAACCTATCTGGTCGAGCGCGCCCACCGCGAGCCCGACACCCTCTTTATCGGCATGGACCAGGAGCCCATCTGCATCGCCTATGCCGCGCAGAAAATCTGCGAACAGGGGCTATCCAACGCACTCGTCCTGCCCCGAGGCGCCGCATCGCTGCCACAGCTGTTTGCCGCAGGCGAGCTCGATGCCATCACCATTAACTTTCCCACGCCGCAGCCCAAGGCCAAGTACGCTAAAAAACGACTCGTCCATGTCGACCATCTGATGCTCTACCGCCCGCTCTTTTCAGCCGGCGCTACCGTCACACTGCGCACCGATAGCAAGCCGTTGCGCGATTACGCCCTGGGACAGTTTGCCGCGGCCGGCTACGATACGCTTTGGGTAAGCGACGACGTCCGCCGCGACCATCCCGAGCATCCCGAGACCGAGTACGAGCGCCGCACGCGCGAGATGGGTGCCGCCGTCTATGGCATTTGCGCCACACCTGGAGCGCAGCCCAGCGATGAACAGCTCGCGGCGGGCCGCGCGCAGGAGCAAAGCCTTGCCTGCTACCTGCCCGATAACCTCGATGAGCTCACCTACGTGCCTCTCGGCATGGAAGAGGCCGTCGAGAACTTCAGAAACCGTGCCCGCAAGGGCAAGAAGCGCCTGCCGCAAGAGTCCTAGGGGCTTCTGATGGTCGCGGCGTCAGCAAATAAGCGCGAATAGGCGCCAGCAAACAACCCTCAAACCTAAGTGAGTAGACTTTTTTGCAATAGCCAAGCACAACCCGCATAACGAAAACTAAAACCGCAGATAGAACCCTTGTGCAAAATCCATGTGCTCGCGACATCGCAAAAAGTCTACTCACTTAGCTGGCAACTGCACCAAACGGCCGGGCAGAACGCCCATTTCCTGCATTTTCTTGCCTGCAAACGCATCGATGCGCCGCTACGCCATAATAGTTGGCGGACAATCGCGAGAGAAAGCAACCACATGGCACAGACCACGACAGATACCGCCGCCAGCACCGTCTCCGGCGCCGGCGCCGCCAGCTCATTCTCGGGCGGCACGGGAACCGAAGCCGAGTTTGGCTCGCTCGGCGCGCTCTCCCCCACCTGGTGGGAGCCCGAGGACGGCAGCGAGCCCGAACCGTGGCTCACGCCCGATCAAGCCTTCGAACGCTTCTTTGAATGGACGAGCGATCGCGGCATTGAACTGTGGGATCACCAAGAAGAGGCCCTCATGGACCTGGCTGCCGGCGATCACGTCATTTTAGGCACACCGACCGGATCGGGTAAATCGCTCGTCGCGCTGGGCATGCTCTTTATGGGCATGGCGCAGGGCAAGCGCTGCTACTACACGGCTCCCATCAAGGCTCTGGTCAGCGAGAAGTTTTTCGACCTTGTGCAGGTGCTCGGCCGCGATAACGTAGGCATGATTACCGGCGACACGCATATCAACACCAAGGCACCCGTCATCTGCTGCACGGCAGAGATCCTTGCCAACGACGCACTGCGCGAGAGCGAAGATGCCGACGTGGGCTGCGTGGCCATGGACGAGTTCCACTACTTTGCCGACCCCGACCGCGGTTGGGCTTGGCAGGTGCCGCTGCTCACCCTGCCCCACACGCAATTCATGCTCATGAGCGCCACGCTCGGCGATGTCACTGCCATCGCCGCCTCACTCGAGGAACACACCGGTGCTACCTGCGACTTGGTCGTCGATGCCCCGCGCCCCGTGCCGCTGAGCTACGACTACGTGACGACCTCCCTCGAGGGCACGGTCGAGCTCGCCATGCGCCGCGGCGAGGCCCCGCTCTATATCGTGCACTTTAGCCAGGATGCCGCCCTTGCAACGGCACAGTCGCTCGCCAATTTTGGCATCGCCAGCAAGGAGCAGCGCGAGGCCATCAAAGAAGCGGCAAAGGGGACGAGCTTCTCCACGGACTTTGGTAAGATTCTCAAACGCCTGCTTGGATGCGGCGTCGGCGTGCACCATGCCGGCATGTTGCCGCGCTATCGCCTGCTGGTGGAGCGCCTGGCGCAGCAGGGCCTGCTGCCTGTCATCTGCGGCACCGATACGCTCGGCGTCGGCATCAACGTACCCATCCACACCGTGGTCCTCACCGCACTCACCAAGTTCGATGGCTACAAGATGCGTCGTCTGCGCGCCCGCGAGTTCCATCAGATTGCCGGTCGCGCCGGCCGTTCGGGCTTCGATACCGAGGGCATGGTCATCGCCGAGGCACCGGAGCACGAGATCGAGAACGCCAGGCTCATGGCCAAGGCGGGCGACGACCCCAAGAAGCTCCGCAAGATTAAAAAGAAGAAGGCCCCCGAGGGCTTTGTCACCTGGAACAAGCAGACCTTTGAGCGCCTGATCGAGACGCAGCCCGAGACGCTCAAGCCGCGCCTGCGCATCACACACTCCATGGTGATTAGCGTGGTCGAGCAGGGCGGCGATGCCCGAGCCCGCGTACACGACCTCATCGAGACGAGCTTGCAAACCCCCGAGGAAAAGGCCAAGCTCGAGGTTCGCGCCGACGAGATCTTCGCAACGCTCATCGACTCCGGCGTCGTCGTGCGCACCGAGGTGCCGCCCGCACCCGACGCTCCGGCTGACGCCGCGCCGGACATCGACTACGCGCTGACGGTCGACCTGCCCGAGGACTTTGCCCTCGATCAGCCGCTCTCACCGTTCTTGCTTGCCGCGTTGGAGCTGCTCGACCCCGAGAGTGAGACCTATACCATGGATCTGATCTCGATGGTCGAGGCTACGCTCGAGGATCCCAAGCAGGTGCTGCGCGCACAGGAGCGCGCCGCACGCGATCGCGCCATGGCCGAGATGAAGGCCGACGGCGTCGACTATGAGGAGCGTCTGGAACGCATCCAAGACGTCACGTACGAAAAGCCGCTCGAGGATTTGCTCGACGCCGCCTTTGACAAGTACTGCCAGGAAGTGCCCTGGGCAAACGACTACCAGCTCTCTCCCAAGAGCGTTCTGCGCGATATGCTGGAAAGCGCGAGCGATTTTAAGGGTTACATTCAAAAGCTCGGCATCGCCCGCTCCGAGGGCATTCTGCTGCGCTACCTAGCCGAGGCCTACCGTTCCCTCGATCGCACCGTACCCATCGAGAAGCGCGATGAGCGCTTGCGCGACATTATCTCGTGGCTGGGCTTTGTGGTGCGCTCGGTGGACTCGAGCCTGGTGGACGAGTGGGAGAACGCCGGCAACCCGGCAGCCCTCGACGCCGCACCGCCGCAGGGCATCGACGAAGTCGTGGCAGACCGCCGTGGCTGCACGCTGTTGGTGCGCAACGCACTCTTCCGCCGCGTGACCCTTGCCGCTCGCGAGCACGTTCGCGACCTGGGCGAGCTCGACGACGACTGGGGCATGAGCGAAATCCGCTGGCAAAAGGCGCTCGATGCTTACCACGAGCAGCACGAAGAAATCCTCACCGACGGAGATGCCCGCAGCGCCGCGATGTTTTCCATTGACGAGTCCGACGAGAAGACCGCGCACGTATGGCACGTGCACCAGATCTTTGCCGACGAGGATGGCGACCACGATTTTGGCATCATGGGCGATGTCGATCTGGACGCCACGCAAGACGGCGGCGAGGTCATCTTCAAAAACTACCGCGTCGGCTTTATCGAGGACCTGCTCGAGAACTAGCCGACCATACTGGAACGAAACGAAGCGGGGTCGCTGGCAACATCGCCAGCGGCCCCGCTTTTTGCGCGATACGCTATCCCCTACTCGGTATCCTCGACCTCATACGAATCCGCCTCGGCTGGCTCATCGTTTGTCTCTGTCGCAGCCCCGCGCGCCTCGTCAAACGCGGCCTTCATGGTCTTGTTGCCCCACGTGAGCTTGCGAATGGTAAGATCGTCGGCCTTCTTATTGGCTAGGCGCAGATTGTTCTCGGAGGATAGCAATGCCTCCTTGGTTTTCTGCAGATGGCTAATCGTCTTGTCGATCTCATCGATCGCCGTTTGGAACTTGCGGCTCGCGATCTCGTAGTTGCGGCCGAAATCGTTCTTGAACTTTTCCATCTTGGCTTCGAAGTTCGTGACGTCGATATTCTGCTGCTTGTACTCCGCCAGCTCCTGCTTATAGCGCAGTGAACCCATGGCGGCGTTGCGCAGCAACGTAATCATGGGAATGAAGAACTGCGGGCGGATCACGTACATCTTCTCATAGCGGTAACTCACGTCGACGATACCCGCGTTATAGAGGTCACTCTCGGGCTCCAGCAGGGTGCAGAGCACCGCATACTCGCAGCCTTTCTGACGACGATCGTGATCGAGTTTCTTAAAGAAATCCTCGTTCTTGTGTTTGGTCGCGGTCTCGTCGTTCTCGTTTTTCATCTCGAACATAATTGAGATGACCTCGTTGCCGCTCGCGTCGCACTCACGGAAGATAAAATCGCCCTTGGTGCCCTCGGACGCATCGTTATCCTTCTCGAAGTACGCGTTGGGAAACGCCGTCATGCGCAGACGGTTGAACTCGGTCTCGCAGTGCTGCTCGAGCGACTCGCCCACCATCTTGGTGGACAGGCGGACCTTCATGTCCTTAAGGCGCTCAATCTCTTCGTCCTTGTAGCGAATCAGGTCATCGCTCGCGCGCTTGGCCTGCGCGAGCTCGAGCTCATGTGCCGCCTTGACCTGTTCCTCGCGAGAATCGCGCACCGCCAGCTCGCTCGTCAGCTTGGCACGTGCCTCATCGCGCTCTCGTTCCGCCGCGGCGACCGCCTTCGACAGCTCCATTTTTGCAGAAAGTTCTTGCTCACGAAGCTGTGCACGAAGGCCCTCGGCCTCGCGCTCGGACTGAGTCTTAGCATTCGAGAACTTCTCACGCACTTCTGTCTGGTAATCGGAAAGCTTACGATTCGCTTCGTTTTGCGCAGCCTCGAGCTTACGCTGCGCCTCGGCCGCAGCAGTTGCGAGTGCCATTTCTTGAGCCTTATCTGCGGCGGCAAGCTTTGCCTGCAACTCCGCAATCTGAGCATCGCGCGCGGCGAGGTCATTTTGAGTCGCATTGCGTACCGCGGCTTCGGCAAGCTTTGCTTCGTCATCTTTGCGCCCAAGCTGCGCACGCAGGCTATCGATCTCGCGCTGAAGCTCAGCATTCTCCTTCTGAGCATCGGCACGGGCCTCAACCGCCGCACGCTGACTTGCGCTCTCGCGCTCTGCGGCAGCGCCCTCGAGCTTGGCGCGCAACTCGGCAAGCTCGGCATCGCGCTTGGCGACCTCTTGTGCCAGTTGCTGAGCCGCAGCGTTCTTCTGCTCAACGAGCTGAGCGTTGCGCTGAGACTCTGCCTCCTGCAAAGCAGCCGTCGAACGCGAGCGCTCAAGCTCCAGCGCCTGCTCGCCCTCGCGCTGGACTGCCTTCACACGCTCATCCAAGTCGCGCGAAAACTCGGCATCGCGCACCTGCTTGACGATATCCGCATAGCCGGATGCATCGACCTTAAAGACTTCGCCACAATGCGGGCACTTGATCTCATTCATAGCAGCTCCTCGATGGACGCAAATTTCAACCGCCTACACTCTACCGCGCCGCACGGACAAAAAAGGCGCCGCCGCCATAATGTCAACGGCGCCAGAACCACCACAAAGGCGCACTGTGTCCCCTTTGTGGTGGTTCTGGCGCCCTATAGCCCAAAGAAGCTAAGAATCTGGTCGCGGCTTACGGGCTTGTACTCGTTGGCGTCGAGGCCCACATCGTAGCGGTAAATGGGGCGCTCGCGATCGCGGTTGCGTGCGTTGGTGCGGTCTCCTCTGCTGTGGATATGCCCGTGTAGCATGATGGCGCCACGCGCCTTACCATTCCAGCTGAGCATGGGGTAATGGCTCATCACCAGACGATGGCCCTTGGCATAGCCGGGAGCAACCTCCAGGTAATCGCGCACGTCTTCCCAAATTTGCGGGGCGTCGGGATCTTCCCAGTCGCCGTCATGGTTACCGCAGATGAGCGTCACATTCTTGCATTCGATACGCTCGCACAGGCGCACCGCCTCCGCCATGGGCAAGCGATACGTAAAGTCTCCCAAGATATAGAGGCGGTCGTCCGCAGCCACGCACTCATTGATGGCATCGATGACCTTGCGGTTCATCTCCTCGACCGAATCAAACGGTCGATCCATGTCGTGCAAGATATTCGTATCGCCCAGGTGCAGGTCGGCGGTAAACCACATCATCGTCTATGCCCTCATTTCGCAATGCATCCAACTCGTGCTAAGTATACAGACACAGCGATGCGGCGGTTAGCCAAAGAGCCCGCCGAACAGTCCGCGGCGGCGCTTGTCTTGCTTTTTCGAAGCGTCACCCTGGGCGTTCTTGCCCTGCCGCTTCTTACGATCCCGCTCCAACTCATCGTCATCGAGTAGCGTATCCCACTCAAACGGATCGTCTGTCAGATCGAACAGGTCATCGTCATCAAACATGGCAGTCTCCCATACCGATTAGCGAGCATCCACCACATAGAGCCCAACGCGCACCTGATGCCACGGGCTGCGCTCGGGGGCAACCTGTTGCACGCGGGCCTCAAATACGTCCTCGTGGCCGTAATACATCATCAAGGACAGTGGGCCAACCTCGTTTCCCGGAACGTAGCCAAGTTTGGTCTTGCCATAGTAGATCGCAACTGCCTCGGGGTCATGGGGATTATCGCGCTCGGCACACAGCGTCAGTTTATCGCCCGCTTTAAGATCGCCCAAGACCAAGGCGCCATCGGTATACTGAAATCCTGCAATGTGAAATGACAGAAGAACACGCGAAGGCTCGTACATAGCAGCTCCTCTAACGGCCGGATAAACCGGTGTGTAACCTTATTGAGAAGTCTACGGTCCCGTGCGGACACAAATACATCCTGTCTGCGTCCTTCAATCGTTTGCCTCAACGCTTGCGCGACAGAACGCTTGCAGATAAGATAGGAACACGGATGGCACCCGTTGCCGCGGGTCTTGCCAACTCCGATACACGTTTTCATCGTGAGAAGTGGCCGTCTTCGCTTACGCGGGGGCGGCTATTTCATTCGGCCGATAAACAGACCGAGTTCGATAGCCGCAATCAACAACGCCAATAACGAAATAACATCGCTTACGTTCATACCAAATCCCTTCTAAAGGGAGTTGGCCCATCCGTGCTCCATAACAGTAGTCTAACGCAAAATGCAGGTAATAGGAACACTTGTTCGTATTACCTGCGCCCTTTTCTAATGCACAAACATGCGCACGAACTTGTGCTTCCAGCTTGCGTAAGGAGCATAGCGGAATGGCACGTCCAGCCACGTTGCCTTGTTCACGATGCTCTTCTTGTGGCTAAACGTATCGAAGCTCTCGCGTCCATGGTACTGCCCCATACCGCTCGCACCCATGCCACCAAAGCCCATATGGCTCGTAGCCAAGTGCATAATCGTGTCGTTGACGCAGCCGCCGCCAAAGGGCACGTAACGCACAAAGCGCTGCTGAACTGCGCGATCCTGGCTAAAGATATACAGAGCCAGCGGCGTCGGACGATCCGTAATAAACGCTTCGGCCTCGTCTAGGCTCTCAAACGTCAGCACCGGCAAGATGGGACCGAAGATCTCCTCCTGCATCACGGCGTCATCGGGGGTCACGCCGTCTAGGATCGTCGGCTCAATCTTGAGCGACGACTCGCGCGCCGTGCCTCCCAGCACGACCTTATCGGGATCGATCAGCCCGCGCACGCGCGCAAAATGCTTAGCATTGACGATATGCCCGTAATCCTCGTTATCGAGCGGATGCTCGCCAAACATACGGCGGACCTCTTCCTTGATGAGGCCCAGCAGCTCGTCGTGCACGCGCGTATCGACCAGCAGGTAGTCGGGCGCCACGCAGGTCTGCCCCACGTTGAGCCATTTGCCAAAGGCGATACGCCGTGCCGCGACCTTCAAATTTGCCGTCGCATCCACGATGCAGGGGCTCTTGCCACCCAGCTCAAGCGTCACGGGCGTGAGGTTTTTGCTCGCGCGCTCCATAACGAGCTTGCCGACCGGAACGCTACCGGTAAAGAAGATCTTGTCCCAACACTCATCGAGCAGCGCTTCGTTTTCGGCGCGCCCGCCCTCGACAACCGTCACCAGGCACGGATCAAATGCCTCTTCACAGATTTGCTTGAGCACCGCGCTCGATGCCGGAGCATAGGCACTCGGCTTGATGACCACGGTATTGCCCGCGGCAAGGGCGCCGGCGAGCGGCTCGAGTGTTAGCAAAAACGGGTAGTTCCACGGAGCCATGATGAGTGTGACGCCATAGGGCACGGCTTGCGTTTTGCACACGCTCACGGCGTTAGCGAGATCGCACGGACGCAGGCGCGGACGACTCCACCGAGCCACGTGAGCGATCTGATGTCGAATCTCGGAAAGCGACGTGCCGATCTCGCACATATAGGCCTCGTCATGCGACTTCCCCAAATCGGTCTTGAGCGCATGGGCGATATCGGCCTCGTGGGCCCGCACCGCATCGCGTAAACTCACGAGCGCGCGACGTCGAGCATCGACATCAAACGTGGCGTGCGTCTTAAAGTAGGCGCGCTGATCGCCGACGATGCGCGCAATTTCCTCGGTGTTCATGGACCCTCCTAATTCTCGTCCTCAAACATACCACCTGCAACGACTTCGTACATATGCTCGAGCTCCAAGCGGTCCATTAGAAGCGGAACGGGGTATAGCGGATTGGCCTCGGCATCGGCATGCGCCGCCATCTCGGGAATGTCAGAGCGGCGAATGCCCAAAACATATTTGGGGATTCCCAGGGCCTCGTTCATGCGGTCGACCCAATCGATAAAGGCCTCGGCCGCCAGGTTGTCCTGTGCGTTAGCCGGCGCGATACCAGCCATGCGGGCGAGGTCGGCGAGCTTAGGAGCAGCAGCTTCACCATAGGCGCGAAGCATGTGCGGCAGGATAATGGCGTTGGCCAAACCGTGGGGAATCCCATAACGTCCGCCCAGACTGTGCGCGATGGCATGAACGTATCCAACGTAGGAGCGCGTAAAGGCAACACCCGCTTTATACGCTGCCGAAAGCATATTGCGGCGCGCCCGTATGTTGTCCCCACGCTCATAAGCATCGAGCAAATTGTCGTGGATGAGCAGCACCGCCTGACGCGCCATCTTGCGCGTATAGGGCGTGGTGCTTCGCCCGATAAAGGCCTCAACGGCATGCGTCAGGGCGTCCATGCCCGTCTGCCCCGTAATGGAAGCGGGCAAGCCGCACGTAAACTCGGGGTCGTGGACTGCAAAACGCGGGATGAGCACAAAGTCGTTAATGGGGTATTTGTAGTGCGTCCCGTCATCGGTAATTACCGCCGCAAGCGTGACTTCGCTTCCCGTACCGGCGGTAGTGGGAACGGCGATGAGCAGCGGCAGGCGACGATGAATCCGCAGCAGGCCGCGCATCTTGTTGATGGGCTTGTTTGGCTGCGCAATGCGTGCGCCCACGCCCTTGGCACAGTCCATGGCCGAGCCACCGCCAAAGCCGATAATGGCCTGGCAGGCGCTCTCTCGATACAGGGACGCCGCTTCTTCCACGTTTGAAACCGTGGGGTTTGCACGCGTTTCGGCATAGACCGTAACGCCAATCCCCCTGCATGCGAGCGCCGTCTCGAGCGGTGCCGTGAGCCCCAGACGGGCAATGCCGGGATCCGTCACGATAAGGACCTTCTGGATCGAGCGCTTTTGAAGCACCGCGGGCACATCCTCGGCATGCTCTAAAATGCGCGGCTCGGTATAGGGCAGGATCGGCAATGCAATGCGAAAAACCGTCTGATATGTTCGGCACCAGGCACGACGGGCTAGATGCATAAAGGAAACTCCTTCATTTGTTGATAGGTCAACATTTGCTCGCCCGATTGTACTCAGCGGCAGTCAAAGACGGCCTGCCAATCGTTAATCAATCAACATCTTCATATCTCAAAATTGTTTTATTAAAAATCATTCCTAATAGGCTTCACATTTGGTTGCATTTATGGATAATAGAACTCGTCAAGACGCACGTCCGGAGAGGACCCTTACGGGACCGGACAAGCGCGCAATCGCCATCGATCGAAAGGATCGAATCATGAAGTTTGTTTGCCCCGTTTGCGGTTATGTGGAAGAGTTCGACGGCGACCAGCTGCCCGAGGATTTTAAGTGCCCCCAGTGCGGCGTTCCCGGTTCTCGTTTCCTGAAGCAGGAGGAGGGCCAGCTCGAGTGGGCCGCCGAGCACGTCGTGGGCGTCGCCAAGATGGAGGGTGTCTCTGAGGACATCGTTGCCGACCTGCGCGCCAACTTTGAGGGCGAGTGCTCTGAGGTTGGTATGTACCTGGCCATGGCTCGCGTCGCTCATCGCGAGGGCTATCCCGAGATCGGCCTGTACTGGGAAAAGGCTGCCCACGAGGAGGCCGAGCATGCCGCCAAGTTCGCCGAGCTCCTGGGCGAGGTCGTGACCGACTCTACCAAGAAGAACCTCGAGATGCGCGTTGAGGCCGAGAACGGCGCCACTGCCGGCAAGACCGATCTTGCTAAGCGCGCCAAGGCCGCTGGCCTCGATGCCATCCACGACACCGTGCACGAGATGGCTCGTGACGAGGCCCGCCACGGCAAAGCTTTTGCCGGCCTGCTTAAGCGCTACTTTGGCTAAGCCAACCGCTTGAGACATAACCTCTAGCTCGATGAGGCCCGGACCGTATTGGTCCGGGCCTTTTTCGTGCCTCACGAACTTGTTAACGCCCTGAAATAGGACCGTCTTCGGCATCGGCTTCTCGTCAAAAACTAAGTGAGTAGACTTTTTGGAACTTGCCGAGCAGACCATCCATATCACTTTATAAAGCCGCAGGTAAATGCCTTGTTGCAAAACGACCTAGTCGCCAAAGTGCCAAAAGTCTACTCACTTAGATTCGCAGCCGTCCACGATCGAGCCATTTTGTGTCTAACGGGCATCTTTCCGTCGATTACTCCCAATTTTGTCCAGTCAATGAATAGTTCAGACCGGAGTAATATCTCAGCCCTTTGCTCATCCGAGCTTTTATCACGATATTCAGCATCGAGCATCCTGCATATGGCCTTAACGATCGCGCGGAATCTATCCTCATCCGATATCTGTCTGTGTGTCAGGAGAAGCGCATCGTAGCCCATGGCCTGAAGGGCCGTCATGCGGTCAGCGTCACGCAAGCCATCCCCTGCGCGTCCGTGCGAGGCCTTTCCCTGACATTCAATGGCCACCTGTCGCCTACCGTCCGGTGAAGAAAGAAGTAGGTCGATATATACACGGGACTTTCCCACAATCGCTCGAGCACTTGTGCCTAGCATCACTTCAACATTAAGCTCTATGTCGCAAAAACCTTCGCCTCCCAGGGATCGCGGCAGTGCAAGTAGCAAATACGCCTCGACCTCAAAAGGCGACGCGGCACCCAATGGAACGAGTTGCGATACCGCCATAAATCTATTGCCGTAACGCATCCCGCAAACATCTGAACAAAAACGGCCAAGGTCTCCGCCCAAAACCAAAGCGTCTCGACGCCATAAATTTGAAGCGGTGCCGTCCTCGGACGGGCAGCGCACCCAACCGAACGTTGTCGAAATCGCGCCCGAATCAATTTCACGCGAAAGCTCCGCCTCAAGTGCCGCCGGCAGGGCACACACCGCAAACAAGCCACACATCTCCGCCAATACCAAAAGAAGCTGAAGATCCGTCAGATGCCGCGACATGATGAATGTCGTCAGTAGAGGAGACGTAATCAAAAATCCATGCTCCGTTTCCAGCACGGATTCCCTGGGGAGCTCACCAAGAAACAGCCGCTGCCTAATGCTGGCAGGACAAGTCCGTTTGTTTCTCGTCCGAACCAATGTATGCAACGGAAAGCCGAGCACAACCGCAGCCGTCGGGTTACGGGCGAGGTCATATCGCTGCCGGTCTTCTTCCGGCCGTGGAAGCGGCGGACACAAAGCGCGTACCTGAGGGGGCAAACGCCAGTACCTAAAAGCCGATATGTCACAAAGTAGATCCTTCATAGGCACAGGAAAACACGAATTTCAACCCAGTCAGTCACGCATTGGCGCGAACGCACCAAAAATGGCGCCGAACGGACTGCCAAGTTTTCAACAGCCCTCCCCAACTGGCCAAAAGCTTGCCAAGAGCTGGACGAAGCCCTGTTGAAAACCCCATTTTTTTCTCATGTAGAAGCTTTGCGCGGCAAGTGAGTAGACTTTTTTGAACATCCCGAGCAGGCCGGTCATCCTGCTTTTCAAAACCGCAGGTAGATAGCTTGTTACAAAACTGCCTGGTCGCCAAAGTGCTAAAAGTCTACTCACTTAGGTTGCAGAGTACCCCCCATTAGCTGCAATTCCAAGGTAGTTAGCACTTTTGGACTCAGATCGTCATACTGGACAAGAATTTGAGTTGAGTTTTCAGGGACAGATGCGCCATCGGCACACCAAAAACAGTCACCGATATCGATAAAAGGGATGCTCGAGCGCGTGAGAGCCCGTGCAAAAGTGCTTCCGCCCGTTCCACGCTCCGCAACCACGACACAGTAAAGGCCCGCGTCTGCATGCTCGATCGAGACCTCTCCTGCCGGAAATACCTTCCGCACAAGCGCCATCAGGCCATCACGCGCCTCGCGAGCACGACCGCGCACGCGGTTCACATGTCGCTCGTAATCACCCGATTCCAGCAAACGAGCCAAGGCGACCTGGTCAACAGAGCTCACCGATGAGGCATAAAAACCAAGGTCGCGCCTAAAGCACTCCATCAGCCCGTCGGGCAGCACCATGTACGCCAAACGTAACGCCGATGAAAGGCTCTTCGAAAACGTGTTGGTGTAAATAACCGACTGAGCGGCATCGATCGACGCGAGCGCAGGAATCGGCTTGCCGGCAAGGCGAAACTCGCAATCAAAGTCATCTTCGATGAGATACCGACCTGGTCGCTCGGCGGCCCAGCTCAGCAGCGCATAGCGACGCGCAATGCTCGTCACAAGACCGGTGGGATACTGATGGGACGGCATAAGGTGAAGGACATCGGTCCCAGTTTTCTGCAGAGCGCTCAGGTCCACGCCGTCGTCATCCAACGGGATATGTCGTACTTGGCAGCCCATAGCCTGATAGATGCGCGTCAGGCGCAAATAGCCCGGATCCTCAACGGCATACACCTTGTCCGCGCCAAGCAGCTGAACCAACATGGTATCGAGCAACTGGGCGCCCGCACCGATAACAATGTTGTCGGGGTCGACATTCATACCCCTCGTCCCGCGCAGATGATGAGCAATTGCGCATCGTAGCCGAACGGTGCCCTGTACCGGTGCGGGCGAAAAGATCTCGCGCTCGTCTTCGGATGCCAGCGTCGCCCGCAGTGCGCTTTGCCAAAGCCGCGCCGCCTCCAAAGCGGAAGGAGAAAGTGCGTCGAATTGCTCGACCCGCCCGCGGACATCATGCGCGCTGGGGTCCACAGAGACGGCATCTCGGTCGATGCCCTCCGAAGCCAAAGGCAAAACCGGTGCATCCGGAAGCTTGCAAGCGTAGTAGCCGCGCCGCGGCTTTGAGCAAATATAGCCCTCGGCAAGTAGCTGGCTATATGCATTCTCGATAGTAATGACACTGATTCCCAGATGACTGGCAAAGGCGCGCTTAGACGGCAAATGCTCCCCCGCCACAATGCGTCCAGCTACGATATCATCTCGAATTTGCTGGTAAACATACTCATAGAGCGATGCTTCGCCGCGTTTTTCCAAATTGTAGTCAAGCATGAGTTTGCCACCTGATCTTATCGAGCTGTTCAATCTGGTATTAGTCTGACCTTATTATTATCTCGAAAACTGAGTATTTCGCCATACCCAGCTCCCCGATAGGATGTTCCGTCAAGCAATGCACATGCCAACCAAGGGAGCAACCATGGCAGAACAGACTAGCAAGACCGATCGCGTCAAACTCAATCGCGAGCTCGCGCAGATGCTCAAGGGTGGCGTCATCATGGACGTCACCACGCCCGAACAGGCACGCATCGCCGAGG
>CAKWZF010000017.1:0-1386 GCA_934865005.1 uncultured bacterium | reverse complement strand
TGCCGCATCGGTCACATCGTCGAGGCGCAGGTCCTTCAGGCCATCGAGATCGATTACATCGACGAGTCCGAGGTTCTCTCCCCTGCCGATGACGTCTATCACATCGACAAGACCCAGTTTGACGTGCCGTTTGTCTGCGGCGCCCGTGATCTGGGCGAGGCGCTGCGCCGTGTTGCCGAAGGCGCCACGATGATTCGCACCAAGGGTGAGCCGGGTACGGGCGACGTCGTTCAGGCCGTGCGTCACATGCGCAAGATCCAAAAGCAGATCCGTGACGTTGTTGCCCTGCGCAACGACGAGCTCTTTGAGGCAGCCAAGCAACTGCAGGTTCCGGTCGAGCTGGTGCGCGAGGTCCATGCCACGGGTAAGCTTCCCGTCGTGAACTTTGCCGCCGGCGGCGTAGCGACCCCCGCCGACGCCGCGCTGATGATGCAGCTGGGCGCCGAAGGCGTGTTTGTCGGCTCGGGCATCTTTAAGAGCGGCGACCCCGCCAAGCGCGCAGCCGCCATCGTCAAGGCCGTGGCAAACTTCACCGATGCCAAGCTCATTGCCGAGCTTTCAGAGGACCTGGGCGAGGCCATGGTGGGTATCAACGCCGACGAGATCGAGATTATCATGGAGGAGCGCGGGCGCTAGTCCAGCAGAAAGGATCGCACATGAGCGATTATGCAGACCAGACGGTCGCCGTGCTGGCGGTCCAAGGCGCTTTTGCCGAGCACGAGGCAAGACTATCCGAGCTTGGCGCACACTGTATTGAGCTGAGGCAGGCGGCCGATTTGCAGCAGGACTTTGACCGTCTAGTACTTCCCGGCGGCGAGTCTACCGTTCAAGGGAAGCTGCTTGATGAGTTGGGCATGCTCGAGGAGCTTCGTGCCCGTATCGCTGACGGCATGCCCGTCCTGGGCACCTGCGCCGGCCTGATTCTGCTGGCTCACGACCTTGCCGCCCATGACGATAAGGGCACGCCGCGCCTGGCAACCATGGATGTGCTCGTTGAGCGCAATGCCTACGGCAGGCAGCTCGGCAGTTTTCGAACCAAGGGGCAGGTAGCTGGCATCGACGGTGAAGTGCCGCTGACGTTTATCCGCGCGCCCCGCATCGTCGAGGTCCACGGCGACGCAAAGGCCTTAGCGAAAGTCGACGGCCGTATCGTCGCCGCGCGCCAGGGCAACCAGCTCGGCGTAACCTTCCACCCCGAACTCGACGAAGACACCCGCCTCCACGAACTGTTCCTACAAATGTAGGCATCGAAATCAACAAACAAAATGAGAGTGGATAATCTCCCTCTTTAAGCTTGGATGCAGGCTCAAACCGGGAGATTATCCACTCTCATGCTATGTAGTCGTTGGGGACGTTCTTGAATGACTAGTCAAACAAGAACGTCCC
>CAKWZF010000016.1:19814-26203 GCA_934865005.1 uncultured bacterium | reverse complement strand
CGAATCTGGTACGGGCTACCAAAATTGAATGCCCGGGCCTCGTAAGAGACCCGGGTTTTGTGTATTGACCGTATATACGGCGCCTGCCGTGTTTCGCTCAGATCGAGGAGTAGCCATGGATCTGCCCATCAGCTTGCAAGACATCACGTATGCCGAGAACTATCTGGCGCAGGGCGACCTGGCTACGGCGACGCCGCTGCTGGAGCGTCTGGTGGAGCTCGCCGAGGAGTATATTGATGCCGAGTGCAAGACGGAGGAGAAGCGCCAGTACTTTAGCTTCGATAGCAAGTTTGAGCGCTTGGCCTATCGCCGCGTGGAGAAGGATCCGCGCGAGCTCGTGCAGGTCGAGGTGCCGTTTGACCGCCTGTACTCTGACATGGCGTTTGCCTACATTCGCCAGCAGGATTATGTAAGCGCTCGTAATGCCCTGATGCAGGCTGTGCGTTGGGACCCCATGAACTGCAACTATCGCTTGGATTTGGCCGAGCTGTTCCGCGCACTCGAGGACAAGCAGGAATGGGCATCGCTCTCGTTCTCGGTGCTGGAGCGTGCAAGCGATGGCAAGTGTGCCGCCCGCGCTTACGCCAATCTAGGTCAGTACTTCTTGGAGCCCGAGACCGAGAACGTTTCGGCTGCCGTGGGCTGCGCGCGTCTGGCGCTGCGCCTGGCGCCCAACGATGCGCATACGACGCGCCTGCTCAACAAGATCCATACCACCTATCCGGATGCCGCTGATGAGAGCGACGACCACGTGATGGGTGAATTGGCCCTGCAAGGCGTGCCGACCTCGCCTTCGGCCGAGATTGCCATCTGCCTAATTATGTGCGCGACCGATGCTGCAAGCGACGGCGACAAGCAGGAGGCGACGCGCCTGACGGTACGTGCTCGCGACTTGGTGGGCGAGGAGGCCTGCGCGGCGATTATCAAACTGGTGCGCGAGAGCGATGCCGAGCTCAATGCCGAGCGCAAGGCAAAGCGCGAGGCTGCGGGCAAGGGTTCCGATGGCGCCAAGGAGGCCGGCGATGCCCAGTAAGCGTGAACGCAAGCTCATTTCCAAGAATCGCTCGGCACATCACGAGTACTTTATCGATGAGACGTTTGAGTGCGGTATTGAGCTGAGCGGCACCGAGGTCAAGTCGATTCGCGAGCGCGCCTGTCAGATCACCGATACCTTCGCGCTGATCCGCGGCGGGGAGTGCTGGCTCGTCGGCCTGCATATTCACCCTTATAGCCATGGTGGCGTGTGGAACCGCGACCCTGATCGCCGCCGTCGTCTGCTGCTGCACCGCAAGGAGATTGATTTTCTTGACGGTAAGCTGCGTAATCGCGGCTATGCCCTGGTGCCGCTGGAGCTCTACTTTAATACCGACGGCCGTGTAAAGCTGCTGCTGGGTCTGGGTCGCGGCAAGAAGCTCTACGACAAGCGCGAGGACATGGCCAAGCGTGATGTCCAACGCGAGATCGACCGCGCCCTCAAGGAACGCAACCGGTAGGCGCTCTATATAAGTTGCGGTGAGATACGGACTGTTTTGCCTGTTTGAGGGGCTATTCAGTCCCTATTTCACCGCAACTGCGGGCGTCTTATCTTTCTTACTGTTCTGACACATATGTCTCAAAGGCGGCGTCCGTTATGGGTGCCGCCTTTTTTGTGGGTACATACATTCATGAGGTTCCAACCCGAGCTAGGGGAGTGATCGTTATGGACAAAACTGCGTTCTTTACCATGCCGAGTGGCCTGTACGTGGTGAGCGCCGCGGCAGACGGGCTGCGCGCCGGCTGCGTCATCAACACGGCGGTGCAGGTGACGTCCATGCCGCCGCGTATTTCGGTTGCCGTGAACAAGGACAATGTCACCTCGGGCGTCATCGCATCGGCTAAGGCCTTTGCGCTGACCGTGATTGACCAGACCGCCGACATGCTCTATATCGGCAACTTTGGCTTCCGCACCAGCAGCGATTACGACAAGTTTGCCAAGTACGAGACCCACGAGACCGCTCTGGGCATGCCTTATGTGCCCGAGCACGCGGCGGCCTTGTTTAGCTGCCGTTTGATTGATACCGTGGACGTGGGCACGCATCTGCTGTTTATCGGCGAGGTTGAGGATGCCGAGCGCTTGAGCGGCGAGGCCCCGCTGACCTATGACTACTATCACAAGGTCTTGAAGGGCAAGACGCCGCCCAAGGCTTCGTCGTATCAAGGCTAGAAATGTTCTAAAAATACTTGCATTATATTATTGAGAATCTATACTAATAAACGAAGTACATTACCAGTCACGTTCGAGAGGAGAACATCATGGCTGAGGAGAAGAAGACGTATAAGTTTGTGTGCACCGTTTGCGGCTACGAGGTTGAGGTCGATACGCCCGAGCTGCCCGAGGATTACGTGTGCCCGGTGTGCGGCGTCGGCCCCGATGAGTTTGAGCTCGTCGAGGAGTAACTCGTAGACACACGGCGATTAGCCATACAGAGCTCTGTCCAAGGGCCCCGGTCGAATTCTCGGCCGGGGCCCTTTTCTTCCGCCCCCAAGGGATCACGGCTGCTGTTAGCTGATCCTGTCTGTCGTGAGTCCGGCCGACCGTTTGTCTCAATCTGTAACATCTAGCAGTGAAAACGGGGTCTACGTGTTACAGATTGAGACAAACGGAGCTGTCCCTCGGAATGATCTCGATCTGTAACATCTAGACATCAAAAGCGGGTTTAGATGTTACAGATCGAGACGTTTGACTGGGTGGACATGCGGCCTCGTTACATCCCTGTCAACAACACGACATCGAGAATCGTCACGATGACGCCGATCCCTACGAGCAGCGCGTTGAGCGGGCGCGAGTTGGCGTATTTGCCCATAACGCGGGGCGAACTGGTGAGTCGTATGAGCACAAAGACCGTAATCGGCAACTGAAGCGACAACAGCGCCTGACTCCAGATGAGACCCTCAAAAGGATTCGGGACGATCAGGCACGCCGCCACTGCGCCGACGAAACAAACCGCCACTCCAATCGATGAGTGCCGGTCGTGGATGTCGTATTCCTCGTCGAACATGCCCGCGGTGATGGTGCCCGCCGCCATGCCCGCCGTCACACTACTCGATATGCCCGCAAACAGCAGCGCCACCGCAAAGATGGTCGAGCTTGCCGGGCCCAAGATGGGGGAGAGCGTGGCCGCTGCGACGGCGAGGTCGTCTACGACCATGCCGTGCGCAAAGAAGGTCGTTGCGGCCAGGACGACCATGGCCGAGTTGATTGCCCAGCCCACGCCCATCGAAAAGAGCGTGTCGAAGAGCTCATAACGCAGACGCTCTTCGATAACCTGCTCGCCTTGGCCTTCGAAGTGCATGGATTGGATGACCTCGGAGTGCAGGAAGAGGTTGTGGGGCATAACGACCGCGCCTAGGACACTCACGATAATCGCGGCAGAGCCAGTGGGCATACTGGGCGTGATCCAGCTTGCGGCGGCTTGCGGCCAGTCGACCTTGACCAGCGCAAGCTCGGCCAAAAACGAAAGTCCTACCACGCCTACGAAGGCGATGATCCATCGCTCGGCGCGTTTGTAGGAGCTTGTCATGAGCATGGCAATCGATGCCGCCGCCACGATGATGCAGCCGGCGCGTACGGGCAGGCCAAAGAGCATTTGAAGCGCGATCGCACCGCCCAGGACTTCGGCCATGGCGGTGGCGACCGTGGCTAGATACGCGCTGCCGAGTATCGCACACCCGACGAGGCAGGGTAGGTGGCGCGTCGTGGCCTCGGCAAGACACATGCCCGTGGCGATGCCCAAGTGCGCCGCGTTGTGCTGCAGCACGATGAGCATGATCGTGGACAGCGTGACGATCCACAGCAGCGCGTAGCCAAACTGCGAGCCGGCGGCCATATTGGAGGCCCAATTGCCCGGGTCGATAAAGCCGACGGTCACGAGCAGTCCGGGGCCGATATGCCGCGCGATGTCGAGTCCTTCGTGGCCACCGGTGCGCGGGGAGCCAAAGTGTTGTTTGAGATGGTTAAGCATGGTGCGCTCCTGCGTGTCGTTTGCTTGACGCCGTAAAGGGTACCCGTTTTAGGCTCAAAAGTTAACCATGCCTAACAAAACTGTTGTATTTGAATGGGATGGTGAAAGGGGGCTGCCGAAATGTCTTGATCTGTAACAACTAGGGATGGAAATTGGACCTAGGTGTTGCAGATCGAGACAGGAAGAAATGGCCCTATGGAATATCTCGATCTGTAACAGCTGGCCGTCAAAACCGGCCCTTCGTGTTACAGATTGAGATGTTTGAAGCGGTGAGTTTACAGGTCGAACTTGGGCCCTTGTTGCCGTCCTTGAGGTCGGCGGTGTCCACTCGTAGGGCGTGCGTTACGCGATTGTTTCGAAACGGGCGGGAAACACAACGGGCCGGCGATGCACCTAGTATGCCTAGTCAACTGACTGTCTAACACCTAGGGGAGGATCGCGATGCAGGCAGATTCCGCTCAGCAGCAGGGTCTTTATCGCCCCGAATTCGACCACGATGCATGTGGCATCGGCGCGCTTGCCGATATCAACGGCGAGCGCCATCACCAGATTCTGGACGACGCGCTGTCCATTCTGGTCAACTTGGAGCACCGCGGCGGTACGGGACTCGAGAAGAACACCGGCGACGGCGCCGGCATCCTGTTCCAGGTTCCGCATCATTTTTTCCGCAAAGAGGCTCAAAAGTGCGGCCAGATTCTGCCGGCAGAGGGCGACTATGGCGTGGCCATGCTGTTCTTCCCGCAGGACGACAAGGGCGTAGAGGATGCCCGTCGCGTGTTTGAGGGGGGCTGCGCCGAGGCCGGCGTGCCGCTGCTCTTTTGGCGCGAGGTGCCGGTCGACCCGCACGACCTGGGCGAGACAGCCCGCGCCTGCATGCCCACCATCTTGCAGGCTTTCCTGGGCCGTCCGGACGACACGCCCGCCGGCGACGCCTTCGAGCGCCGCCTGTACGTGTGCCGCCGCACCATCGAGAAGAAGGCTGACGCCGAGTTTGCCCTGCGCAACAAGATCTTCTATGTGTGCTCCATGAGCTCGCGCACCATCGTGTACAAGGGTATGCTGGTCGCCACACAGATGCGCCGCTTCTTCATCGATCTCAACGACGCCGCCGTCAAGACGGCCGTGGCGCTTGTCCACTCGCGCTACTCCACCAACACCACGCCCAGCTGGGAACGCGCGCACCCCAACCGTTTTATCATCCATAACGGCGAGATCAACACCCTCAAGGGCAACGTCAACTGGATCCGCGCCCGCGAGCCCAACCTGTACAGTCCCGTGCTGCAGCATGATCTTGAGCGCGTGATACCCATCATCAACCGCGAGGGCTCCGATTCCGCGATTCTGGACAATGTGCTTGAGTTTTTGGTCATGAACGGTCGCCCACTTACGCGTGCCGCGTCCATGTTGCTGCCTGAGCCGTGGGACCACAACGACAGCCTGAGTGAGGAGCGCCGCGCCTACGACGCTTACCAGTCCATGCTCATGGAGCCGTGGGATGGCCCGGCGGCCATCGCCTTTACCGACGGTCGCACGCTGGGTGCCGCCCTCGACCGTAACGGCCTGCGTCCCGCCCGCTACTATGTGACGCGCGACGGTCGCTTTATGCTGGCAAGCGAGGTGGGCACCATCGAGGTGAGCCCCGAGAACATCCTGACGAGCGGCTGTCTGGGACCGGGCCAGATGCTCGAGGTCGATTTTGCCCGCGGCCGCGTCATCTACAACGACGAGCTGCGCGCCCGTTACGCCAAGGAAAAGCCCTATCGCGACTGGATCGCCGAGGAGACGCTGACCGTCGACGCGCTCGACAAGCCCGTCGCGCCCACGCCCGCCGAGGATACCGAGGTGCCCGCCGCCGTGCGCATGGCCAAGCTCGGGTATCACTGGGATGATGTTGACGAAGTCGTGCGTCCCATGGCCCAGCAGGGCAAGGCGCCGCTCGCCTCGATGGGTATCGATGCGCCGCTGGCCTGCCTGTCCAAGAAGACGCGCTCGTTCTTCGACTACTTCTATCAGCTGTTCGCCCAGGTCACGAACCCGCCGATCGATGCCCTGCGCGAGCATATGGTCACCTCGACCACGCTCTACCTGGGCAACCACGGCAACCTGCTCGAGGATTCCCGCACGGCCTGCCAGCTGGTGCGCTTGGAGCGTTCGCTGCTGAGCGAGGAGGAGTTCGAGCGTATCTGCGCCATCGACCGCGTGGGCTTTAAGACCCGCCGTTTCCGTGCCGTGTACCGCCGCGACGCCGGCGAGGGCGCGCTGCAGGCTGCGCTCAAGCAGCTTGCAGAGGATGTTGAGGCTGCGGTCCGCGACGGCGTGAACATCGTGGTGTTGAGCGATCGCGCCGCTGCGGGTGAGGTGCCCGTGCCGTCGCTGCTCGCCGTGGGC
>CAKWZF010000016.1:16774-19804 GCA_934865005.1 uncultured bacterium | reverse complement strand
CAACCACCTGATCCGCGCCGGCGTGCGTACCTTTGCCGACATCGTGGTGGAGTGCGGCGACGCCGTGTCTCCGCACGACTTTGCGGCACTGGTGGGCTACTCCGCGAGCGGCATCTATCCGTACAACGCACATGCGTGCATCCGCGATCTGGCGTCACGCGGCGACCTGGACGTGACGGCCGAGCAGGGCATCGCCAACTACAACAAGGCTGCGACCGCCGGCATCGTCTCCATCATGTCCAAGATGGGCATCTCCACGGTGCAGAGCTACCACTCCGCGCAGATCTTCGAGGCCGTGGGCTTCACTCCGGAGTTCGTCAACGCGTACTTCGCCGGCACGGTGAGCCGTGTGGGCGGTATGGGTGTCGAGGACGTCGAGCGCGAGCAGAATGAGCGCTACGACGCCGCGCTCGCTATCCTTAAGAGCCCGGCTCCCGATCAGCTGCCCACGCTGGGTCTGACCAAGTGGCGCCCGCTCGGCGGCGAGGATCACCTTATCGACCCGCAGACCGTCTACCTGCTGCAGACCGCCTGCCGCGAGGACAGCTACGACACCTTTAAGGAGTACAGCGCCCGCCTGCACCGCACCGGCCGTGCCGTGCGCCTGCGTGACCTGCTGGACTTTAATGCCAACGGTCGCGCGCCGGTTTCGCTCGACGAGGTGGAGCCCGCGCTCAACATCGTCCGCCGCTTTAACACCGGCGCCATGTCGTACGGTTCCATCAGCAAAGAGGCACACGAGTGCATGGCCATCGCCATGAACCGCCTGCACGGCCGTTCCAACTCCGGCGAGGGCGGCGAGGATCCGCGCCGCGAGACCCCGCTGGCTAACGGTGACTCTAAGAACTCCGCCATCAAGCAGGTGGCAAGCGCGCGCTTTGGCGTGACGAGCCGCTACCTGTGCAGCGCCTTCGAGATTCAGATTAAGATGGCCCAGGGCGCCAAGCCCGGCGAGGGCGGCCACCTGCCCGGCAAGAAGGTCTACCCCTGGATCGCCGAGGTCCGTCAGTCCACGCCCGGCATCGGCCTGATCTCGCCCCCGCCGCACCACGATATTTACTCTATCGAGGACCTGGCAGAGCTGATCTTTGACCTTAAGAACGCCAACCCCGGCGCACGCGTGTCGGTCAAGCTGGTCAGCGAGGCCGGTGTCGGCACCATCGCCACCGGTGTGGCCAAGGGCGCTGCCGACAAGATCTTGATCAGCGGCCACAACGGCGGCTCCGGTGCCGCGGCGCGCGATTCGATCTGGCACGCCGGTCTGCCGCTGGAGCTTGGCCTTGCCGAGGCCCAGCAGACGCTGCTGCAAAACGGCCTGCGCTCGCGCGTGGTGCTCGAGGCCGACGGCAAGCTCATGGACGGCACCGATGTTGCTGTCGCCTGCCTGTTGGGCGCCGAGGAGTTTGGCTTTGCGACCATGCCGCTCATCTCCATGGGCTGCCTCATGCAGCGCGACTGCCAGCAGGATACCTGCCCGGCCGGCATCGCTACGCAAAACTGTCGCCTGCGTCGCGGCTTCCGCGGCAAGCCGGAGCACGTCGAGCACTTTATGCTCTTTGTTGCCGAGCAGCTGCGCGAGGTCATGGCGAGCCTGGGCTTCCGCACCGTCGACGAGATGGTCGGCCATCCCGAGTGCCTGCGCCAGATCGAGGTCCCGGGCAACCGCAAGGCCAACCTGCTCGATCTGTCGCCCGTGCTGGCAAGCGCGACCTGTGAGTTTGGTGCCCACATCCCGGGCGCCGACGGCCGTCACTTCCTGCCCCAGATGGCTGCGGACAGCGAGCTCGACAAGACGCTCGACTCTACGCTGTTTGTGCCCTATACGGCCGATGCCCGTGCGCACCTGCGCCCGATTCGCTTCCGCGCCGACATCGCCAACGTCAACCGCTGCGTGGGCACTATTTTGGGCAACGCGGTGACCAAGGCGCATCCCGAGGGTCTGCCCGCCGGCTCCATCACCATCGATTGCGATGGTTCGGCCGGTCAGAGCTTTGGCGCGTTCCTTCCGCGCGGCATTACGCTCAACGTGTGCGGCGACGCCAACGACTACTTTGGCAAGGGTCTTTCGGGCGGCGAGGTATCGGTGCGCCCCAACCCGCATGCGACCTACAAGTTCGACGAGAACATCATCGTGGGCAACGTTGCGTTCTTTGGCGCTACGAGCGGCCGCGGCTTCATCAACGGCCTGGCAGGCCAGCGCTTTGGCGTACGCAACTCCGGTGCCACGGTGGTGGTCGAGGGCTGCGGCAACCATGGCTGCGAGTACATGACGGGCGGTCTGGCGCTCATCTTGGGCGAGGTCGGGCAGAACTTCGCCGCAGGTATGACGGGTGGCGTGGCTTATGTCTTCGATCAGTACGGCACGCTCGATGCCCGCGTGAACCACGAGAGCGTTGAGCTCAAGGCCCCGACGGCCGGCGAGCTGGCGCAGATTCGTGCGCTCATCCAGGAGCACGTGGACGCGACGCAGAGCCCGCGCGGCATTAAGCTGCTTTACAGCTTCGACTCGATGAGCAAGCACTTTGTGAAGGTCATTCCAACCGAGTACGAGCGCGTGCTGGCGATTGTCGCCGCCGCCGAGGCCGTCGGCAAGACGCATGCGCAGGCCGAGGAGCTGGCGTTTGACATTGTGACCGGTCGCGCCGACGCCGCCGATGTCGCTCGCTTTGATGTGGTGGGTGGTGTCGCTGGCGCTGCGCCCGCCACCGCCAGCTCTGTTGCTTCGACCAAGAAGGAGGCGTAAGTGCCATGGGTAAGCCCGGTGCTTTTCTTGATATCGATCGCGTGACCCACGAGCTGCGCCCCGTGGAGGAGCGCAGCCGCGATTTCGATCCGCTGTACGTGGAGCTCGACGACGATGCGCGCCGTGCCCAGGCGAGCCGCTGCATGATGTGCGGTGTGGCGTTTTGTCAGATGGGCGCGAGCTTTGGCAAGGCACGCCCGAGCGGCTGCCCGCTGCACAACCTGATTCCCGAGTGGAACGAGCTGGTGTACCGTGGCCGCTGGGATGAGGCTGCCGAGCGCCTGTCG
>CAKWZF010000016.1:11899-16764 GCA_934865005.1 uncultured bacterium | reverse complement strand
GCGTTGTGCGAGGCCGCGTGCAACCTGGGTTCGGTCGATGGCCAACCCACGACGATCCATGACAACGAGCGTGCGATCAGCGACCATGAGTGGGCAAATGGCGGTCCGCGCCGCTTTGAGCCGGCAGGGGAGGATGCACCCACGGTCGCTGTGATTGGCTCTGGCCCGGCTGGCCTGGTGGCTGCATGGGAGCTTGCACGTCGCGGTGCCCGTGTGACGGTATTTGAGCGTGACGACCGCCCGGGCGGCCTGCTCATGTACGGCATTCCCAACATGAAGCTCGAGAAGTCTGTGGTCGAGCGTCGCGTGGCACTCATGCGCGAGCTGGGCATTGTGTTTGAGCTGGGTGCTGACGTTACGAACCCTGCGGTGGCGGCCAAGCTCAATGGCTTTGACGCTGTCGTGGTGGCTGCCGGTGCTCGCGCCCCGCGTGGACTGGCTGCTGAGAATATTGACGCGCCCGGCGTGGTGTATGCCGTGGACTACCTGACGGCCTCGACCGTCTCGGTGCTCGATGGCGGCGAGCCTGTCATCGATGCACGCGGCCTGGACGTCGTGGTCATTGGCGGCGGCGATACCGGTAACGACTGCGTGGGCACCGCGGTACGTCAGGGTGCGCGCAGCGTGCGCCAGTTTGAGTTCTTGCCGGCGGCGCCTGATGTGCGCGCGGCGAGCAACCCCTGGCCGCAGTGGCCCAACGTTAAGAAGACCGACTACGGCCAGCAGGAGGCTATCGCTGCGATGGGTGGCGAGATGCGTGCCTGGGGCGTGGATACGCTCGAGGTGCTGCTGGACAAGAAGGGTGCGGCTGCGGGTCTGCGCGTGGTCGATCTGGACTGGTCGGCGGGAAAGCCCGAGCGCATCGCGGGCTCCGAGCACGAGGTACCGGCGCAGCTGGTGCTCATCGCCTGCGGCTTCACGGGCCCGGAGCACAGTGTGTTCGATGCGGTGAGCGTGCCTGTTGCCACCGCTGGTCGTCCGCTGCCTGTGATGGCCGCCGAGGGCTCGCACCTCGCGGCTCGCACGGAGGGTGTCGCCGCGGATGCCGCGCCGGTGTATGTGGCGGGTGATGCCCGCAACGGCAGCTCGCTCGTGGTGAGCGCCATGGCCGACGCCCTGGCCTGCGCTGCCGAAGTCGCCGAGACGCTGGAGCTGTAAGGCGGCTGTCCACAGCTGAATCGTCAGGGGCTGTCCCCAACGGCCGGCCCAAAAGGAACGTCCCCAAGTGCCGGCAGCTAGGGACGTTCCTTATGTGCCGGCATTCGGGGACACTCCTTGCGGGTTTGCGGGCGACTTTGTCATTTGTCGACGTACAAGTATTCATTCGTCGACGTTTGCGACTGTGGTGCTCTGCTGTTTCTGTGGTGGCAGCGGGCATCTGGCTCAAAATGGCGGGTCAGCTGTCTATATCTACCTGCCGTTTCTTTGCGGTGCGCATTTTCGGTCAAGCATCCCGTCAAGTGTTTGGTCAGCAGTTGGTTTGCAGCCGGAGGCCTATTTTGTCCGTGCCAACAGTGGCTGCCCACCCTCCTCGTAAGCTCAAATTGAGGTTCATCAGTTTGAGGAGGATGCCGTGACTGATCACGTTTTAGACCGAGCACATCTGGCTGAAGCCGTCGGCAACGATATTGCCGACATGGCCCATTTTTGGATGCTGCGGAAGTTTCAGTTTTTGGAGCCGGCGCGCGAGCAGTTCGAGATCATTGTCGACCCGTGGCTCGGCTATTGCACCGAGCCTTCCCAAAACGAAATCATGGCCTACAACATGGCATTTACCGATTGGCTGCTCTTCGAGCGCCCCTATCGCCATGGCAAGACGCTGCTCGAGCTGTATGTTGATGAGCCGCCGGCATCGCTTTCGCCTGCCTCGCTCAAGCGGCTCGAGCAGGTGCGCGACACACAGTATTTCTCGCGCTTTGGCATTTTGGACAAGGATCCTGCGAACGGCATGGTTGCGCTGAAGGATACGCGCACCGACCGTCGCTTTGATGTCTACGACCCGCATATCGTGCAAAAGGAGCATTGGAGCGACGGTGCGATTGCGGTGCGCCTCGCCTGCGTCGACGATATCTGGCTGACGGCGGGGCAGCTCTACCTCTACGACATAGCGCGCCTGAGCGATACGGCGATCGATGGGCCGGGCGCGGTGCATCCGGAGGACCTGCGGGACGGCTTTGATACCTCGTGCATCAGCTTCTTTTTGCGCCTGGTCCGCGACATCATGGGTGCCCAGGGGCGCTACGTAAAGTCCCTCAACATCTACGAACAAGAATGGGAGTAGGGGATGTGATTGGTGCCGCCCTACAGCCCTGACTTTGTCTCAATCTGTAACGTTTGGCGGCTGTTTGGGCCCGTAACTGTTACAGATCGAGACATTCCCCTGATGTTGCTGGGGTGGGGCTGCAACGTATTCCGTCCCCCCCACATCCCCTCTTCCCTCCGTTAACCGATATGTCCGCAGCAATCCTGCCGCACTGGATAATAATGGACAGATGTTCAAGTTTTCTGAGGGGGAGGAGCTCGATATGGCGTCTGCCGATCGTTCTACGTTGTTTATCAATGCGACCGTCCTGGATGGCTCGAAACATATGGAGCCGCAGCCCGATATGGCCGTGGCCGTTGAGCGCGGTGTCATCACGTGGATGGGGCCGAGTGCTGTGGCGCAGGCGCCTGCGGGTGCCGAGGTTATCGACCTGGCAGGTGCGTATCTCATGCCAGGCCTCATCAATATGCATGTGCATCTGTGCGGTTCGGGCAAGCCGGTTTCGGCGGGCGATGCGGGCGCGCTGATGAAGAAGCTCGATAATCCCGTGGGGCGCGCCATCGTGCGCCATATTCTTAAGGGCAGCGCCCAACAACAACTGGCAAGTGGCGTGACCACGGTGCGCGGCGCGGGCGACCCGCTGTTTGCCGATCTTGCCGTGCGCGATGCTATCGATGCCGGCAAGTATCAAGGTCCTCGCCTGGTGGCGCCGGGAACGGGTGTCACGGTGCCGGGCGGCCATGGTGCGGGTTTGTTCGCCCAGGTGGCCAACAGTCCCGCCGAGGCAGCCGAACAGGTGCGCGACCTGTATGCGCGCGGTGTCGACGTCATCAAGCTGTTCGTGACGGGCGGCGTGTTCGACGCTACCGAGGTGGGCGAGCCGGGTGTGCTGCGTATGCCGGTCGAGGTTGCCGCGGCGGCGTGCAAGGCGGCGCACGAGGTGGGCCTGCCGGTTATGGCTCATGTCGAGAGCACCGAAGGCGTGAAGGCCGCGCTTGAGGCCGGCGTCGATACGATCGAGCACGGTGCCCCGATGACTCCCGAGATCTTGGAACTGTACCGCGGCGCCGCGGGCACGCAGCTCGAGGGGCGTGCGCCCAGCGTTACCTGCACTATCAGCCCGGCGCTGCCGTTTGTATTGCTCGATCCGGAAAAGACCCATTCGACCGATACACAAAAGAAGAACGGTGACATCGTGTGCTCGGGCATCATCGAGAGCGCCCGTGCCGCACTGGAAGCTGGCGTTAAGGTGGGCCTTGGCACGGACTCGAGCTGCCCGTTCGTGACGCAGTACGACATGTGGCGTGAGGTGGCCTATTTTGCCAAGTATGTCGGCGTGGGCAACGCTTTCGCGCTGCATACGGCCACGCAGGTCAATGCCGAGCTGCTGGGGCTGGGCGGCGAGACCGGCACAATCGAGTGCGGCAAGGCCGCCGATATTCTGGTGACGCGCGAGAACCCGCTCGATGACCTGTGCGCACTGCGTGATCCGACGCACGTGATGTGTCGCGGTGATCTGGTGCGCAAGCTCAAGGTGAAGCGTATTCCCGAGGTGGACGCCGAGCTCGACGCGATTATGGCCATGCCTGCCGAGGCGTTGGCCGAGGAGCTTGCCCGCGATGGCGTGGCGTAAGCGCGCGATATGGCGATGCGACAAAGGGACAATCCTTTTGTCATAATCAGAAAAAGCCGAGGTCCCAGTGCGAGGCCTCGGCTTTTATTTGTCCCATAGTATGGCAGCTATGAGCGCGTCTCCATCTTGGCATGGCACTTGGGGCAGGTGACGCGGATCTTGCCTTTGCCCTTGGGAACGGAGAGCATCTGGCCGCAGTTGGGGCACTTAAGATAGGCCGTGGTCTTGCGGCCCTTCCACATCTTCTTGGCTGTGCGCTTGGCACGTTCAAAGTCTTCCTTGCTAGTACCGGCTGCGCGCGAGGCGTTGGCCGCTGCAGCTCCGCCGCCCAAGCTAGCTACAAACTTGCCCAAGCCGGGTACGTTTGCAGTCGCGGCGACAAAGGTCTCGTTCTCCTTGTGACGTGCGTCGATATTTTTGGACAGGCCGCGCAGCACGCCAATCACGATTACGGCGATGGCAATCCAGCTGAGCCACTGGATGCGGGCTATCGATCCGATCATCGCGATGACGATGCCGGCAAAACCCATCACGATGGTGAGTTCATCGGCACCATTGCGACCCTTCATAAAGTCATTCATGCAAATTGCCTTTCATTCGATATACCGCACGCCTTTATACCCGATTTAGAGCAAGGGGGACAGGTTAATTTGCACCAATGTGGTGCAAATTAACCTGTCCCCGGAATACCAAGACGATGCAAAGAAGTCTGTCCCCAATGTCCCCAATTACTTGGAGAGCTTGTCGACGACGCGTTCGATCTCGGCGAGCTTGGCGGCTTTGAGGTCTTCGTCTCCCGATTCGATTGCCGAAGTCACGCAGCCCTCGATATGCGCCTTGAGCACGTCGGCGTTGATGCGCGCAATGAGCGCCTGTGTGGCCATGAGCTGCGTGGAAATATCGACGCAATAGCGGTCCTCATCGACCATCCGCAAGATGCCGTCAATCTGGCCGCGTGCCGTCTTGAGC
>CAKWZF010000016.1:0-11889 GCA_934865005.1 uncultured bacterium | reverse complement strand
TCCCTCTTTTCGGGTCTAACTTCGGTTGGCCCCCTACTGTGGGGTTAAAATCGGCCTTTTTAAACGGCTTTGGGCGCCAAAACAGGCGTTTTTTCACCGCAACTTCTGAGGATTGAGTAGGCGGCGTCTGCTACGCGGCGGTCACGGATAGGGCGTGGAACTTCTCGCCCGCAGCCTCGACAGCGGCGGCGAGCTGCTCGGCGGTCACGGTGTCGGCACACTCCACCTGGACGGTCTGGGTCTCGTGATCGGCGCCGGCGTCGGTCACGCCGGCAACGTTGAGCAACGCCGTCTCGACGGTGGCGTCGCAGTGGCCGCACATGAGGCCGGAAGTCTTGATTGTGTAACGCATGGGTATTCCTCCCTGTTGTGTCGGCTTTCCCAGGCACCCGACCTTGACCTTCAAGCCGTCGCTCGCGTACCAAAGTGCGCGTCGCTCCTCTTTCGGGTCAATCTCGGGCGTCTGGAAAACCCGTTCTAGATGGACTTAATGGTGAGCCTATTTTGCCACTTTTGGCTTAAAGGATTTTAAGCGCAGCGCATTGCTTACGACGCAGACACTCGACAGGCTCATGGCCGCGGCGCCAAACATCGGCGAGAGCTGCCAACCGGTGAGGGGGAAGAACACGCCCGCCGCCAGCGGAATGCCGATGCCGTTGTAGAACAGCGCCCAGAACAGGTCCTGCTTGATGTTGCGAATTGTGGCGCGCGACAGCTCGATGGCACGGGCGACGTCCATGAGGTCGCTGCGCATGAGTACCACGTCGGCGCCCTCCTTGGCGATGTCTGCGCCGGTGCCGATAGCAAGGCCCACGTCGGCGCGCGCCAGGGCGGGGGAGTCATTGATACCGTCGCCCACCATGGCGACCTTGCTGCCCGCATCCTGCAGCTCGCGTACGTGGTGCTCCTTGTCGGCGGGGAGGACGTCGGCGATGACCTGTTCGCTGCTCAGCCCCACGCGGCGGGCGATTGCTTCGGCGGTGACTCGGTTGTCGCCGGTGAGCATGCGCACGTCGACGCCAAGCGAGCGCAGCGCGGCGATGGCTCCGGCACTCGTTTCCTTGACCTCGTCAGCCACGGCAATGGTGCCGGCGAGCTCGCCGTTCTTGGCAAAGAACAGCGGCGTCTTGCCCTCGGCGGCGAACTGTTCGGCAAGACCCGCGGGCACCTTCGCGCCCAGCTCGTTCATCAGGCGCATATTGCCGGCGGCAATGGCGTTTTGCCCCTCGCGCGCCGTAACGCCTCGCCCGGGCACGGCGGCAAAGTCCTCGACGGCGCGCGCGACAATCCCTCGCGTCTCGCACTCGGCCATAATCGCCTCGGCCAGCGGGTGTTCGCTTGAGCGCTCCAGCGCGGCGGCCAGCTTGAGTAGCGCCTTTTCGCTCATGGCGGGCGATCCGTCGGCGCGCGTGGCTACCACGATATCGGTCACGGCAGGCTTGCCGCGAGTGACCGTTCCCGTCTTATCGAACACCACGGTGCCCACGCTGCGCAGATTCTCCAGCGCCTCGGCGCTCTTGAACAGAATGCCCATCTCGGCGCCCTTGCCGGTGCCGACCATAATAGCGACGGGCGTGGCCAGACCCAATGCGCACGGACAGCTGATCACCAGCACAGCGACGGCGGAAGTGAGCGCTTCGTTCACGCTACCGGTCAGTGCCATCCACGCCACGAAGGTCATGGCCGAGATCACGAATACCACGGGCACGAACACGCCGGCGACCTTGTCGGCCATGCGGGCGATGGGCGCCTTGGTGGCGTTGGCGTCCTCGACGAGCTGGATAATCTTGGCGAGCGACGTGTCGGCGCCCACGCGTGTGGCACGGAAGGCAAACGAGCCGGTGCGGTTGACAGTGGCGGCGTTGACGGTGTCGCCGGCGGTCTTTTCCACGGGGATGGACTCGCCGGTGAGCGCGCTCTCGTCCACGGCCGAGCTGCCCTCGAGCACCACGCCATCGACAGGGATGGACTCGCCGGGGCGCACACGCAGCACCTGGCCGGGCAGAATGGCATCGACGTCGACGGTGGCCTCGCTGCCGTCCTCTGCCACGACGGTCGCGGTCTTGGGTGCTAAGTCGATGAGCGCCTCGATAGCGCCGCCGGTCTTGGACTTGCTGCGCGTCTCGAGGTATTTGCCCACGGTGACGAGCGACAGGATGGTGCCAGCGCTCTCAAAATACAGGTTGTCCATGCTCGTCATCATGGCCTCGTGCACCTGACCTGCGGCTAGCTGGTCGGCCATGATGAACATGGCGTAGAGCGACCAGGCGATGGAGGCGGTGGCGCCCACGGCAATAAGGGCGTCCATGGTGGGCGCGCCGTGCGCGAGCGATTTAAACCCGTTGATAAAGTACGCGTCGTTGACGTAGACGATGGGAATGAGCAGGACGAGCTCGGTGAGCGCGAGCGTCATGCTGTGGGTGTGGTCGGTGAAGATGCCGGGCAGCGGCCAGCCGAGCATGTGCCCCATGCCTATGTAGAACAGTGGGATGAGGAATACGATCGAGACGATGAGGCGGATGCGCATGGCAGAGGCGGCGGCCTCCAACTTTTTGGTCGGTGACTCCATATGGGCGGCGCCGGACCTGGCTTGCGCACTTCCGCTTTGGACAGCGTCGGTGCCCGTGCTGATGGGTGAGGCCGAGTAGCCCGCGCGGTCGACGGCGGTGCAGATATCGTCGGGGGAGACCTGCGCAGGGTCGTAGTCGACCATCATGGAACCGGCGAGTAGGTTGACCGCGACGCTTTGGACGCCGTCGAGTTTGCTCACGGCACGGTCCACATGCGCCTGGCAGGCGGCGCATGTCATGCCGCCCACGTCGAACTTATCTTGAGCCATGGCTTCTCCTTTCTGTGGTTCGGTGTTGGAATTGTTAACCTGCCGATACTATACACCCATACCCCCTGGGGGTGTCCAGTACAGAAATAATATATGAGATTTCGTTACAGATGAGGATGGATGGTTGGCCGATGGACCGTCCCAATCAATCATCTCAATCTGTAACATCTGGACCGTTTTTTGAGCCGTAACTGTTACAGATTTAGACAAACATTTCAGCCGAAAGCTAACGTCTCGATCTGTAACAACCAGACCCCGTTTTACCGAGTATTTGTTACAGATCAAGACAAACAGTTGGCAGCAAACTCAATGTCTCAATCTGTAACATCTAGCGGGAGATATAACCTCTAACTGTTACAGATCGAGACAAACTGCCCGGGGTCAACTCAAATGTCTTGATCTGTAACATCTAGAGAGGATTTTGACCCCTTACTGTTACAGATTGAGATGTTGTCTCGCGGGGCTGGGGTTTGTCTCGTTCTGTAACAACTAGACCTGTATCTGCCGAGCTAGTGTTGCAGATCGAGACAATTGCCGGGGAGGGGGTCCCGTCATGGCAAGACGCCCGCCGCCTAGATACAGAACCCGGGGATCACACAGGTTAGCTTGTTTGGCTTGTCCGCAGGCGTTGCGTACGTAAAGACGTCGCCGTCGTGTCCAACGCGATTCAAATAGAGCGTGCCTTCGGTCTCCGATGAGTCGGGGCTCACCGTACGCTCCCACCAGCAGGTGTCCTTGCCCTTCCACTGGCGGACCATCGTCTCGTTCGTGGAATACGGGCTTACCTTGAGCTCGCGGAAGAGCTGATACTCCTTGCCCTCGCCGTTGTAGATGTCTGCCAGGTAGTGATAGTCCTCGGTAAACGAATCGGGCGGTTGCGTACCGCACAGCTCGACCATGGCGGGCAGCCAAAGGGTTGCGGGCAACTCGCTCAGGCACGATGCGCTGTTGGCGGCGCCCACATTGTTCGAGACCTTCTTGACACCTTTAATGAGCGCGCGCAACTCGTTGGGCAGCAGCTTAAGGCCGTCGCCGTTGAGCCACTCCCGCAGCTCGCAATCTGCCCAGCCGGCGCTCGGCGGTTCAGCCGCAGCGTTGCGCTCGGCAATACCCGCGTCGAACATAAACGTCAGCCCGGCCTTGCCCGTCCCGTCCAGAAGCTCATCGTGGCGGATGCCCACAAGCTGCGCGCCAACCTGCAGCCCGTTGGTGAGCGTGACACGCTTGGTGCATGGATAGGGGATATGCCCGTTGTCATCGAGCAGGTGATAGCGCTTGGCAATCTCGCGTGCCTCGCTACGGGTCTCGGCGGCCTTAATCTTGAGCGAAATCTCCTGCAGCTGATCCCAGGTGTAGTCGTCAAGTGAACCGCGGATGCCGTCAAGGTAGTCGGGGATGCCAAAGCCATGGGTTGCCGCCCCGATAACGCTGAGCCCCGCAACGGCTGCGATAGCGCCGCCGATAATAAAGCGGCGGCGGGTCATGGCATCGTGGCGGGCCTGATTCAGGATCTCTCGTGCGCGCTCGCCGGCGACGTCGACCTTAAGGTGCGTGCCAGAATCGATATCAATTGCGGCCTCGTCTCCTGCACCTTCGCGGCCTTCGGATTCGGCGTCGGTGAGGTATGCCGAGAGCACCTCGAGCATCTGCTGCTCGGTGGGACGATCGCACTGCTCGACTGAGAGACCCTTCATGATGATCTGGACGAGCGCCTCATCGCCCTCGCAGCGCGGCTCGAGCGGTGCCGGCTTGGTCTTGGTCTTTACGAGATAGAACGAGCCGGTTGCAGCGGCGTCCGTCGACTCAAAGTCAAACGGTTTGCGACCGCTGTAGAGCTGGTACAGAATGCTCGAAAGCGCATAGACGTCGATTGCCGGCGAACGGCGAAGGGCCGCGATGCCTTCGATATCCTGCGTGAGCATCTCGGGCGCGGCGTATGCGGGCGTGGCAAAACGCCAGATGTCGGCGCGCCGGGTGATCGTGTCGTCGCCGAGAGCCATGGTCGCGGAGCCCATGTCGATGAGGCAGGGGTCAAAGGAACAATCAGCAATCTGCTGCTCGAGCGTTCGGCTAGTGGTGCGGAACATGATATTGGCAGGCGACAGGTCGCGATGGATGACCGGATTCACGAGGCCTTGGGTCATCAAGAGCGCACGAAGCACGGCGTTTCCGACGGCGGCGACCATCTGGGTGGTCAGCCCGCCCGAGGCGTCGTGCGGAAGCAGGGGCAGCGCCTGCTTGAGCGAGGTGCCCTCGACCCACTCCATGAGGATGAGAGGGTCATCCTCGCACGATCCGTAGCCATAGACGCGCGGAAATCCGCGCAGGTGCGAGACGGTACACAGATGACGGTACTCCTCGAACAGCGCGGCGGTGCTGGCCAGGTGCGCTGCCGATTGCTCGGCGGAGCGGTCGGGGGCTTGGCCGGAAAGGATGGCGTTGTCCTTGAGTAGCTTGACGGCAAAGACCTCGCCGCTCGTGTTGGTCGCGCGCAGCACGTGTCCGATGTTGCCGTTGTTGCGGTGGGCCGTCTGGAGAATAAGCGTCATAAACCGACGCTTGGCGTCGTCCTCGGCGCTGGGGTCGACCGCCACGGCGGTGTCGAACGTGTCAAGACGGATGAGTTTGTCGCCATAGGCGCTATTGGTAGTATCCATGGCGTTCCTTTGTCTGGCATGGGTTGCCGCGCGTATACGTGAGCAGTGCGGATATCGGTAAAGAACCATGATAGCCGCACTGCCCACGCATACCGCTGAGTATTGTCGTTTACGACGCAGAAGGTAGAAGACGAAAGACGGACGGCGACCGTCTTCCGATCGCCGTCCGCGCTAGTCCACAATGACAAGGAATGTCGTATAGAGACCCAAATGAAGTCTGTCGCTGTTGGCGATTTCCACGGGGGGATAGATCTTGCCGGGCTCGCGTTGGTCGCGCGGCGGCTCAATCACAATATCGCCGTCGCGCGCGCCCGATTCGAGCACCGTGCCGTTGGTCGATCCAAGGCCCTGGGCGTACCAGTGCTCACCCTCGAGCCAAATACGAAGATGCTCGCGCGATGCGTCGGCGCCCACATCGGTGATGCTGGGCGAGGTTTTGGGCAGAGAACCAATCACGGTGCCGTGCGGATCGCGTGTGAGGGGATGGATTTGCATGTCGGCGCAGTTGTCGGCATGGGTTCTGAGCAGACCGAGGTTGGGGGCGACGGTGCGCGGCTGCTCCAGGCTGCTCATAAAGCCACGTCCGACGGTAGTTTCGGTGGTGCCAAAGTGCTCGCCCGTCTTGCTGTCGCAAAAGCGCTCGACGGTGGCCACGCCCTGAACGGGATCGGCGAGCGCCCCCGTTGCCACAAAGAGCATCAGGAAGAGCGTGCTCTTTTCGCGCACGGCATTGCCGTCATAGTTGTCGATGCGATTGAGGGCATTTGCATATAGGCGGCTGTCCAGCTTGTAGCTAGCGAGAGCCGACATCATTTCGTTGGCGGCCGGACCGCGATAGTGCTCGGCGATTGCCCGATAGGCGGACTCGCCGCCGCCGAGCTTGTTGCAGATTGCCGCGGAAAGGTTGAGCGTGGTGACGGTAAAGTCGCTGTAGATGGCGGGCGCGCACTGGTCAGGCTTGCGATGGACGATGTAACGGGTGAGATACGAGCGGTTGGAAGAGCATTTCTCGAGCAGGGTACTGCCGAGATAAGAGTTTCCATTGATGAGCATTCGGGCGATCTCGAGATGTTTAAGACCGCCGAACGAGCGAATATCGTTATAGAGGACCGAGCAAGGCGTCTCTGCTGCCACGGATACCTCCTTTGATTGCTTCCAAGCCAATATGGCGATAGGAATTAATGGCCCCCGGTGGGCGACGTATTAAATGGCTGCGCAATAAATAGTGTAACCAAAGCAACATTATAGGCCACATGTTCGAAATTGCAGGAAGACTGAGAGATTTGGTTTGGACTTGACGGAAATCCCCCTCTGTCTTGATCTATAACAATTAGGGCCGATTTTACTCGGTAACTGTTACAGATTGAGACGTTTGTGAACTGTGTCGACCGTTTGTCTCGATCTGTAACACGTAGAGGAAGATTTGCCCTGTAGATGTTACAGATTGAGACAATCAGCCGGGCCCACCTCGTCCGCCTCGTCATCTGTGGTTTACGTGGGGGCATGCGAAGCACGGGTATACTAACCGGCGGCGAATCTGCTCCATCGCTTAGAGCTGCTGCGTCTGGACGGCGCGTGATAGGGCTGCCAAAGCGATCGCCAGCGTGCTGAGCAACGTCCTCTCTGTGCGCACCCGTTTTTGTATGTATTAGCGCACTACAAAGCACGCCCGCGCGGCCGCATGCCGTGCCCATTGCGCGTGCAGATAAGGAACAACAACATATGCGTAATTCTGTATCCGACGTCACGGACGCCGAGATCCTGGACGAGACCCGTGAGGCCATGACCCAGGCTGCCTTCGATGCCGCCGATGAGGCAAATGCCGCCCAGGCCGTCGAGTCCGCTACCGATAGTCTGCCCGCCTTTGACGAGCTGGGACTTTCGGACGAGATGCTTCGTGCTATCGAGAACCTGGGCTACACGGCGCCGACGCCTGTCCAGGCTGGCTCGATCCCCGTGGTGCTCGAGGGCCGCGACTTGCTTGCCGCCGCCCAGACCGGCACCGGCAAGACGGCCGCCTTTTTGCTGCCGACTATGAACAATCTGGAGCACATCGCTCCTCCCAAACCCGTGCGCGAGCGTGGCGGCCGCAACCGCCGTCGCGGTGCTAAAAAGCCCGAGGGCAACGGCCGTGGCCCCGTGATGCTCGTCATCACCCCCACGCGCGAGCTTGCCCAGCAGATCGACGAGGTCGCAAGCAAAATCGCCGACGTCACGGGCCACGTTGCCGTGACCGTCGTGGGCGGCGTGAGCTACAAGCCGCAGACCGCGGCACTCAAGTACGGTTGCGATATCCTAGTTGCCACGCCGGGTCGTCTGGTCGATCTGATCGAGCAGGGTGCCTGCCATCTGGACGAGGTCAAGGTGCTGGTGCTCGACGAGGCCGACCGTATGCTCGACATGGGCTTTTTGCCTGCCGTCCGCCGCATTGTGCGCGAGACGCCGGCCGAGCGCCAGACGCTGCTGTTCTCGGCGACGCTCGACGAGGAGGCCGTGGGCGAGATCACCGACCTGGTGAGCGACCCGGCGCGCGTGGAGATCGCGCCCGCCACGTCGACCGCCGACACCGTCGACCAGTTTGTGTTCCCGGTGTCCATCGAGGCCAAGAACAACCTGCTGCCCGAGTTCCTCAAAAAGGAGGGCCCGGAGCGCACTATCGTCTTTATGCGCACCAAGCACCGCGCCGACAGCTGCTGCCGTCGTCTGGAGCGCAAGGGCATCAAGGCCGCCGCGATTCACGGCAACCGCAGCCAGGCCCAGCGCGAGCGCGCGCTTTCTGCCTTCCGCGACGGCACCGTCGACGTACTGGTGGCAACCGATGTTCTCGCCCGCGGCATCGACATTAGCGACGTGCGCTACGTCGTGAACTTTGACGTGCCGGCCGAGCCGACCGACTATATCCACCGCATTGGCCGTACGGGCCGCGCCGGCGAGCTGGGCTGGGCCATTACGTTTGTGACTGAGCAGGACGTGGACGAGTTCTACGAGATCGAGAAGCTCATGGACAAGACGGCCGATATTTACGAAGCCGGCGACCTGCACGTGGGCCCCAACCCGCCCGCCGTTGACCCCGAGCGCGATCCTGCCGCCTTTAAGGTGAAGAAGAAGACCAAGCGCGGCAAGTCCAAGAGCAAGAAGAAGCTTGAGCAGGCACGTCGCGACGGCAAGCGCAACGGAGATGACTACGGCGATGTGGCCGGTCGTTCCAACCGCGGTCGCGACGAGCGTCGCGGCGACGGCGAGCGCCCGAGCCGTCCTAAGCGCGGCGGCAAGACCCGCGTGCGCGAGGGCGTTCAGGCTCGCGTGGACGAGGCCGTGGAGAGCGTGGCTCGCGAGGTGGCTGCCGAGGAGCGCGCTGGTGCTGGTGCCGCTGAGCAGCCTGCGCGCGGCAACCGTGCCGAGCGTCGTGCCAAGCAGTTCCAGGGCGAGGCACACCGCCGTCGTCGTGAGGACGAGGACCGTGGCGGCCGTCGTCGTGTCGAGCGCGAGGACGAGGGCCGCGGTTCGCGCGGTGGCAAGCGCGGTTCGGGCGACCGCCGTCGTTCCGGTCGTGATGACGAGCGCGGTGGCCGTGATGAGCGTCGCGGCGGCGAGGGTCGCGGTGAGCGAGGTGCTCGTGGCGGTGAGTCCCGTGGCGGCAAGCGCTTTGAAGAGCGCGTTAGCCGCGGCGGCGAGCGTCGCGAGGGCGCTCGCGGCAATGGCGGCCGCGGCGGCGCTGGTCGTTCGAATGAGTCGCGTGATCGTCGTGACCCGCGTGCCAGCCGCGATCGTCGCGATGACTGGCGCAACTACGACGATACCCGCGAGGAGCGTCGTGGCGGCTATCGTGGCGGGCGTGGCGGCAACCAGGCCGGCTCCCGTGGCGGCCGTGCCGGCGGTCGCGATAACCGTGGCAGCTATGGCAATAGTCGTGGTGGCAAGCGTGGCGGCAGCTCCCGTCGTCCCGGTGACGGCGGCGGCAAGCGCAAATAACACACGCATCGCCCGCTAGAGCGAGGTGAACCAAGGGCCCCGAGCAACTACGCTCGGGGCCCTTTTTGTTTGCCGTATCCGATCGCTAGTTCAAATGTGATTTCCTCGGGAATGCGTCTAGAGGATGCCGTGGGCCTGTTTCCTACCATGCGGCAATGGGTCCCATGGGGTGCGCCGTGCATTTTTTGGAGTATTCTGCAGTTCGAGTTGTCTGCATATGATTTGACGTCGCCAACGGTGGCTTTCGGATATCCCTAGCGAGCGTTCTGAGTCAGATTTCGTCGTTTTCCGGAGCAGGGGCGCGTCATTCTCGCCATGTCGGAACCCAAAATGACGCAGCGCCCTAAAGGTTTGCCCGCTCGGGGTATTGCTGACGCGGTCACGTTGCAGAATACTCCGTTTTTTGCACGGGCCAGGATGGGGTACCTCGGGAGAACACGGCGGTATCCCGTAAATATATACAATCTGTACCGTAATTTATACAAAACGAAGAGGCAGACAGCGTAGGGTTGGTGCATTGGGGTGCTTGATGCACCAAAATGGGGATCCCACGTGCCGTATACTCTGGCTGGATGTGAAAACGGCTTGACGCGTTGCCAGACGTAGGGGGAGGGTGTCTCGATGAGCGTATTCGAAATTGTGTTTAGTCCGACGGGTGGAACGCAGAAGGTGTCTGGCCTTGTGGCCGGGGCACTGGACAAGAATACCGTTACCGTCGATCTGACCGATAGCGGGCTAGATTTCAGCGCTGTCTCGATGACTGAGGACGACGTGGCCGTAATCTCTGTGCCGGCGTATGCCGGTAGAATCCCGGCTGTGGTGGCTGACCGGTTGGGCATGGTTCACGGCAACGGAGCGCGGGCCGTTCTGGTGTGCGTCTACGGAAACCGCGCGTTTGAGGACACGCTCGTAGAGCTGGAGGACGTTGCGAAGCATGCGGGATTCCGGGTGATCGCGGCAGTTGCGGCCATTGCAGAACATTCCATTGCGCGACAGTTTGCTGCCGGTCGTCCGGATGCGCAGGATGCGGCGCAGCTCGCAGAGTTTGCGCAGCAAATTCAGCAAAAGCTGTTGGCCGAGGATACATCCGAGCCCTCTATTCCCGGCAATCGTCCTTATAAACAAGCCGGAGGTCACCGCATGGCACCCGAGGCAACAGGGGATTGTGTCTCCTGCGGTGCATGCGCCGCGGCGTGCCCCGTTTGCGCTATCGACAAGAGTGACCCCAAACGAGCAGCTGGCGAGGCGTGCATCTCCTGCATGCGCTGCATCGCCGTATGTCCGCGAGGTGCTCGCAAGCTTGATTCCAACAAACTATCCGCTGTTTCCCAGATGCTGAGCAAGGTTTGCGTCGCGCGGAAGGAATGCGAGCTCTTCATCTAGCGCAAGTGAGATTGGTGCAAACAAACCTGGCCCTTTTGCACCAAAAACGATCCGTTTTCCTCCGTTCCCAAGGGATCATGTGATCCGAAGGGGACGGAGGAAAACGGATCAAAAAGGAAAAATAGTAAGGCGCTCTTTTTCACATTGAATATTGCAATTTGGTAACGCGTTTTATCAAATATGGCATTTATCTGCGGTAATGTTCTATTTCACCGCTGAGGGTGACATTTTATACCGCCTGCCGAACCGTATGGAGACCTCACAACTTTCTAGGTCAGTGTTGTGCGTGTAGCAATTTCGCCCGGCCTCGCCTCCGGGCTGCCATGTGAGAGGGGATCTTATGGCTCGACTGCACGTAATGGAACGCAGCCACGCTCAGGCCGTCATGGACGACCTGCACGATGCGCTCGGACGTCGTCTGGCGGTGAGTTCGCTCGCCCCGTGTCCCGTTGAGTTTACGGCAGCGCTCGTCAACCTGTGCTCCACCCAGAGCTGCGGCAAGTGCACGCCCTGCCGCGTGGGCCTGAGCGCGCTGAGCGATCTGCTCGCCGATGTGCTCGAGGGCCGCGCCGACGAGTCCACGCTCAATCTGATCGAGCGCACCGCCCGCACCATCTATCTTTCGAGCGATTGCGCCATCGGTTACGAGGCCGGCGCCATGGCGCTTACGGCTATCCGCGGTTTCCGTGACGATTTTGAGCACCACATCCGCGAGCACTCCTGTGGCTTTGACCGCGAGGCCCGCGTCCCGTGCGTCTCGGGCTGTCCGGCGCATGTCGACATTCCCGGTTACATTTCGCTCGTCGAGGCCGGCCGCTATGCCGATGCCGTCAAGGTCATCCGCAAGAATAACCCGCTGCCGCTCGTTTGCGGCCTGGTGTGCGAGCATCCCTGCGAGATGCATTGCCGCCGTGGCATGGTCGACGACCCCATGAACATCCTCGCCCTCAAGCGTTTTGCCGTTGAGCACAGTGACCTCAACGACCACAAGCCGCATGTAGTGGACAACACCGGTAAGCGCGTCTCCGTGATCGGCGG
>CAKWZF010000015.1:25118-26387 GCA_934865005.1 uncultured bacterium | reverse complement strand
CCATGTCTCTGATGGTGGTTATCGGGGCGTTGATCGCCGTGGTGCTGCTGACTTCATTCCGCGTGAGCAATAAGCCGCACGTCAACGTGTACCTTTCGGGCGTGGGAACCGACAAATATCGCCATTTCCGCGGCTCGATGGGACACGAGGTGAAGTCCGAAAAGCGCAATTGGTACTCGGAGGACGCCCTTGGCGAGAAGCGTATCGGCCCCGCGGGCAGCGTCGTGTGCTGCAGCATTATCTTGTTTGCGCTGCTGTGTTGCGCGTGGATTGGACCCGAGAGACTTGCTATGAGCGCGCCCTCGGTGTTGCGCGGCAAGTATTTTGAAGGTTCGGGCGTCGTGGGCATCTTTATAGGCACCGTGGCGTTTGCCTTGATTGCGCCGCTTGTGGGCGGCCTGATCGACGGCGTTGACCGCAAACTTTCGGCCCGTATGCAGGGCCGCGTGGGCCCGCGCCTGCTCCAGCCTTTCTACGACGTTGCCAAGCTGCTGCGCAAAGCCCCTGCCAGCGTAAACACCATGGACGATACCTATATGGCGTGCGCGCTCATCTTTACCGTCGTGGGCGGCGGCATCTTTGTGTCGGGCTCCAACACGCTGCTGTGCGCTTTTATGGTTACCCTCGCCGCGATCTTTGTGGTGTTGGCGTCCGCCTCGACGCAAAGCCCGTTTGCCCAGGTTGGCGCCGATCGTGAGTTACTGCAGGTTATGAGTTACGAGCCCGCCGTTTTGCTGATGAGCGTGGGCCTGTACCTTGCCACCGACAGCTTTGATTCCATCGCCGTGACGGGGCAGTCGGCCCCCATCATCGTGTACAGCGCGCCCATTTTCCTGGCGCTGCTCGCGGTGCTTACCATCAAGCTGCGCAAGTCGCCGTTTGACCTTTCGTACTCGCATCACGCGCATCAGGAGATCGTCCAGGGCGTCGCCACCGAGATGAGCGGCGGCACGCTGGCCAAGATGACCCTTATGCACTGGTGCGAGACCGTGCTGTTTTTGATGTGGGTGGGCATGTTCTTTGTTTGGGACAACCCCGTGAGCTGGGTTGTAGCCCTGGTCGTGATGGCCGCGACGTATTTTGTCGAGGTCCTGATCGACAACACCTTCGCACGCAGCACCTGGCGCAGCTGCTTTAGGCTCGGATGGGGCGTGGCGCTGGTGTTTGGCCTGCTCAACCTTATGCCCATCCTCGTTGACGTGTTTATTTAGGAGGCGGCATCCATGGATCATAAAATGTCGCGCTCGCCGTGGGTCATTCATTACGACG
>CAKWZF010000015.1:0-25108 GCA_934865005.1 uncultured bacterium | reverse complement strand
CGATATCGAGGTGCTGGCCTCGCTCACGCCGCTGTTCGATGCGGAGCGCTTTGGCGTGGTCAACACCGGCAACCCCAAGCATGCGGACATCTTTTTGGTGACGGGGTCGGTCAATGCCCAGAACCTGCCCGTCGTGCGCCAGATCTACAGCCAGATGCTCGAGCCCAAGTGCGTGGTGGCGTGCGGCATTTGCGCGTGTTCGGGCGGCGTATTCCGCGATGCCTATAACGTGATCGGCGGCGTGGACCGCGCGATTCCCGTGGACGTGTATGCGCCCGGGTGCGCCATTCGTCCCGAGACCGTGATCGATGCCATCGTGGAGGCGTGCGGCATCCTTGATCAGAAGGAGGCCGTGATGCGCGCCGGCGGTGACCCGCTTACCGTGGGCGGCGCCGCTACCTGGGACGGTGGCGTTGAGCTGGGCGAGGACGGGTTTGTGGCCGCGTCTGAGGCCGGCGACGCGCCTGCCGCTGGCGACGCACCTGCTGAGACGCCCGTCGCTGCAAAGGAGGCCGAGTAATGCAAAAGGCTATCTATACCACCGTCGGGCTCGACGAGCTCCTGCCGCATGTGCAGGCGCTCAAGGGCGTCGGCGCGCGCTTTGTGCAAATGCACGCCGAGCGCTGTGTGGACGACGGATCGTATCGCCTGGTCTATACGTTTATCAACGTTCGTGCTGCTCAGGAGCATATTGCGCAGGACGGCAGCTATGTAATCGAGAACCTGGTGGTTGAGGGCATCGACCAGTACCAGGAGATTCCGTCCATCAGCTCGTACTATCCGGCGGTGTTCCCGTTTGAAAATGAGGCCCACGACCTATTTGGTCTTGCCATCACCGACATGCAGGTTGACTTTAACGGCTTTTTCTACCAGGTCTCGACCGCCGAGCCCATGAGTGTAATCACGCCCGAGGTAAAGGCCGCACGCGAGAAGGCCATGAAGGTCCGTGCCGCCGCCGAGGCCAAGGCGCGCAAGGCCGCGGCCGAGAAGGCCGTCGCTGCCGCGGCCGCTGCGGGGGAGGGCGCCGCGGGTGCCGGCGATGCTGTGAGCGCTGCTGCCGCCCAGCCCGCTGCGGCTGCCGGCTCCGATGCTCGGCACGATGAGGCTGCTGCGAAGGCCGCGCTCAAGGCTGCCGAGATGGAGGCAAAGCTCGCCGCCATGGATCCCGAGAAAGCGGCCAAGGTCCGCGTGGCGCTTGCCGCCAAGGCCGCCCGCGACAAGCAGAAAAAGGAGGCGTAAGGTCCATGGCACATCGCTCCGTTATTCCGTTTGGCCCGCAGCACCCGGTGCTGCCCGAGCCGCTTCATCTGGACCTGGTGATCGAGGACGACCGCGTCATCGAGGCAATTCCGCAGATCGGCTTTGTGCACCGCGGACTCGAGAAGCTCACCGAAAAGCGCGACATGCATCAGTTTGGCTACATCGCCGAGCGCATCTGCGGCATTTGCGCCGTGGGCCACAGCTACGGCTATGCCAGCGCCTGCGAGCGCATGCTCGAAATCGAGGTGCCCGACCGCGTGCAGTATATCCGCACCATTTTGCACGAGCTTTCGCGCATTCACTCGCATCTGCTGTGGCTGGGTCTGCTCGCCGACGCCTTTGGCTTCGAGGCACTGTTCTATCGTTCGTGGACCCTGCGCGAGCAGATTCTCAAGATCTTCGAGAGCACGTGCGGTGGCCGCGTGATTCTGTCGATTAACGAGATCGGTGGCCTTAAGCACGATATCGAGGACTCCGAGCTGGCCGGAATTGTCCAGACGCTCGATGCCATGCGTCCCGACTACGAGGCCCTGGTGCATACGTTTTTGGACGATGACAGCTGCGGCGAGCGCTTGCATGGCGTGGGTGTGATCAGCAAGAAGGATGCGCTGGAGCTTTCGATGGTCGGCCCGTTTGGGCGCGCCTCGGGCGTGGACTACGACGTGCGCATGTTTGGCGACGGTGCCTATGCGGACCTGGCTGCATTTGAGCCCATCATTGCCACCGACGGCGACTGCTATGCTCGCTGCCAGGTGCGTTGTGCCGAGGTCACGCAGGCCATGGACATCATCAAGGAGCTTGTGGGCAAGATTCCGCACGACGGTATCGGCGGGCGCACCAAGCTTACGCCGGCCGACGGCGCGCGCGGCGAGGTTGTGATTGAGCAGCCGCGCGGCGAGGCGTACTACTATGTGCGCGGCAACGGCACCAAGAACCTTGACCGCTTCCGTGTGCGCACGCCGACGTCGCAAAACCTGGCGGGTCTGACGCATACGCTGCAGGGCGTGTTCCTTGCCAACGTGCCCATGATTATCCTGACCATCGACCCCTGCATTAGCTGCACGGAAAGGTAGGTGCGGCATGAGTTTACTGACATTTGCCAAGACGGCCTTGGGCTCTATGGTCAAGCAGCCGGTCACGGTGTGCTATCCGCAGGAGAAGCTCGCGGCACCCGAGCGCCTGCGCGGGCATATCGTCAACGACATGGACGTGTGCATTTGCTGCGGCATGTGCGCGCGCCGCTGCCCGGCGGGCGCGCTCGCGGTCGATCGCAAGGGCGGAACGTGGTCGATCGACCCGTACGCCTGCGTGGTGTGCGGCGAGTGCATCGAAAGCTGCCCCAAGCACTGCCTGACTATGGACGCCGCCCGTACTCCGGTTGCGGCGAACAAGACTCCCACGGTAGAAACCAAACCGGAATAGCGCTGAAATAGGGGCCGGCGGGGCAAAATTGCCCCACCGGCCCCGCGCGCGAATGCGCGGTTGTGCCGTCGCGAACAAAACTATGCCAGTTTACGGGGCTGGAGAGCAAACCCCCGACCATGCCGAAAATCGCGAAACCAAAACCGCAGGTAGATGGCTTGCTGTTTTTCAAAAATAAGGGGTATGGATGAGGGTTCTGACTTCAGCTCCGTAATCCGGCATGGTTTTGAAATGGCACCATATCGATAACAGCCCTTGAGCCCCCGGGGACGGAGGAAAACGGATCATTTTGGCCCGATGGCTCTGAGTCGCACCTATTTTCCTGCGAAAACGCCGTGTCTCAACTTTGGTGAGACATTTGTCTCACGCTCAAAAACGAATTTGGAACGTGTGTCACCTGCCCAAATTGTGTCTCATTCCGTAACTTTAGGCTGATGCAAGGTCTGAGCCCGCGAGAAGGGAGACGCGATGAGCAGGTACACGAGGGGTCTCTTGGCGGCGATACTGGCCGTAGTGCTGGTATTGCCGGCTGCAGCATTTGCCATGCTGCCCGAGGCCAACGCCAGGTCCAGCACCGGTATGGACGGACCGGAAGCGACAAAGATAGTCGATCACGACACCAGCAACCATTGGAAGTTCTGGGCGGGCGGCTATGACGGCAGCAAGGTCACGACGCAAAACGTCGGCCGAATTTGGACGGATAAGACGGTCCAAGCAATCGATGACGGGAAATCGGACTTTTTGACTACGCTTTCGGCGATGTCTTCGACATCCGATACGACGTCGCTGGTTTCCAAGCCGCTCGACATCGTGATGGTGCTCGATGCCTCTGGCTCAATGGATGATCCTATGGGTGGTGAAGATTCTCCCAAGCGTATCGATGCGCTCAAGAATGCTGCCAACCACTTTATCGACACCATTGCCGAGCAAAACAAGAACGTTAAGGACGCGAGCAAGCAGCACCAGGTTGCCATCGTAAAGTTTGCGGGCGAGAAGACTGACAAGATCGGCAATGACACTTATCGCGATGGCCGCCATAGCTACAACTACTCGCAGACCATGCAAAAGCTGATGGCGTGCTCGGGTGATGGCGCAAAGAGCCTCAAGAAAACAATCAATTCCATTGACCCTGCTGGTGCTACTCGTGCCGATAACGGCATGGCACTGGCCGAGGGAATTACTTCCAAACGCGAAGATGCCCAGAAGATCGTTGTGTTCTTTACGGACGGCACGCCCACAGACTTCCGTGACTTCAGCTCTACTGTTGCCGACAATGCCATAGCTGCCGCCGAGGGTATGAAGGATAAAGGCGCTACCGTCTACACCATCGGCATCTTTGACGGTGCGGATCCCAGTGCCGATCCTACGAGCTACAAGACGAGCGATGAAAATAAATTCATGCACGCCATGTCGAGCAACTATCCCAAGGCGACTTCGTATACGAGCGGAAAGCTGGGCGATCGCGTTGCCGGTGCTACTTATTACAAGTCTGCAGCCAACGCTGCAGAGCTAGATCAAGTCTTCGCAGACATCTCGAGTGCCATTACGTCGGGCAAGGGTTTCCCGACCAAGGTCGAGGGCAACAATCCCAACGGCTCCGGTTACATCACATTCGAGGACGAGCTGGGCGCCTTTATGCAGGTCGATAGCTTTACCGGTGCCGAGTACAATGGCAAGACCTATGGGGCCGCCACCAAGTCGACCGATGGCAATATCGATACCTATACGTTTGATGGCGAGCTCGCCCATCTCGTAATTACGGTTGATCGCGCGGACGAGAACAATCCGCAGCGCGGCGACATCGTGACGGTTAAGGTCCCCGCATCGCTCATTCCGCTGCGCCGTTTTACCGTTGACGAGTCGGCGGGCACGTTTGTGGTTGACTCCACGGAGGCCATCTCGCCTATCCGCGTTGCGTATGCATCGAGCGTAAAGGCTATTGCACGCAAAAACCTGTTTACTCCCAATAACGTACCGGGACTGCAGGATTACATCAATGAGCACAAGGACGCCGATTCCAATACCGTTAGCTTCTACGCCAACAAGTGGACCGGCGACGATGCGGGCGATACGGTCGCAAGCTTTGAGCCTGCTGCTACGAACAGCTACTACTACTTCCAAAAGCTAACGCCCGTCTACACAGACGCGGCTTGCACCAAGCTCGCAACGGAAAAGCCTTCGGGCTCTAAGACCTATTGGTACAAAGATGAGTTTATGGCGCAGAACTCGTCGGGCGCGCCGTACGATGATTCCGTTTCGATCCCGGTTAAGGGAAGCGAGCTCGAAAACTTTGAAGGTGCTTTGGTAAAGGATGGCGATCACTGGTCGATTAAGGCTGGCACCGCGCGCCTCGCCTTTATCAACCAGCTCCACACCACCAAGGAGCGTGTGGGCGGAAACCCGACGGACACCGCACGCGACGTGATCAATCCCCAATGGAACAACACGAAGGTTGTTTCTGGTGCGACGAAGGTCAATGTCTACCTGGGCAATAACGGCAAGATTAGCTTTACGCTCAATACCACGCCGACAACGTTGACAACTGCCGACTTTGGCCTGACCAAGGTGCTCGAGGGCCGCGACTGGACGGATGAGGACAAGTTTGAGTTTGGCCTGACGTCCGAGGACAACGCCCCGATGCCCAGGTCCACGACTGCGTTTGCAACCAAGGGCCATGCGGACATTAGCTTTGGCGAGATTGCCTATGACAAGCCGGGCACGTATGTCTACAAGGTTAGCGAGAAGCATGCCGGGACCACGGTCGACGGCATCGCCTACAGCAAGAACGTTGCAGAGTCCACCGTAACGGTGACACCCAACGCAAAGGGAAAGCTCGAGGCTTCTGTGAAGAAGACCTCGGGCGAGGTCGAGTTCAAGAACACCTATACCGCCAATCCCGCTGAGTCGAGCGTCACCGATCAGATTACAGTTACCAAGGTCCTGACCGGCCATAAGCTCCAGGACAATGAGTTCTCCTTTGAGCTCGTTGAGGGTGAGGGCGAGGACGCGTCGGTTGTCGAAACCGTTAAGAATGATGCCAACGGCAACGTTGCGTTCAGCGCCATCAAGTACACCGAGATCGGTCAGCACATCTATACGCTGCGCGAGGTCAAGGGCAATGCCGGCGGCATCGCCTACGACAAAACCGTCTATACCGTCGTGACGACCATCGCCGACAATGGCAAGGGCCAGCTTGTGGCCACGCATAAGCTGAAGGGCGCCGAGGACGTCAAGAAGATTGAGTTCAAGAACTCCTACACCGTGACGCCCAAGAGCTCCAGCGTCACCGACCAGATCACCGCGACCAAGTCCCTGACCGGGCGCAAGCTTGCCGCCGGCGAGTTCTCCTTCGAGCTTGTCGAGGGCGACAAGGTCGTCGCCACCGGCACCAACGACGCCAGCGGTAACATCACGATGGGCACCGTCAAGTATGACAAGGCCGGAACGCATGCCTACACACTGCGCGAAGTCAACGGCGGAACCACCAGCAAGGGCATCGCCTACGACGGCAAGACTTACACCATCGTGACCACCATCACCGATAAGGGCGACGGCACGCTCAAGGCCGAGCATGTCCTGAAGGATGCCAAGGCTGCCGAGTTCAAGAATTCCTACAATCTGACCCCCACTGAGTCCAGCGTCACCGACCAGGTCAAGGCGACCAAGTTCCTGACCGGGCGCGCGCTTGCCGCCGGCGAGTTCTCCTTCGAGCTCGTCGAGGGCGACAAGGTCGTCGCCACCGGCACCAACGACGCCAGCGGCAACATCACGATGGGCGCCGTGAAGTACACCGAGGCCGGCAAGCACACCTACACGCTGCGTGAGGCCAAGGGCGGAACCGCCAGCAAGGGCGTCTCCTATGACGCCAAGACCTACACCGTCGTGACCACCGTTACCGACAGGGGCGACGGCACGCTCGCGGTCAAGCATGAGCTGAAGGACGCTGGGACCGCCGAGTTCAAGAATTCCTACACCGTGACGCCCGAGGACTCCAGCGTCACCGACCAAGTCACCGCGACCAAGTTCTTGGACGGCCGTGACCTCAAGGCCGGAGAGTTCCGTTTTGAGCTCGTCGAGGGCAATAACGTAGTTGCCACCGGCACTAACAACGCCGACGGCAAGATTGTGATGGATCCCGTCACCTACACCGCTGCCGGCGAGCACATCTACACGCTGCGCGAGGTCAAGGGCGGAACCACCAGCAAGGGCATCACCTACAGTGACGCCAAATACACTATCGAGACCACCATCACGGACAACGGCGACGGCACCCTCAAGGCCGAGCATGTCCTGAAGGGCACCGAGCCGGCCGAATTCAAGAACTCCTACAGCGTGACCCCGCTCGATGCAGGGCTCGACTTTGACCTGAACAAGGTCATCAGCGGCCGCGAGTGGACGGATGGGGACGAGTTCAGCTTTACCATTACCGCCCCCGATGGCGCCCCGCTACCCGATCCTGCGACCGTAACCGTGAGCAAGCACGATGCGAAGGACGGCATTGCCGCCATCAAGTTCGGCAAGATTCGCTACACGGTCACCGGAACCTACAAGTACGAGATCCGCGAGAACGCGGGCAGCACGGTCGGCATGACGTATGACACGCATGTCGCAACCGCCGAAGTGACCGTGACCGAGAACGGCGATGGCAGCCTGACCGCCAACGTCACCAAGAAGGAAAGCGGACGCTTTACCAACACGTACCGCACTGAGCTTAACTACACCGCTGCCGGCGGTCTGTGGCTCAGCAAGTATCTGGACGGCCGCCCCATGCCCGAGGGTCAGTTCACCTTTACCGTGACACCTGCTGACGACGCTTCGGCTCGCGCGCTCGGTCTGCTGCCCGGGGCTAATAGCTTCAAGTCCCCCGCAGCGGCAGAGGCAACGGTCGGACTGATCGACATTCTGGCTGGTCATGAGGTTATATTTACGCAGGCTGACGCCGGCAAGACCTTTACGTACACCGTGGCCGAGAAGAACGACGGCCAGCCCGGTTACACCTACGACGACGCCGTGCGCACGGTGACGATCGCCATTGCCGACGACACCGCCGGCACGCTCACTGCTACGACGACCGTTTCCGGCGGTCCCGAGGGCACGCATGAGACGGTCCACAAGAGTGGCGAGAACAAGGTCGAGAAGGCCCTGGTGCCGTTCCACAACAGTTACAGCGCTACGACCAACACGCCTGGCGGCACCGCCGCTCAGGTCGTTGCCACCAAGACTCTGACCGGCCGCCCGATGGCCGACGGCGAGTTCTGGTTCGGCATCGCCTATCAGGGTGAGCTTGTGGCATACGAAAACCTCAAGCCCAATATCGGCGGGCACGTGAGCTTTGATACGCTGCACTACGACACTAAGATGCTTGCTAATCTTGAGGCTGCTGGGCTTGCCTATCGTACCGACAAGGACGGTAAGCTTGCCTGGACCATTAACTACACGGCCTACGAAGATTTATTCGGGCTGCCGAATGGCGTTTCCGCTACAACGTGGAGCTTTGGCTTTAAGGTTATCGTCGTCGACAACGGTGACGGTACCCTGACGGCAACGGTCGACTACGGCGGCGTCGAGCCCTTGTTCGAGAACGTCTACGGCGCCGAAGCCGTCGATGCCGCGCTCACCGGCACTAAGAAGCTCCAAGCTGCCGAGGGCCTGACCCCGGCTGACATCACGGGTAAGTTCACCTTTACCGTGACCGCCGACGAGGCAGGTGCCCCGATGCCCGAGCGCACGACCGTAACCAACGACGCAGCCGGTAACGTGGACTTTGGCAAGATCAACTTTACGCTCGAGGACCTCAACCACGCCCTGGGCGTGACGGACGATGCGACCGATAAGGCCGAGGCGGACGAAGCTGACGAGGCTGAGGCCGACGAGGCAGAGGCTGAAGAGGCCGACGCCGGCGCTGATGCCGACACCGACGAGTCCAACGACGAGTCCGAGCCCGCAGCCCCCACCGCTCCGCGCTCGCACACCTTTACCTACACGGTGACCGAGTCCGGTAGCGCCCCTGGTGTGACCAACGACGCCAACGCCATGCGCAAGGTTTCCTACACCGTGACTGACGACGGTACCGGACATCTGCGTGTCGTGCGCAACGGCGACGACGGTGCTGCCTTCACGTTCACCAACACCTACAGCGTGACGCCTACTGATTCCGTGGTGACCGATCAGGTCAAGACGGTCAAGCGTCTGACCGGACGCGACCTTGCAGCCGGCGAGTTCACGTTTGAGCTGCTCGAGGACGGTGTGGTTGTCGCCAGCGGCACCAACGACGCCGACGGCAACGTTACGCTGAACCCGATCCGCTACGAGACGCCCGGTACGCACACGTACACGCTGCGCGAGGCTTGCCCCAACGCGCTCGGCCTGTACAAGGGCGTCACCTATGACAGCACGACCTACACCGTCGTGACCACCGTCTCCGACAACGGCGACGGCACGCTGACCGCGACGCACAAGCTCGAGGGAACTACCGAGTCCGCTGGCTTTACCAACAAGTATCATGCCATGCCCACGCAGGTTTCCATCGGCGCTATCAAGGTGCTCGAGGGACGCGAGCTTAAGAAGGACGAGTTTAGCTTTAAGCTCGTTGGCGAGGACGTCGAGTCCACCGTCACCAACGATGCCGACGGCAAGATTAGCTTCGACAAGTTCGAGTACAACGAGCCTGGTACGTACGTCTACACCATCAGCGAGGTCAAGGGCGACGAGGCCGGTATGACCTATGACAAGTCCGTCTTTACCGCGACCGTCAACGTGGCCGATGACGGCGAGGGCAACCTCAAGGCGAACGTCGCCTTTGCCAAGGGTGACAAGAGCGTCGAGGGTATCGTGTTCAACAACACGTACAAGAAGCCCGAGACGCCCGTGCCGACACCCGATCCCGGCACGCCCAAGACCGTGACGAACATCGTCAAGACGGTCAAGGGTTTCCTGCCCACCACAGGCGACCAGCAGGCTGCCGCTCTGCTTATGGCATTTGTCATCGCCACAGCCGGCGTCGGAGCCCTGGTCTGGGGTATCCGTAAGCGCTAGGCACGTCGACAGCGCCCGGGGCCAAAAGGCCCCGGGCGGCCGGCAGGGCTAAATTCCGACCTACTCCTACCCCCAGCCGCCACGGAGGCATCTCCCTCCTCCGTGGCGGCGCTTTTGTGCGTAGGCGAGAAGGGCCTGCCACGAAGCTGGCCCATCTACTACGTTTAGCCCCTTACCCCCAACCATGCCAAAAAGTGCGAAAACAAAACCGCAGGTAGAATGCCTGCGGTTTTGTTCAAAACGAAGGTATGGTCAGGGGTATCGAGTCAAACGTAGTAGATGGGCCGATTTCGTGGCGCGCGGTTCCGGCTGATCCCTTGGGGACGGAGGAAGACGGATCATTTTGGTCCCGCGAGGCTTGCAGGGGCACTCGTGCAGGGCCGCCCGAACAAAACTATGTCGGTTTACTACGATGAATTCGACATTCCCGACCATGACTGCATTTTTCTAAATATTGCAAGCGTTCTACCTGCGGTTTTGCAAGCGCGCAATTTACCGTGGTCGAAGGCGGGCGATTCATCGTAGTAAACCGGTATAGTTTTGAAATGGCATTAAATCGATAACAGCCATTTTGCTATGCCGGGGCGGTCGGCCGTTGGGTAATTACCCTCGCAGATAGGCGATGGCGATTTGGGTGCGGTTGCGCAGGCCCATTTTGGCAAGGATCGAGCTGATGTGGTTGCGTACCGTGCCTTCGCCCATATAGGCGGTGGCAGCAATCTCCTTGTTGTCGAGGCCGCGGGCGATGAGCTCTGCGACTTCGAACTCGCGGTCGGTCAGGCTGGTAAAGGCGGCGGGCCGGCGAGGCGTGTCGGCCTCGGACCCCGCCCCATCAAAGTCGATATCCTCGATCGCCTTGCCCTCGAGTACGCGTTTGCCGTCCATGAACTGCGCCAACGCTGGAGGAATGGCGGCGACATCGGTCTTGATAAGGTAACCGCGGGCGCCTAGCTTGAGCGCCGACACAATGTACTCGTCATCTGAGAATGTCGTCAGAAACACCACGCGTGCCGCGGGGTAGTGCTCAAGGATTTCGCGTGCCGCCGATAGGCCGTCGCGTTCCGGCATCTGAATGTCGAGCAGCGCGATATCGGGTGCGTGTTCGGCATAGAGCGAAACCGCGTCGTTGCCGTTGGCGCCGGTACCCACTACCTCGATCTGCGGCTGGGCGCCCAGGATAATCTTGAGCGAATCGACCACTAAGCGGTCGTCGTCGACAACGATGAGCCTCATCGGTCCTCATCTCCTTGCTGTTTGGGGACGGTGGCAAACACGCGCCAGCCGGGGGCGCCGGCGCGCAGGCCGGCGGTGAAGGTTCCGCCAAGCGCTTCGACGCGCTCGCGCATGGAGGCGAGCCCCATGCCTTCTACGACGTTGCTGCTGCTCGCCGGGGTCGCGTCCGCGCCATCATCGGTAACGATGAGCTGGTAAAACGACGGATGCTCCATGCACCGTACGGTGACAGCATGGGCACAAGCGTGGCGCATGGTGTTGGAGAGCGCCTCGCGCAGGACCGCTGCAAAGCAGTTGGCGACATTTGCGGGCGCATGCTCGGTCATAACTTCAAGCTCAATCTGCGGGCCGCCGTCCGAGCGCGCGCCTTCAACAATGCGTTCGAGCTGCACGGAAAGGTCGACAGCGTTGTCGTTGAGCGCGTGGACGCTGGTGCGCACAAGCTGGAGCGCCTCGTCAACCGTGCGTTTGACGTCGGCGAAATCAGCGGCAACCCTGGGCTCGTCGGCGTGGACCACGCGTAGGGCTTCGGCCTGCAGTGAGGCACGCGTGAGCTGGTGCCCGACGTTATCGTGGATCTCGCGCGCGATGCGGGCGCGTTCGGCGAGTGTCGCGAGCTCGACTTCGTAGTCCTGGCGGTCGGCAAGGTCGCGGTTGCGCGCTTCGAGCGCGAGGGCTCGTTCTTGCAGCTCGTCGCGGGTACGGCGCATGCGCTGTTGCTCGCGCTCCAGCTGGGCGGTACGTAGCGATAGCAAGGTGGCGGCAACCGAAAGGATGGCGGTCAGCAGGAGCGTTCGGGTGGTGAGCGCGTCGCCGCGAAGGTCCGCGACAAGCGCGCAGACAAACACGGCACCAATCGCCAGCGCGGGCCAGATACGTTCACGGCGCACGCGTCGCGCGATGTCATAGAGGGCGAGAGGCGCAAACGGCACAAACGGCGGCACGAAGACGGCCGCGATGATGTAAGCGTAACTTGCGGTCTCGCTTGCGTGGCGCGTGCGTTCCCCCTGTGCGACCTCGGCCAGAGAGGTGGCAATAACGCCAAGGCAAAACGCCGCGACCAGGTGAGCGTCCACAGCAAGGCCCATGGCGGCCGCAATGCAGCACGCCAGAACGATCGATTTGTCGAAAAGCCTGTTCATACGGGTATTGTACGCGAAGCCGCGCATGGGGGAGGCGCCACCAGGAGTAACCGTGACATTCCTCCTGCGCAGCGAAACGGCGTCGATCGCTCGCGCGAGCAGGGCTTTGGCTCCGCCCCGTCGCACTCGTGACAAAGCTCACTGGCGCGCGCCGGCGGCTCCTGCGATGATGCAATCGTACCGGGCCGCAACCAACAGAAGGGCCGCCTCATGACAGACATCGTCCGCGTCGAAAACCTCGTCAAGCGCTACGACGACCTTATCGCGCTCGACCACTTTAACCTCAGCATCGCCCCCGGCGAGATCTTTGGCCTGCTGGGCCCCAACGGCTCGGGCAAGACCACGTCCATCAACTGTATCCTGCAGCTGCTTGCCTACGACAAAGGCACCATCGAGCTGTTCGGCGAGCCCATGACGCCCGCCCGCTACGACCTCAAGCGCCGCATCGGCGTGGTGCCGCAGCAGGTGGCGCTATTCGACGAGCTCACGGTGCGCGAGAACATCGACTATTTCTGCAGCCTTTACGTCAACGACCGCAAGCGCCGTCGCGCGCTGGTCGACGAAGCCATCGACTTTGTCGGGCTGGGCGACTTTACCAAGTTCCGCCCCGGCAAGCTCTCGGGCGGCCTGGCGCGCCGGCTTAACATTGCCTGCGGCATCGCGCACAAGCCCGAGCTCATCTTCTTCGACGAGCCCACGGTGGCGGTCGACCCGCAGAGCCGCAACGCCATCCTGGAGGGCATCTGCCGTCTGCGCGACGAAGGGGCCACGGTGGTGTATACCAGCCATTACATGGAGGAAGTCGAGCAGATCTGCAGCCGCATCATGATCATGGACGGCGGGCGCGTGCTGGCGCAGGGCACCAACGACGAGCTCAAGCGCATGATTCAGATGGGCGAGAAGGTCGTGATCGAGGTCGGCGAGATGCCGAGCGCGGCGCTCGGTGCCGTCGCGAGCCTGCCGCATGTCCTGGACCTGTCGGCGACGGCGGGCCAGCTCACGTTTTCGTGCGAGGCGAGCCCGCATAACCTGACGGACATTCTCGATGTGCTGCGCTCTCATGACGTGGCGCTCGGCCGCATTTATTCTGAACCGCCGACCCTCAACGACGTGTTCCTCGAGATCACCGGCCGCGAGCTGCGCGACTAGGGGGCGGCCATGTTCAACACCATTATCATTACGGTCAAGACGCTGCTGCGCCGGCCGAGTACGTGGGTCTGGGGCGCTCTCTTTCCCATCGCGCTTTCCACGATGTTCATGTTTATGTTTGCGAATCTGAGCTCCGACGGCACGGTCGACCCGGTGCCGGTGGCCGTCGTGGCGGACGAGGCTTGGGACGCTTCGACCTTTAAGGGCGTGGCGACGTCGCTTGCCAAGGAAGGCGGCGATCAGCTGCTCGAGATCCACGAGCTCGACGACGCAGCCGATGCGAACCGTGCGCTTAAGGCCGGCGAGGTCGCGGGCATCTATGCGGTCGACGATGCGGGCACGCCCAAACTCACGTTGCTTTCGAGCTATGGCAGCTCGCGTGCGACGTCGGTGCTCACCGACCGCAGTATTCTGGAGACGGTGGCAAGCTCGTATACACAAAATGCCGAGCTCATGTCCCAGATTGCCCAGGACAACCCGGCGGCGCTCGCCGACCCGGAGGCGGTTGCGCGCGCTCTATCGCTCGAGGGCGGTACCCGCCGCGTAAGCCTGACACGCACCACGCCCGATGGCACGGTCGTCTACTATTACGCGCTTTTTGGCCTGGTCGCGATGATGTCTGCGGAGTTTGCCGCCTTGAGCGTCGTCGACCTGCAGCCCAATCTGTCGGGCCTTGGTGCGCGTCGCTGTGTGGGCGGTCTTTCCAAGACGGCATCGCTGACCGGCATCTTTGTCGGCTCGTGGCTGGTCTCCTTTGCCTCGATGACGATCGCGATCGGCTACGTGCGTCTGGTCGTGGGCGTCGACTTTGGCGGGCGCGAGGGGCTGTGTCTGGTGGGTGGCGCCGCTTCCGCGCTTGCCGCCACGGGCTTGGGACTCTTTGTGGGCACGCTTCCCGTTAAGGGCGGCAAGGCGTCCAAGCCTGGCATCCTCACGGGCTTTGCCACTACGTGCGCCCTGTTCGCCGGCCTCTACGGCGAGCCAGCGATGGCGCTTGCCGACGACGTCGCCCGCGCCTGCCCGGCTGAGTGCTGGCTCAACCCCGTCAAGCTTATCTGCGACATGTTCAACCGCCTGTATTTCTTTGAGAACCTGGGCCCCTTTGTCGTTCGCGCCGGCGCGCTGGTCCTTATGGCGCTGCTGTTCGTTGCCGCCGCCACGCTGACCTTTGGAAGGAGCCGCTATGAGCACCTTTAAGACTGCGCTTCGCATGGCGCTGGCGCACCCGTTCTACCTGCTCATCTATACGGTGTTCATCTCGCTCATGGGCGTATTCATCGCGGCATCGGTGAGCTGGAACTCGTCGCAGCTCACCGAGTACGAGCCCTACGATGCCAACGTGATCGTGGTCGACCGCGACGACAGCGACCTTTCGCATGCGCTCACCAAGCACCTGGGGTCGCGCTTTGAGTTGGTCACGGGCGTCGGCGACGATACCTACGATCTTGCGGACGCGCTCTCCAAGAGCAACAGCGCCAAGGGTAGCGCCGAGTGCGTGTTCTTTATCCCGGAGGGGTTTGAGAACGACCTGGTCGCGGCCGCCCGCGCGGGGGAGGCCCTGCCCAAGCTCGATGTGACCTACGGTGCCGGCACCATGGCGGCGGCGCTTTCGTCTGCTGAGGCCTCGCGCTGGATTTCGCTCGCGGGCGCTGCAGCGGCCCTAGAGCCCGCCGCCTCTAATGGTAGCGTCGCCAAGGCCGCCGAGCATGCCGCCGCCAAGCGCGCCGAGGTCCAGATTGAGCAGGTCAAGGTTGGTTCGACTGCCGCCGCCATGCTCAAGTCGTATTTCAACTTTGGCGCGTACGCGATTATCTCATCGGTCATCGTGTCGGTGGGGCTGGTGTTCTCGGGCATGAACGAGCCCGAGCGCGTGCGTCGTATGGATGCCGGCCCAATCTCCGAGCGCCGGCGTTCGCTCGCCGTGTTTGCGGCCGCCACTGTGATCACCGTCTGCATCTGGTTTGTGTCGAGCATGATGGGCGTCGTGGGCTTTGCCGGCGCGGTTGCCGAGGTCGGCGTGGGTCGTGTGTGCCTGGCGCTGGCGGCGACGTTTGCCCTGGCGTGCACGCCTCTGGCCGTTGGCTTTGCCCTTTCGAGCCTGGGTGCGCGTGAGGAGCTGCTCAACGGTGTGGGCAACCTGCTCGGCATGCTCATGACGTTTTTGGGCGGCGCCTGGATGCCGCTGTCGCTGATGGGCCCAGCCGTGCAGACCGCGGCGCATTTTGTGCCGACGTATTGGGTGAACGACGCGATTGGCAAGGCGCTCGCCGCGGACCTGACGTCCACCGTGCTGGGCGACATCGCTTGCGATCTGGGCGTCACAGTGCTCTTTGCCGCGGCCATCGCCGCCGTAGGCCTAGCCCTCGCCCACAACAAATCCCACGCCTAGACACCTACTCATTGGGGACAGACTTAAACGACCAAAAGTATTCATTGGGGACAGACTTAAATGACTAGCCATCGGGGGCAGATAAGGAGCGTCCCCAACTGCCGGGTGGCGAAAGAGCGTCCCTTGTGACTGGTCATTTAAGAACGTCCCCAATGACTAGTCTGAAACAAATCCCCACTCTCGCCCCAAAATAGTTCGCCAAGGTTTACTATTACGTTCATAAAGTAGTACTAGGCTAACAATGGGGGATACCATGGCAACGCAGGAAGCCTACGTCCAGGTTAAGGATCTCAAAAAGCACTACGGCGACGGTGATGCGCGCCTGACGGTACTCGATGGCATCGACACGTCCATCAACCGAGGCGAGATCTGCGTCATGCTGGGGCCCTCGGGCTCGGGCAAGTCGACGTTTCTTAACCTGATCGGCGGCCTGGAGGATGCCGATGCTGGCTCTATTTTGGTGGACGGCTGCGACCTCACGGTGCTCAAACCTACCGACCTGGGCGAGTATCGCCGCCGTGAGCTGGGCTTTGTCTTCCAGTTCTACAACCTGGTGCCCGATCTCACCATCAAGGAAAACATCGAGGTCACGGCACACCTGTCCAAAAAGCCGCTCAACATCGACGACCTGCTGCGTTCGCTGGGTCTCTACGAGCACCGCAACAAGTTCCCGCGCCAGGTTTCGGGCGGCCAGCAGCAGCGCTGCGCCATCGGCCGTGCGCTCGTCAAAAACCCGGGCCTGCTGCTGTGCGACGAGCCCACCGGTGCGCTCGACTATAAGACGTCCAAGGAAATCTTGCAGCTCATGGAGGATGTCAACCGCACCTACGGCTGCACCATCATCATCGTCACCCACAATGCTGCCATCGCCCGCATGGCCAATCGCGTGCTGCGCCTGCGCGACGGGCGCATCGTCGAGGACGAGCTCAATGAGTCGCCCGTCGCGGCTGCAGAGCTCGATTGGTAGGCGGTGCCATGACACCTCTCGCAAAACGTCTCCCGCGCGAGCTGCGCCGCAATATCGGCAAGTACCTGGGCATCTTTTTGCTTATGTGCGGAAGCATCGCCCTTACATCGGGCTTTTTGCTCGCGGCGCATTCCATCGGTTGCCTTATCGACGACATGCGCGATGCGTACACGATTGAGGACGGCCGCGTGACCACCTCCTTCGAGGCTACCGACGATCAACTCAAAGCTGCCGAGGATGCCGCCAGTGACGTCGGCGGCGTCACGCTCTACAAGAATTTCTCCATCGACGCCATCATCAAAAAGGCGTCCGGCGACGACGGCACCAAGCGCACCCTGCGCACCTACGCGCACCGTACCAAAGTCGATATCGCGTCCTACTGCGAAGGCAAGCAGCCCAGGGCGGACGACGAGGTAGCCATCGACCGCGTCTTTGCCACCAACAACGACCTGTCCGTGGGCGATAAAGTCGAGCTCGAGGGTCGCACCTACACCATTTGCGGCATCATGACCCAGCCCGATAGCCAGGCGTTGTTCCTCAACAATTCGGACTTTACGGTGAACACCATCACGTACGGCGTGGCCGAGGTCACCGATGGCGGCTTTGCCGCGCTCGAGGATGCCGGTGGCGCACCCGCCTACACCTACTCCTTCACCTTTGCCGATCGCGACCTCCCCACTGCTGATCGCATCGATGCGGAGCAGGATATGGCCGAGGCGCTGGCCGATGCCGATGCGCGCGTGGACGATCTGATCGACGCCGATTCCAACCAGGGTATTGGCTACGCGCGCGACGACGTGGACGGCGACTCCATGATGTGGATGACGCTGCTCGACATCATCATCGTGATCATGGCGTTTGTCTTTGTGGTCCTTACCGACGCCACCATCGAGGAGGAGAGCGCCATCATCGGCACGCTACTCGCCAGCGGCTATCGTCGACGCGAGATCGTACTGCACTACCTTGCGCTTCCCGCCATCGTGGGCGTGGTCGCGGCGCTTTTGGGCACTGTGCTCGGCGTTGTGTTCTTTACCGAGCCCATGCGCAGCCTCTATTACGGTTCGTACAGCCTGCCGCCCTTCCAGGTGTACTGGAGCTGGGAGATCTTTGTGAAGTGCGCCGTGGTTCCCGCCGCCGCGCTCATCCTCATCACGCTGGTGGGCCTGCTTCGCAAAATGGGCAAGACGCCGTTGCAGTTCCTTCGCCACGAGGCGAGCGGCAAGTCGGGTACCAAGCGTGGTATGCAACTGCCGGAGCGCATGGGTTTTGTTTCCCGCTTCCGTCTGCGTGTCTTTCTGCGCAATCTGGGCAACTTCGCCACGCTCTTCGTGGGCATCGCGTTTGCGTCGCTGCTACTGCTCTTTGGCCTGGCGATTCTGCCCACGATGACGCACTACGCGGACAACCTGGAGACAAGCCTGGTCGCCGAGCACCAGTACACGCTCAAGGCGCCACTGGAGCTCGAGGGCACTGCCGAGGAGCGCGAGCAATGGTCGGCACTCGAGCGCCTGCAGTCGGTTGACGGCGCGCTGCTTTCCGCCGCCCAGGATGCCGATGACGAGCTTGACGACGCGGCCGATGCAGCGCAGATAGCAGCCGATGCCGCGACCGCATCTCCGTCTGCCGAGAGCTTGGCCGCGGCGCAGGATGCGCTTGCCAAGGTCCAGGACAAGAAGGATGCGCTCTACGCGCGCCTTGACGATCTTGCCGATGCCCTCGGCTGCGACCGCGATGAGGCTATCGACCTGATCGACAAGGCCTCTAAGATCGACACTGACAACGATGATATCCACCCGGTCAATACGACCGACAACGGCGCGGGCGCAATCGCGCAGGCCGAGAAATATGCCGTTTACCAGCTGCAATACGATCGCGGCGATGGAAATGGCGAGGAGACGATTTCCGTCTACGGCATCTCGCCCGATTCGCGCTACTGGAAAGACCTCAACGTTGGCGATGGGCGCGTCGTCTTTGGCGGTGGTCTGCTCGATAAGTTTGGCTGGAGCGAGGGCCAGAAGGTCACGCTCAGCGACAAGTACGAGGGCGAGCATTATTCCCTTGAGTACGCGGGCAAGGATTGTGCCTGGGGCTCAAAGTCGGACATGAATATCTATATGAGTATCGATGACTTTAACGAGCTGTTCGACAACGACGTCGCCTACTTTAACGGCTATGTGAGCGACGAGAAGCTCGACCTCGATGCTCGTTACTTTGCCGGCGACACCACGCCCGACGACATGCGCGCCGTGGGCGACCAGTTCATCGGCATGATGAGCAAAATGATCGGCATGATGGTCGGGCTCGCGGTGTTTATCTTCCTGCTGTTTATGTACCTGCTGACCAAGGCTGTGATCGACCATAGTGCCCGTTCGATCAGCTACATGAAAGTCTTTGGCTATCGCGATAGCGAGATCTCGCATCTGTACATCCGCTCGATCACACTGTGCGTGGTGGTGTCGCTCGTGCTAAGCCTGCCGGTCATTATTGGCTCGCTCACGGCCATCTTCCGCTCGATGCTCCTCGCCTACAACGGCAATATCGAGATCTACGTGCCCGCTTGGTCCATGGCGGCGTGCGTGGGCATTGGCTTTGCGACCTACCTGGTCGTTGCGCTGCTACACACGCGTTCTATCAAGCGCGTCAGCCTGGCCGAGGCGCTGAAGGTCCAGGAATAGGAGGGCTCATGGCCAGATCGGCAGAAGAGCTCAAGCAGCTTTCCGTCAAAGAGTTCACCGAGGCGGCGAAGATTTACGAGTCCGGCCATGCCGGGATCTACGAGATGTGCAAAGACGACTATCCGCAGATGCTCGAGGAGCTCGCGCTCGAGCCGTTCGAGGACGTGCTCGACGTGGGCTGCGGAACCGGAGCAGTCCTGGAGCTGCTGCACGGGGAATACCCGGGCAAGCACCTGACGGGGCTCGACCTCACGCCCAAAATGATCGAGGCGGCATGCGCCAAGCAGCTCGGGAACGTCCGCTTCGTCGTCGGGGACGCCGAAGCCCTGCCCTTCGAGCCGCAAAGCTTCGACGCCGTGCTCTGCTCAAACAGTTTTCATCACTATCCGCACCCCGAGAGGTTCTTCGCCGAGGCGGCCCGAGTCCTGCGCCCCGGCGGGCGCCTGATTCTCCGCGACTACACGTCGAGCGACTTCGTGGTATGGCTCATGAACACCTTTGAGCTGCCGTTGGCGCGCCTCGCAGGTCACGGCGATGTCCGGATCTGCAAGGTGTCCGAGCTTCGTGCGCTCGCCGAGAGGGCCGGATTCCTCCTGCTCAAGCTCGAGGCGCAGAAGGGCTTCCGCGCCCACCTGGTTGCGCGCAAGCCCTTCTAGGCCGACCACACATCACACACATTTGGGACGAAATTCCCCGTCCCTTTTGTCTCACGCGACGCCTTTCCTACCAGATGCCGATGACGTGCTGCATGCCCAGGCTCACGCAGGCGATGCGGCCCAGCAGCAGGCGCCCAGCAAGAGTGGTCATTGGGGACAGTCTTAAATGACTAGTCATCGGGGACAGTCTTTGCTGACTTGCCGGCTCGCCGGCCGGCTGGAAAGGACTGTCCCTAGCTGCCGGCAGGAAAGGAACGTCCCTAGCTGCCAGGTGGCGAGGCACTCATTTAAGTCCGTCCCCAATGAGTGGTTTCAGCCATTTAAGTCTGTCCCCAATGACTAGGTGCCATACTTGACTTTAACTCTGCTTTAACTGGTACCATCCTCTATGTCTGTAACGTCATATAGACCGAGGGGATAGATCTATGACCGCAACTGCACCCGCAGCACCCGCCAAGGTGTACTTCACCAACCTGCGTACGCATGCTCGCGAGAGCCAGCTCGACAAGCTCAAGCGCCTCATCCGTCACGCCGGTATCGAACAGATCGACTTCGAGAACAAGTTCGTCGCCATTAAGATTCACTTTGGCGAGCTGGGCAACCTGAGCTTTTTGCGCCCCAACTACGCCCGCGCCGTCGCCGACGTCGTGAAGGAGCTGGGCGGCAAGCCCTTCCTCACCGACTGCAATACGCTCTATGTCGGTAGCCGCAAAAACGCACTCGAGCACATCGATACCGCCTACCAGAACGGCTTTACCCCGTATGCTACGGGTTGCCAGATCATCATCGCCGACGGCCTCAAGGGTACCGACGAGGCGCTCGTCCCGGTCGAGGGCGGCGAGTACGTGCGCGAGGCCAAGATCGGTCAGGCGCTCATGGATGCCGACATTGTGATCAGTCTCACTCACTTTAAGGGCCATGAGCAGGCCGGTTTTGGCGGCGCCATGAAGAACCTGGGCATGGGAGGCGGCAGCCGTGCCGGCAAGATGGAGCAGCATGCCGCCGGCAAGCCGAACGTCGCGACCGAGCACTGCGTTGGCTGCCATGCCTGCGAAAAGATCTGCGCGCACAACGCTATCTCGTTCGACGGCACCCGCGAGCGCGAGCTTGCCAGCGGCGCTACTCGCACGGTGCACGTGGCTGCCATCGACCACGATCGCTGCGTGGGCTGCGGACGCTGCATTGCGGCATGCAACCAGGACTGCATCAAGCCCGGTTATGAGGCCGCGGCCGACGTGCTCAACTGCAAGATCGCCGAGTACACCAAGGCCGTCGTCGACGGCCGCCCGAGCTTCCACATCTCGCTTGCCATGGACATCAGTCCCAACTGCGACTGCCATCCCGAAAACGATACGCCTATCGTCAACGATATCGGCATGTTCGCGAGCTTCGACCCGGTCGCCATCGACCAGGCCTGCGCCGACGCCGTCATGGCGTCTGAGCCGCTGCCCAACACCGAGCTCACCGATAGCGCGGCCAAGATGGAGCATAACCACGAGCATCTGGAGGGCGAGCAGGCGCACGACCCCTTCTGCATTACGCATCCCGACACCGACTGGCGCGTGTGCATCGCGCATGCCGAGAAGATCGGCCTGGGCACGAGCGAGTATGAGCTCATCGAGGTCAAGTAGCACCTAGCTATTAGACAAAACAAGCGCCTTTGTAGCACAACTGTTAGTAAAAGCCGCCCGTGAGCACAGTGCCCACGGGCGGCTTTTCGGAAGTGCTAGGGGGTCAGATAGACCAGTAAACCGTACTATTTGCCTAAAAATACTCGTCGAGGAAGTCGTCGACCGTATTCCAGTAGAGCTCGGGGTCGACCTGCGCGCTCTTGGCGTGGGTGGCACCATGGATGGTGAGCTTTTGCTTGACCTTGCTGGCGCACACGTCGTAGTTTTGGTCGAGCATGCTGTACGGTACAAAGGTGTCCTGGTCGCCGTGGATAAACAGCATGGGAACCGTCGCGTGTTTGAGTTGCTCCACACTGCTCGCCTTATGAAAGTCGTAGCCCGCGCGCACGTTGCACACCAAGTTTGCTACATTGAGCAAGGGAAAGCTGGGCAGGCCAAACACGTCCTTGAGCTGCAGAGAAAACTCGTCCCAAACACTTGTATAACCGCAGTCCTCGATAATGCATTTCACGTTTGCGGGCAGAGGTTCCCCCGCGACGTTCATGGCGGTTGCCGCACCCATCGACTCGCCAAAGACCAGGATGCGCGCCTCGGGGTCAGCCTGAACGATTCGCTCGATCCATGCGACGACATCGAGCCGCTCGGGCCAGCCCATGCCGATATAGTCGCCGCCGGAGCGCTCGTGGGCGCGGGCGGCGGGTGCGAGTACGTTCATGCCGCGGTCGTGGAATCGCTTGACGTATCGGGCCATACCGATGGGCTCGTTGGTATATCCATGCAGGCAGACGGCGTAGTCGTGCGTGCTCTCCGACGCAGCAAAATACCAGGCGGCAAGCTCGGTTCCGTCGTTCGCGGTGAGGCTGCTGCTCTCGCGATTCTCTTTAAACCATGCCCGCGCCTCGGTATCCTCGGCATCCGGCTGCTCACCTTCTTTGTCGTTCTTGCCATCCTGCATCATCTTCATGGTGTACGGCGCTTGGGGGTTCAGGGCAAAGTCGAACAAGAAGTTGCCGGCAAACCCCAGCAGCGCGACAACGAGCACCAGCGCAACGACGCCGGCTATCTTGAGCTTTCGATGGGAACGTGCGTTTTGAGCCATTCGGTATTCTCCTATAAGATGTTAATACATCAACATTTAATGCAAGCGCATTATGGACGTTCGCCGTTGATGCGTCAACAGACAAAGAATGGGTAAACAAAGGGTCACGTATGGTGCAAATTTCGCACGTACCTAGACGCTTTGATATAGTGTTGAGAACTCTTTACGTTGGAGGATGTAACCGGCATGTCCGATTCGAGCGACAGTTCTAAGCCGCGACCCAAGACCGCGGCCGTTCCACACTACACGGTGGGCGAGGAGATCATGAACTCCGTCACCCATGGTGTCGGCTGCCTGCTGGGTATCGCGGGCCTGGTGCTCCTGATCGTATTCGCCGTCCTGCGCGGCGGAGGCCCGGCCCACATGGCCGCGGCGATTGTCTATGGCGTTAGCATTATCCTCGAATACCTAGCCTCCACGCTCTACCACGCGATTCAGCCCGCGCGCGCCAAGCGCGTGTTCCGCATTATTGATCACAGTTGCATCTACCTGCTCATTGCGGGCAGCTATACGCCGTTTTGCCTCATCACACTGGCAAACGACGGCGGCGCCGTGCTGTTCTTTGCCGTATGGGCCATCGCCATTATCGGCATCGCCCTCGAGTGCTTCCTACGCGAGCGTCAACCGCACTGGGTAAGCGGCCTGGTCTACCTGCTGATGGGCTGGCTCGTCGTCTTTAAGCTGCCCGAACTTGTGGCGCTGCTCAACCCCGTGGCACTTGCCCTGCTCGCCGTCGGCGGCGTGTGCTACACCGCGGGCGTGCCGTTCTATATCGCCAAAAACGTGCGCTATCTTCACAGCGTGTTTCACCTGTGGGTACTCGCCGGCAGCATCTTCCAGTTCATGGCGGTGATCCTCTTCGTAATCTAGCGACCACGCCAGCGCCCGTGCCCCCGCTCGGTCGCCAGTGCAATTGCCGTATCCGCCGTCAACGTTTTAATCCGACATCCCGAATCTTGGAGGTTCGAGAAACTCCCGATGGACATAACCATCTCCCTTATCACCACCCTCGTTTTGACATTCATCAACGGCTACTTCTCTATGTCTGAGATGGCGCTAACCACGGCCAAGCGCGCCGTGCTGGAACACGAGGCAGAGGAAGGCGACAAGCGCGCCGAGCGTGCCATTAAGCTGGCTGCCGACTCCGACCAGCTGCTCGCCACCATCCAGGTCGCCATCACGCTCGTGGGCTTCGCCTCGTCCGCCGTCGCCTCGACGAGTCTGTCCGACCCGCTCGCCACGTGGCTCATGAGCTTTGGCATCGCGCCGCTCTCCGCCATCGCGCGCGGCCTGGCACCGGTCATCATCACCGTCGCGGTCGCCTTCGTGTCCATCGTGATCGGCGAGCTCGTCCCCAAGCGCATCGGCCTGGCCAACGCCGAAGGCGTGTCCAAGCAGGTTGTGGGGCCGTTGTCGTTTTTCCAAAAGATCGCCCGTCCGCTCGTGTGGCTAACTGGTGCTTGCTCCGATGGCCTGGCCCGTATCCTGCGCATCAAGAGTGCCGACGACCGCCAGAACGTCTCGGAAGAAGAGATCAAGTACATGGTCTCGGAGCAGGACGACCTGCTCGACGAGGAAAAGCGCATGATCCACGAGATCTTCGACCTGGGCGACACCGTTGCCCGCGAGGTCATGGTGCCGCGCGTGGACACCACCATGTGCGAGGACGACGAGACGGTCGCCGACGTGCTGTCCACCATGCGCCAGACCGGCTTCAGCCGCATCCCCGTCTATCACGAGGATCCCGACAACGTCGCCGGCATCGCGCACATCAAGGACCTGATTCAGCCCGCGCTCGACGGCAAGGGCGACCAGCCCATCGCCGGCTTTTTGCGCGACGCCACCTTTGTGCCCGACACCAAGGACATCCTGCCGCTGCTGTCCGAGATGCAGACCTCGCACGACCAGATCGTGGTGGTCGTGGACGAGTACGGCGGCACGGCCGGCATCATCACCATCGAGGACATCGTCGAGGAGATCGTCGGCGAGATCGAGGACGAGTTCGACCCCGACAACAAGTATCTCACGCGCCTTTCGCGCCGCGAGTGGCTCGTTGATGGGCGTTTTTCGTGCGATGACGCGATTGAGCTTGGTTGGCCGCTTGAGGAAAGCGATGATTATGAGACCATCGCCGGCTGGATTTTGGAGCTTTGTGACTCGGTGCCCGACATCGGAGAGGTGTTTGAGGTCGCGGGGTACAAGTTTAAAGTGCAGTCGATGCGTGGCCAGCGCATCTCGCTCATTCGCGTGATCGCTCCGGCCGAAACCGATAAGAAGGATTCCGAGTCTTCGGTAGACGAGCCGACGACGTCGGGTGCGGGTTCCGCGAATCCGCACGACGGCGACGAGTAGGACAAGGAAGAGTAGGGGAGAGTTATGGCAGGCCTGTTCAACATCCTTAAGGTCACCGTCAGCGAGGACAAGATCTGCGCGCATGTGCTGGTGAACCC
>CAKWZF010000014.1:0-27054 GCA_934865005.1 uncultured bacterium | reverse complement strand
GAATACGGACGGACGGCTCGCCGCCCGAAGCACGGACCGATTCACGGAAACCGCCCGTGCGTTCAAAAAAAGCAGGTACTTTCTGCGCCACAAAGGCACCTTTCCCCCGAACACGGCGAATCTGCCCGCGCCGAACCAGCTCATCGACAGCGCTTCGGATGGTCAAGCGTGTCGTACCAAATTCCTCGGCGAGGTCTTTTTCGGACGGAATCATGGAACCCGTGGGATATGTACCGCGCTCGATACGCTCCTCGATGCGGCGTCGAATGCGCATATAAACCGGGGTGGCATCTACTGTTTCAGCCATTGTTCACCTGCCACACTCCTCATGCCGTTCTCTTCGCCGTTATCGGCAAAGCGAAACTTTGTGGGCAAAATCACCGATTTGCAATGCTCCACAAAACGCATGTCCTTATCAAATTCAATCGAGCTCTCATAGAACACCGGCGTTCCCTCTTCTTGCTGGAGCAGCTCGGCCTCTTCGACGTTCAAACGCGAGATAGAGATATGCTCACGTCCATGCTCAACACGCACGCCGCCTTCTTTGAGCAAGACATCGTAAAGGCTCTCGCACTCAAAATCGTGCTCGGTAAGCGATGGGCACAGGGACAGGTTAACGTGAGCGGTCTCGATTGACGCCGGCTCGCCCTCAATAAGTCGAACGCGCTGCATGCGGAGCAAAGGAGCGCCTACAGACACCCCAAGCTTGTCGGCAAGCGCCTCATCCGCCTCGATGGTCCCGGTGGAAACCAGACGAGAAGAGGGGTGCAGACCGGCAGTCCGCACACCATCGGACAAGTTATACGTTTCCTGAAAGATGTTTAGCGGCTTGGGAGGACACACATACGTACCCGATCCGCGACGGCTCTCGAGCGTTCCACACGAGATGAGCCGCGTGATACCGGCACGCAACGCTGTACGCGAAACGCCAATCTCTTCGCACAGCACGCGCTCGGCCGGCAGGCGATCCCCGCCGGCAAGCTGATGGTGCTGGATATACCAAAGAATTCCCTCAACAGCACGATCTTTGGGGGGAATTGCATAAGATTCGCCTGCCATTGCACAGACTCCTCATTCAGAAACGTATGCCGCCAAAATTAGGCCAGCCCTCCCATGGCATCAAATTCGGCCTTGATCTTCTCGGCGACATTCCGATACGACTTATATAGACTTGAATCGCGTTTAACTTCGTCGGTCATAACGGGAATCTCTAATTTGGAAACCTCGTCTTTTCCCGTCTGAACCGCCACAACAACGCCCATACCAAGACACATATTACGCTTGGCAGCGTTTATTTTCGCCGCCTTGGCAGGATTTGCCAGGATACGCTGGGCAAATTCCTGTTTTGAAGTCACTTCCTCGGCCTCCGGATCGCCCGCCTCGGCTACTTCGCACTGCAACACGTCCGCATAGTCAAAAATCTTAGGCTCTGCACCACGCTGATGCACGGCCCACTTGCGACGCGTGGCATCCTGGTAGATAGCCGGCAAAAACGTAAACCGCGGCGGGTCCAAAATCGTATCCGTGATGGTAAACACATCGGGATCAAAGGCATCCTGCGGGTTTTTCTTCTTGAACAGCCCCATATCAGCCTCCCGTACTAGCATTAAACAACTCAAGCTGAATATAGCACCAATTTCAAGCCACTGCCTTACCCTATCGGTGCGCGGCGTCTATGGCTCGCCCAGCGGAAGAGTTAACGGACGAGGGCCGGGGTGCCTGCCGGCAAATAGCGGACACTCCGCATGCAATCTATGCAAACAAACAAGTACGCTTAGCTACATTCGGTAAGTTCGAGCACGCTGCCCTTAACGATAACTGCCGGCTCCAGGACGACCTCTTCGGCACGCCTACCGCCCCTACCGGCAAGACGCTTGGACATGCAGCCAAAAGCATGCTCCGCAAGGACACCAGGATCCTGCTCAATCGCGGTCAGCGCCGGCTCAAAGAGAACGTCGGCCGCCGAGTTGTCATAGCTTACGACCGAAATATCGCCCGGGATGCTCTTCCCCATCTCGTGCAAGCGCTTGAGCAGACCGAGGGCGATGTTATCCGAGCTTGCGAACACAGCGGTGGCATCAGTTGCGAGCACCGCCTCCGAGGCCTCGTAGGCACTCGGAATGTAGTACTCGCTCTCAAACTCCAAACGCGCGTCGATAGGCAAGCCAACCTCGCGCAGTGCGCGCTCATAGCCGGCAAGTCGCTTACGCCCCGTATTGGAACGGCGCGCGTTAACCAAGCAGGCAATGCGACGGTGGCCCTGCTCGATCAGATAGCGGGTGGCCATGTAGCCACCCATCTCGTGGTCGAACATCACCTTGTCGCACTCGAGCCCTTCAATGGCACGGTCGACCATCACGGCCGGGATGGGCAGGTGGCTGACTTCTTCGCGCAGGGCGCGGTCGTCGGAGAACTCGTCGCCCACGACCAGGAAGACGCCATCAACGCCGCGCGTTACCAGCTGGCGCAGCAGCTCCAGATCGTCGTCGGCACTTCCACCCGAGCTGGTAATGAAGAGCGCATAGCCGTCCTCGCGGCAGCGCTTTTCCAGGCTACCGGCGAGCGAGGCAAAAAAGCGGCTCTCGATGTTAGGGACGATAAGGCCCAGCGTGCGCGACTCGCGCATGACCAGACTACGCGCAATCTGGTTGGGGACATAGTGGTTGCGCGCCGCGACCTCCTTGATGAGCTTGCGGTTTTCTTCCGAGATGCGACAGGGCCGATTATTGAGAACAAGCGAGACCGACGAGGGGGAAAGCCCCACCTCCTGGGCGATCTGCTTGAGGGTGACTTTGTTGGCCATCTCGCTCCTTCCGGGTTTACGCGCAATCTCTTGAAAGTATAGCGACTACCCCTCTACCTCGGTGATAAACACTTTACCAATCCGGTAGACGGCTGTTTTATCGCCGTCAGCGCACCAAATCCGTCCGGGTGGGGTATATTGCAATCGATTGATGACAACGACCACCAAAAGGCGGATATTCGTATGCACGAGAACGACTTTTTTAACGAGGACCTGCTGTGCGCGCTTGCTGGCGTTGCCGGCGAGGACAACGTACTGATGAGCGAGCCCATGCGCGAGCACGCCACGTTTAAGATCGGCGGCCCGGCCGACGTCTTTGTCACGCCCGATACCGAGCAGGGCCTCGTCGCCACGCTCGATACCTGCTATCGCTGCGATCTGCCCCTCACCATCGTGGGCAACGGCTCCGACCTACTCGTCGGCGACAAGGGCATCCGCGGCGTCGTCGTGGCGCTGGGCGAGGGACTCTCCGACATTACGATCGACGGCACGCACGTCACGGCGGCAGCCGGCGCGCTGCTTTCCGATGTCGCAGCCGCGGCAGCCGAGGCCTGTCTCACCGGCATGGAGCCCATCTCGGGCATCCCCGGATCGGTCGGCGGCGCCTGCTACATGAACGCCGGTGCCTACGGTGCCTGCATGGCCGATGTGCTGGAGTCCGTGCGCGTCTACAAACCCGCTCGCCAGCTCGACGACGGCACCCGCGGCAGCGGCAATATCATCGAGTTCGATGTCGACGAGCTCAACCTGGGTTATCGAAAGAGCCGCATCGCCGATGACGGCTTTATCGTGCTTTCGGCCACCTTCAATCTCGCACCGGGCAACGCCGCGATGATCAAGGCCGACATGGACGACTACCGCCAGCGCCGCGAGGACAAGCAGCCGCTCGACATGCCGAGTGCCGGCTCCACTTTCAAGCGCCCCGAGGGTTACTTTGCCGGCAAACTCATCATGGATGCCGGCCTGCGAGGACACGCCGTTGGCGGCGCGCAGGTGAGCGAGAAGCACTGCGGCTTCATCGTCAACGCCGACCACGCCACCGCCGCCGATGTCGACGAACTCATCCGCCACATCCAGGCAACCGTCAAAGACCAATTCAACGTAGACCTAGAACCCGAAGTCCACCGAGTAGGCGAATTTTAATAAAAAGAAGGCCCCGAAAGGGGCCTTCACCATATTTATTCAGATAACCCAGTCCGGTGTGTCGCGCTCAGGACCCGAGAGGGCCGGGACAGTCCGAGAGGCATAAGGTTGATCGCGAGTTCCGCACGAGCCGGAGAGCACTTAATGTGCTCTCCGTGCGAGCAGGACTGCCCGAGCAGGCAACCTTATGCCTCTCGGACTGTCCCGGACCAAACCGCCGTTACGACAGTGCAATACCGCCAAGCCAGCCCCAGCGCACGCCAGAGCCAGTACCATAAAAGCTAATAAACGAGTCAAGCGACTTAGACGTAATGGCACCCTCGTTGCTCATAACGATGCCGCCGCCAACGTAGATACCCACATGACCGTAGATAAGGCCCGGAGCACCCGTGCCGCTATGCGATGAGTCGGCCACGATCATGCCCACCTGCAGCGCCGAGCGGTCGGAGCTATAGCACCATGCGTTAAACATATCGCACGCGTTGCCGCCAAAGTAGCCAACGCCGGCGTTACGGAAGACATTGGTGACCCACGCCGCGCACCAGTTCTGACCCGGCGAAGGCGTGGAGTAGCACGCGTTGACGACGGCCTGTTGCTTGCCCGAGCCGGCATTCTGCTGCGGAGTTCCGGGCGCATACGATCCGCCACCCGAGCTCGAACCACCCGAGTAGGAATTGTTCTTGTTCGCGGCGGCCGCGGCAGCGGCGGCCTTCCTAGCGGCCTCCTCGGCCTGGGCGGCAGCGAGAATCTCGGAATCACGCTGAGCCATGAGCTCCTTGACATCGTCAGAGAGGCCGTTCAGAACCGTCTGGACTTCCTGCTGCTTGGCCTGCATGTCCTGCATCTGAGCAGTCTGCTGGTCCTTGAGCTTCTCCAGGTCGGCCTTCTGCGACTCGAGCTCGGACTTCTGCGTATCGAGCTCTTTCTGGATGGTCTGGATGTCCTCGATGGCGTCACGGTCGCTCTTGTTGATCTTCTCGACGTAATGCGCGTTGGCGACGAGCTCCTCAAACGAACCAGAAGCGAGCAGCAACGACAAGATGTTGGTGCCGCCCGACTTATAGCTGGCGGCAACGCGATCGGAAAGATCGCTACGCTTCTCTTTGAGCTCGGCCTTCTTGGTGTCGATCTGAGCCTGCGTCTCGTCAATCTGGCCCTGTACGCCCTCGATATCGCTGAGGGTCTGGGCATTCTTGTTGGCGAGCGTCGCGTACTCATTAGCGATGCTGTCGAGCTGGGCCTGGACCTCGTCGAGCTGGGCCTGGGCGGCATTCAGTTTGTCGGTGGTTTCTTGGCTGGCCTCAGCCGCATGGGCGCGGGCGGGCAGGCCAAAAAGAACAGCCGCGGAAGCAGCACCGAAAAGAGCCTTAAGGGCAGTGCGGCGCGAAAGCTCCTGCGTAAAGATGGAATCGTTGTTTGGTGACATATGTACTCCGTTACATGCTTATTTATATGTCGCTCAACTCAAACATATTAACGCACATCGCGCTTGTCCCAACTATTTCCACGAACGGCTGGAAAAGCATGGTCAGCGGCTCGCAAATACGTCCCACACCAAAGGTAAGGATTATGCAAATAACACCCTATGAGTACGTTAACATCAATCCTCTGGTTTTCCTGCCCCGCGTGTTTTGGGCGCCCCCAGCTGCGCTATACTCCCCTCAAGAAGTGTTCCTGATTCGATAGGAGACTACATGTCCAAAGCACTCGACCCCAAAGACACCTGCGTCCTCGTTACCGGCGGCGCCGGCTTTATCGGCTCGCACACCGTCGTTCAGCTGCTCGAGGGTGGCTACCAGGTTGTCGTCGTCGATGACCTCTCCAACTCCAGCGCCGTTGCCATCGACCGCGTCAAGACCATCGTGGGCGACGAGGCCGCCAAGAACCTCACCTTCTACGAGGCCAACGTGCTCGACCGCGATGCGATGAACAAGATCTTCGATACCCACCAGATCGACCGCGTCATCCACTTCGCCGGCTTTAAGGCCGTTGGCGAGTCGGTGAGCAAGCCCGTCGAGTACTACCACAACAATATCGAGAACACCCTGGTGCTCATCGATGTCATGCGCAACCACGGTTGTAAGTCCATCATCTTCTCGAGCTCTTCGACCGTCTACGGCGATCCGGACAATCCGCCCGTCACCGAAGAGGACCCCAAGAAGCCCGCGACCAACCCCTATGGTTGGACCAAGTGGATGATTGAGCAGATCCTCATGGACGTCCACACCGCCGACCCCGAGTGGGACGTCGTGCTGCTCCGTTACTTCAATCCCATCGGTGCCCATCCGTCGGGCCTGATCGGCGAGGACCCCAAGGGCATCCCCAACAACCTGGTGCCCTACGTCGCCCAGGTCGCCGTCGGTAAGCTCGAGGCCGTTCAGGTCTTTGGCAACGACTACCCCACCCCCGACGGCACCGGCGTGCGCGACTACATCCACGTGTGCGACCTGGCATCTGGTCACGTTGCCGCCCTCAACTGGATGAACGGCAAGACCGGCGTCGAGATCTTTAACCTGGGCACCGGCACCGGCACCTCGGTACTCGAGGTCGTCGCCGCCTTCTCCAAGGCCTGCGGCAAGGAGCTGCCCTGCGTGATTCGCGAGCGCCGTGCCGGCGATATCGCCGCCAACTGGTGCGATGCCTCCAAGGCCGAACGCATGATGGGCTGGAAGGCCCAGTACGACATCGCGGACATGTGCCGCGACAGCTGGAATTGGCAGAGCCATAACCCCAACGGCTTCGCCGACGCCGAGTAGATAGAACCTACATAGCGTTCTTGCCCCGGTCTCACGATGTGAGACCGGGGCTTTTTTCATGGCGCGTAACCATTTACCGAAAATGGGCCAACTTTTTTATCTTGCCCGTACATGTTTAAACAACATGTTCTACAATAGATGTATCGAATCAGAACACCGGGGGCGGACTGCTCTTCCATCGGCAGGCTGACCCCACAACAAGAAGGTTGGTGAGCGCATTCATGGAGCGTGCAAGCGGTGTCCTCATGCCTGTCTCATCTCTGCCAGGACCATACGGAATCGGCGGCTTTGGCTGGAATGCCTACGACTTTGTCGATTTTCTTGCCTCGTGCAAACAACATTACTGGCAGATTCTGCCCCTTACGACGACGAGCTATGGCGACTCGCCCTATCAGTCGTTCTCGGCCCGTGCGGGCAACCCCAATTTCATCGACTTTGCCGAACTCATCGAGGCCGGCTATCTGGAGCAGTGCGATATCGACGGCGTGTACCTGGGCTCCGACCCCAGCAATGTCGACTATGGTGCCATCTTTGGTGGCCGTCGTCAGATTCTCGACCGCGCCGCCGAGCGCTTTGCCGCCGACAAGCCAGCCGACTTCGACGACTTTGTCCAAGCAAACGAAGACTGGCTCATCCCCTACTGCGAGTTCATGACCGTCAAGGAGGAGTGCAGTCTCAAGGCCTTTTGGGAGTGGCCCGCAGAACTGCGCACCCGCGGCGAAGCATCTGCCAAGGTCTGCGCCGCCCATCCCGCGCGCATGCTCTACCACCAGATGACGCAGTACTTCTTCAATCGTCAGTGGAGCCGCCTCAAGGCCTATGCCAACGAGCGCGATATCCTCATCATCGGCGACCTGCCCATCTATGTCTCGCGCGACTCCGTCGAGATGTGGGCCACGCCCGAGCTCTTTAAGATCGACGCCGCCGGTAATCCTGTGAGCGTCGCTGGCACGCCGCCCGACCAGTTCTCGGCCACCGGCCAGTACTGGGGCAGTCCCATCTACGACTGGGACGCCATGGAGGCCGACGGTTTCTCCTGGTGGGAGGGCCGTATCCGCGCCGCCCTCGACATGTACGATGTCATCCGCCTGGATCACTTCCGTGGCTTTGAGGCCTATTGGGAGGTGCCGTTCTCCTCACCCGATTCGTCCTACGGTTCGTGGACGCAGGGCCCCGGCCTCAAGTTCTTCAAGACGCTCGAGGAAAAGCTCGGCACGCTGCCCATCATCGCCGAGGACCTGGGCTTCCTCACCCCCGGCGTCATCGACATGCGCGACAACTCGGGCTTCCCCGGCATGAAGATCTTGCAGTTCGCCTTTGAGGGCACCAACTCGTACTACCTGCCGCACAACTACATTGCCAACACCGTCGCCTATGTGGGCACACACGACAACGAGACGGCGCGCGGTTGGTTTGAGGGAACGGCCACCCCGCGTCAGCGCGAGCAGGCGGCCCTGTACACCCACCAGCAGGCAGGCGAGCCCATGGCCGATGCACTCAACCGCACCATCGCCGCCAGCGTAAGCGATACCTGCATCTACACCATGCAGGACCTGCTCAATCTGGGCAACGAGGCACGCATCAACACCCCCGCCACCCTGGGCGGCAACTGGACTTGGCGCATGCTCGATGGCGCCATCACCCGCGAGCTCGAGCACAAGCTCACCGACTGGACCGAAACCTACTTCCGCATCCCATCGGAAGCCGAAATTGAGCTTCCCCAATAGGAGCCACCGCACCCGACCCCATTCCATCGTGCGGACGCGTCCGTTTTCCCCGCGCGAGGCCATTCCAATCCCTCGCGCGGGCTTCTTTTGTATTTCTGACATGTAATCAACCCATCACAGGAGGAAACATGCCCCGTATCAATCTCGCAGAACTCGCCGAGCAGTCCTTCGGAACTTCGCTCGAGCAGCTCGATGACCGTCGTATTTATAAGCTGCTGGTCAAACTCGTGCAGGAGCGCTCCGCCGCCCGCCCGCTCAACAACGGCAAGAAAAAGCTCTATTACATTTCCGCCGAATTTTTGATCGGCAAGCTGCTCATCAACAACATGATCGACCTCGGCATCTACGACGAGGTTAAGGACCAGCTCACCGCCGCAGGCCACAACCTCAACAAGATCGAGGAGTTCGAGGTCGAGCCGTCGCTCGGCAACGGCGGCCTGGGCCGCCTGGCCGCGTGCTTCCTGGATTCCATCGCCACGCTGGGCTTGACCGGCGATGGCGTGGGCCTCAACTATCACTACGGCCTGTTCCGTCAGCGCTTTGTCGACAACCAGCAGAAGGCCGTCCCCGACGAGTGGCTCGGTGAGCAGGACATCCTAGTCGACGATGACCGCTCCTACACCGTCGAATTCGGCGATTTTGCCGTTACCTCCAAGCTCGTCAACATCGATGTGCCCGGTTACGGCCAGCCCACCAAGAACCGCCTGCGCCTGTTCGACCTGGCGAGCGTCGACGACGGCCTGGTCCCCGGCAGTTCCATCGACTTCGACAAGACCGAGATCGCCAAGAACCTCACCTTGTTCCTCTACCCCGACGATCCCGACGAGCAGGGCCGCCTGCTTCGCATCTACCAGGAATACTTCATGGTGAGCAACGCCGCCCAGCTCCTGATCGACGAGGCCATCGAGCGCGGCAGCAACCTGCACGATCTGGCCGACTACGCCGTGGTCCAAATTAACGACACGCACCCCACCATGGTCATCCCCGAGCTCATTCGCTTGCTCACCACCGAGCATAGCATCGAGTTTGACGAGGCCGTGACCATCGTACGCTCCATGGTCGCCTACACTAACCACACGATTCTTGCCGAGGCGCTCGAGAAGTGGCCGCTCGCCAGCCTGCAGAAGGTCTCCCCTGCCATCGCCGACATTATCGTCAAGCTCGATGAGGTCGCGAAGGCCGAGCACGATGACCCGCGCGTCGCCATCATCGACGAATACGACACCGTCCACATGGCCCACGTGGACATCCACTTTGGCTTCTCCATCAACGGCGTAGCCGCCCTCCACACCAAGATCTTGGAGGACACCGAGCTTCATCCGTTCTACGAAATCTATCCCGAGAAGTTCTCCAACAAGACCAACGGCATCACCTTCCGCCGCTGGATCCATGGGGCCAACCCCGCGCTCGCTAGCCTGCTCGACGATGTGATCGGCACCGACTGGCGCAGCACCGGCGATCTGAGCAAACTCGCCAAGTTCGCCGACGACAAGGACGTTCTTGAGCGCCTGGCCGCCACCAAGGTCGAAGCCAAGGCCATCATGCGCCAGTTCATGGCGCTCGAGCAGGGCGTGACCATTCCCTCCAATGCCATCATCGACGTCCAGGTCAAGCGCATCCACGAGTACAAGCGTCAGCAGATGCTCGCGCTCTACATCATCTGGAAGTACCTCGATATCAAGAACGGCAACAGACCTAAGCACCCCGTCACCATCATCTTTGGCGGCAAGGCGGCGCCTGCCTACACTATCGCGCAGGACATCATCCATCTGATCTTGACGCTGTCGCAGTGGATTGCAAACGACCCCGACGTGGCTCCCTACCTGCAGGTCGTCATGATCGAGAACTACAACGTCACCGCCGCCGAGCGCGTGATCCCCGCCGCTGATATCTCCGAGCAGATCAGCCTGGCCTCCAAGGAGGCGAGCGGCACCTCCAACATGAAGTTCATGCTCAACGGCGCCCTAACCCTGTGCACGCTCGACGGCGCCAACGTGGAGATTGCCGAGCTCGTGGGCGACGAGAATATCTATACCTTTGGCGCCTCGTCCAAACAGGTCGAGCAGCTCTATGCCGACGGCACCTATGACGCCGGTGTGCTCTACCGCAAGCCCGGCATTAAACTGCTGGTGGACTTCATCACCAACCCGGCCTTTATGGCGACCGGCAACGTCGAGCGCCTGCAGCGCCTGCACGATGACATTAAGGGCAAGGACTGGTTTATGGCCCTGCTCGACATCGAGGAGTACATCCAGACCAAGGAGCGCGTGTTGGCCGACTACGAGGACCAGGACGCCTGGATGCGCAAGACGCTCATCAATATCGCCAACGCCGGCACCTTCTCGTCTGACCGCACGATCTCCCAGTACAACGACGAGATTTGGCACCTGAACTAATTTCGCTTCCCTTACCCATCCTCTTGAGAAACGGAGTCGTGGCAACACGGCTCCGTTTTTTGTGCCCGTACGTTACCCTGTGACCCGACTCGACCAAACAATCTCAATCTGTAACAACTACTCAACCAAAACGGTCCCAGCTGTTACAGATCGAGACATACCGGCCCCTCCCCTTGGGTTTATCTCAATCTGTAACATCTAGCAGCTGAAATTCACCTTTGGTGTTACAGATTTAGATGAAATGGTCAGCTCAGCGGAACTGTTTCGATCTGTAACACCTAGCGTCCGAAATCGGCCCTACCTGTTACAAATCAAGACAAACTGGCCGATGGACAGCCCCGACACAAAGAAAGGCTCCCCTCTCGCCCAGTGGACGGGAGGGGAGCCTTATATGTGACCGCGGCAAAAGGATGGCAATACCGCAGTCGCCCAAAGGAAGGGCCTGGTTGCACCGGGCCTAGATAAGGTTCTTGCCAGAGACCTTATCGAAGAGGTGGGTCGCGTTCTTCTCAAACTTGAACCAGATGGTGTCGCCAGCCTTGAGCGCGCCCTTGGCCTCGAGGTCGACGACGGGGATAATCAGGACAAACTGGCCGTCGGGAGCGGTCACGTGGACATGCTCGGTCGAGCCCATGAGCTCGGTCACCTCGACGGTACCCTGGAGCGCGCCCTCCTCGCCCTTGTCGGCAAGCAGAATCTGCTCGGGACGCACGCCGGCCGTAATCTCCTTCACGTCGCCGCCGTCCCAGTTGAGGGCAAGCTGAGCGCAAGTCTCGGGGGCGAGCGCCACGTTCATATCCTCGGTCTTGACGGTAAAGCCGTTGCCCGAGCGCACCAGCTGGGCATCGAAGAAGTTCATCTGCGGCACGCCGATGAAGCCGGCGACGAAGATGTTCGCGGGATGGTTGAAGACCTCCTGCGGCGTGGCGATCTGCTGGACAACGCCGTCCTTCATGACCACGATACGGTCACCGAGGGTCATAGCCTCGGTCTGGTCGTGAGTAACATAAATGAACGTGCCCTTGATCTCGTGGCGCAGCTTAATGAGCTCGGCACGCATCTGGTTACGAAGCTTGGCGTCCAGGTTGGACAGCGGCTCGTCCATCAGGAAGACCTTGGGGTCACGCACGATGGCGCGGCCGATAGCGACACGCTGGCGCTGGCCGCCGGAGAGCGCCTTGGGCTTACGGTCGAGGTACTCGGTAATGCCCAGAATCTCGGCAGCAGAGCGAACCTTGCGGTCGATCTCGTCCTTGGGAACCTTCTTGAGCTCGAGCGTAAATGCCATGTTCTCGTACACCGTCATATTGGGGTACAGAGCGTAGCTCTGGAACACCATGGCGATGTCGCGGTCCTTGGGCGCCACGTCGTTGACACGCTTGCCGTCGATGAGCACATCGCCCGAGGTAATGTCCTCCAGGCCGGCGACCATGCGCATCGTCGTGGACTTACCGCAGCCAGAGGGGCCAACGAGGACGACGAACTCCTGGTCGTGAACGGTGAGGTTGAAGTCCTCTACAGCGAGCACACCGTCCTCGGTAACCTTGAGGTTGTGCTTCTTCTCCTCGGTCTTCTTCTTTTTGCCAAAGAAGCCCTTCTTTTTTGACTCGTTGTTGGGATACACCTTCTGAACATGTTTGAGAACGATCTCGGCCATGTCTCTACCTTTCGATATGCGGCGCCGCGCTGAGGGGCGCCGCAGAAACTTGCAAAACAGTTACGGCATCAGCCCTTGACGGCACCTGCCACCACGCCGTCGATGATGTACTTCTGACAGAGGATGTACATGATAACGATAGGGATAACGACCATCATGATGCAGGCCATCATGGGGCCGAGCTCGACGTGGCCGTAGCCGCCGCGGAAGTACTGGATCAAGATAGGAATGGTCTTGTACTTGGTGGAGTCGAGCGTAAGGTAGGGCAGCAGATAGTCGTTCCAGACCCACATGGTCTCGAGGATGCCGACCGAAAGATAGGTGGGCTTCATGATGGGAAGGACGATCTTAAAGAACACCTGGACCGGGTTGCAGCCATCAATCATGGCCGCCTCCTCGATCTCGAGCGGGATGTTCTTTACAAAACCGGCGAACATAAAGACCGCCAGGCCCGCGCCAAAGCCGAGGTAGATAAAGCAGATGTTGAACGGCGTGTTGAAGCCGATGCGGTCCGCCAAATTGGACAGCGTGAACATGAGCATCTGGAAGGGCACGACCATCGAGAAGACGAACAGGTAATAGAAGAAGTTCGAGATCTTGTTGTTGACACGAACCACATACCAAGCGCACATGGAACAGCACACCAAGATCAGCACGACCGACGTGACCGTGATGATGAGCGAGCACATAAATGCCGAGGCAAAGCCCTGCTCGTTAAGAGCGTGCAAGTAGTTTGCAAGGCCGTTGAACGTCTCGGGCGTGAGCAGATCGAACGCCGTGGTGGTGCTGATTGCGGTCGCTTTCTTAAAGGAATTGAGCGCGATCATAAACACGGGGTAGATCCACGCGAGCGACAGGATCGTAAAGAAAATCGAGAGCGCGCGGTTAATAACCTTATCGCGTTTCATTACTGCTGCACCTCCTTGGACCTCGTGGCCTTAAGCTGGATCATGGAGATGGCCACGACCAGGATGCAGAAGATAACCGCCTTGGCCTGACCAATGCCCTGCCATGCGATACCGGCACGCGAATAGAACGTGTTGTAGATGTTCAGGGCGAGCATCTCGGTGGAGTGCGCGGGGGCGCCGCCGGTGAGGGCGAGGTTCTGGTCGAACAGCTTAAAGCCGTTGGTGATGGACAGGAACAGGCAGATGGTGATGGTCGGCATCAGGTTAGGGATCTTAACCTTCCAAAACGTCTGCCATGCCGTAGCGCCGTCGACCTTGGCGGCCTCGATGTAGTCGGACGGAATGGACTGCAGACCAGCGATGTAGATGATCATCATGTAGCCGACCTGCTGCCACAGGGTCAGGATGATAAGGCCCCAGAAGCCAGCAGCAGAGTTAAGAGCAATGAGCTGGGCGCCCACGTTGGAGAGCAGGCAGTTGATCAGAATCTGCCAAATGTAGCCCAGCACGATGCCGCCGATCAGGTTAGGCATAAAGAAGATCGTACGGAAGATGTTGGTGCCTTTGAGCGCCTTGCGGGTGAGCGCCTGCGCAATGGCCAGGGCGATTACGTTGATGAGCACCGTCGACAGGAAGGCAAACGCCACGGTAAAGAAGAACGACGTGGAGAACTGCGGATCGGACAGCGCACGCACGTAGTTCTCGATACCGACAAAGTGCGCGTTACTAATGATAATAAACTGGCAGAACGAGAGATAGAAGCCCTGGATAAAAGGGATCACGAACCCGATCATAAACGCCAGGCACGTGGGCAGCATAAAGAGCGGCCACCAGCGCTTGAGTGCTTTGCCCATAAAAGGGTCCTTTCAATATGCAGGGGGCGGGCAAACCAACGTCTGCCCGCCCCCTGTCGCTAATCAGATAGCTTGGGCAGCAACTGCTTACTCGGAAGCGGCCTTCTCGGTCTTCCAGCCATCGACGAAGGCGTTCTTGACGCCGTCCCACTTGCTGTTATCGGCAGCGTAGGCAATCAGAGCCTGCTTGAGGTTCTTCTTCCACTCCTCGGAGGGAATGTAGACGAAGTCCCAAGCGACGGTCTTCTTGCCGTCCTTGGCCATGGCAACGGCCTGCTGCGAGAAGACGTTGGTGGTCTCCTTGGCGCTCTTGAACGGAGCGGTCAGACCCATCTTGTCGGCGATGATGCTGGTCGGGGTGTCAGCGGTGACGCACCAATACATGAAGTCCTCGGTGGCCTTCTGGGCATCCTCGGAAGCCTGGGAACTGACGCACCAGTAGTTCTCGCCGCCGGAGCACAGGCCCTGGTTCTCCTCGCCGTCAACACCGATGTAGATCGGCATCATGCCAATCTGATCGTCGGTCATGCCGGCCTTGACGAGGTCAGAGTAGGCCCAAGAGCCGTTCTGGTAGAAGACGGCCTTGCCGGTTGCGAACTCGTTGGTGGCGTCGTCGCCGGTCTTGGAAGCAAGCTGCGAAGGATCGCAGGTGGAGTCGGTGATGTACAGGTCGAAGATCTGCTTGTAGTTGTCGAGGAACTCACCCTTGATCTCGTCGTCCTCCTGGTTGTGCTCCTTCTCAAACTCGTAGTAGAGCGGCATGTTGGCAAGGTGGGTGGTGTAGCGCCAGCTGGAGGAGTCGTCCATGCCGGCGGAAGTGAAGGCACCCTCGACACCAAGCTCGTCCTTGCGGGCCTGGATGTCATCGGCACAAGCCTTCAGCTTGTCGAAGGAGTTGATGTCCTCGGCCTTGTAGCCAGCCTTCTCGAGCAGCTGCTTGTTGTAGATGATGCCGAAGCTCTCCTGGACCCAGTCGATGCACACATCCTTGCCGTCGGACTGCAGAGCCAGGGAGTCGTCAATGAGCTCACCGCGGAGCTTGGTATCGGACAGGTCGGCGCAGTAATCCTTCCAGTTCTTAAGACCGGTGGGGCCGTTGACCTGGAACAGGGTCGGAGCGGAGCTCTTGGACATCTCGGACTTAAGCTTCTCCTCGTAGGTGTTGGAGGCAGCGGTCACGATCTTGACCTCGACGCCCTTCTCCTTCTTATAGGCCTTGGCGATCTCCTTCCACTCCTTGTCGACCTCGGGCTTGAATTGGAGGAAGTAGACCTCGGCAGCGTCACCAGAAGCAGAGGAGCCGGAGCCGGCAGAACCACCGCAACCCACGAGGCCCAGACCAAGAACTGCAGCCGCGGAACCAGCAAAGCCCAGGAACTGCCTTCTGCTCATTTCGTTCTTCATTACAATCCACCCTTTCACACCGTGGCGGCACCCTTTGCCGCCGCCTTCGGAGATTGGCTCGGGGACTTTGCCCCTTTTGCTGATTTGAACGATACGCTATTTGGCTAGTTGTTTGAACAAGTATTACTAGAGCGGTAGAAAAACTTCGGTGAACGGTAATTTCAACTTGATACTTGACAAGTTTTGTATAAACAATTATTTGTTATCTAATGCAGAGAAAACGCCCGGTCAAGCCGATGTACCGTCGGTTTGACCGGGCGTTTTCTCTTTGAGGCCATGAGTCTCGTCAGGCTGCGAGCTAGCCGGCTATCGCTTGGAATTGACGCGGTAATGGAAGATCTCGGGGTGTGTGCGAGTGTGCGTCACCTCAAACAAGATGCCATCCGAGGTGTACGACTGACTCTCCATGACGGCAACGCAGTTGTATTTGCCGAGGTCAAGATAGCTGCAGTCCTCATCGTTGGCGAGCTCGACACTCACCGTACGACGGCTCGCCATCACTTTGACACCGCGCTTGTGCTCCAGATAGCCGTAAATAGAATCTGCCGCGATCTCGGGAGTCAGGCCCTTGGCGATCGACGCCAAAAAATAGCCATGGTCCACTTGGCGCGCGTTGCCGTTGAGGCTTCGAACACGCACTACGCGAATCAACTCCTCGCCCACCTTAAAGCCCAGGTGACGAGAGAGTTGCTCGGTGCAAACCAGATGTTCGAAAGACTTAACGTCCGTCGATGCAACGGCATTGTTGCGCTTTGCAAACTCGCCAAACGACTCAACCTCTTCGAGTGCGCCCAACATGTCGGTTTCGCCCTTAAGCCAAATAACGCGCACGCCCTTGCCGTGTATGGGCTGCACAAACATCCCGTCGGCCAGCATGCTCAAAGCGCGGCGGACGGTATTGCGCGTGCAGCCAAATTCCGCGGTCAGCTCGGCTTCGGTTGGCAGCATCTCCTGAAACGCATAGGTCCCATTAATGATGCGCGAGCGTATTTCTCGGTAGATTCCTTCGTATATCGCTTTTGGCATTGTTTCACCTCTACATTATTCATTTCCGGCTAGGCACGATAGCATTTCTTAAAGTTGTTTAAACCGAATATCGGTGAAGCGACAGGATTTAGCCGTTGACGGTTTCTGTCATGCCCAAATCGGTTTCGCTCAAAACTGCCGGTACGACACTCGTCTGGTCCTCTACAATGAATCCATTGTTTAAACGTTTCCCCACGCGCAACGCGCCTCGATATTCGGAAGGCAGAACATGCTGCAAAAAATCCAACGCTTTGGCGGGGCAATGTTCGCGCCCGCCATGCTGTTTTCTATATCAGGCCTCATGGTCGGCGTCTCCGCTCTCGCAACGACTGCGGACATCGTCGGCGATCTCGCCGTATACGGAACCCCTTGGTACGCTTTTTGGACCATCATCCAGCGCGGCTCGTGGACGGTCTTTAAACGCCTCCCGCTCCTTTTTGCCGTAGCGCTGCCCATCGGTCTTGCCCAAAAACAACCGGCTCGTTGCTGCCTCGAGGCTCTCGTCGCCTATTTTGCCTACTGCTTCTTTTTGAGCGAGATCATTAAGCTGAGCGGAGACAATCTTGGACTTAAGTACCCGTCGTCTTTGACCTCCGCTAGCGGCATCACCATCATCGACGGCATCAAGACGCTCGACACCGGCACTATCGGCCCGCTGGCGGTATCGGCAACCGTCGTCGCCATCCATGACCGCTTCTACGATGCCAAGGTTCCCGATTGGCTCGGCACCTTCTCGGGCTCCTCGCTGGTCTACCTCATCAGCTTTTTTGCCGTGTTTGCCCTTGCCGCTATCTCGGCCGCCATCGTGCCCTCCGTATACGCAATGACCGAAACGCTGCGCCATGCACTTACGAGCGTCGGCCCCTTTGGCGTGGGCATCTTTGTGCTTTTGGAGCGAGCGCTCGAGCCCATGGGGCTGCACCACCTGCTCTACATGCCGATCTACTACGACAACCTGGTCATTAACGACGGCATCTACGCCACGTGGAGCAGCTTGCTCCCCATCCTCTCCCATAGCACGCGCCCCCTTAATGAACTTGCGCCGTGGGCCGGTTTTACCGCCACCGGCTGGGTCAAGCTCTTTGGCCTTCCCGCCATCGCAGCCGCGTTCTACTCCACCGCAAAACCAGAGCGCCGCGCCGGCCTTAAGGTCATCCTTTTGCCCGCCATCGTCGCCTCGGTGGTTTGCGGCGTTACCGAGCCACTCGAGTTTCTCTTTATGTTCACCCACCCCGGGCTCTTTTTGCTCTACGCCGTCTTATCGTCTTGCCTTGCCACAACCATGAATCTCTTTGGCATCGTCGGCATCTTCTCGGGCGGCCTGATTGAGATGGCGGCCTTCAACTTTATTCCGCTCATGCGCACGCATGCCGGTGCCTATCTTTTGGCGCTCGGTATCGGCCTTGCCTTTAGCCTCATCTTTTTTGTTAGTTTTCGAGCACTCATCTTGGTCTATGACCTTAAGACGCCGGGCCGCGAGGATCATGTTGCCAATCGCGCGGCAATCGATCGTTTAACGGAAAGCGGCTTTGCCAAAGAGCAATCTCCCAATGACGAGGTCAATAGTCGATCCGATCAAGATCACGTCCTCGCTGAGCGGGTAATTCAGCTTTTAGGTGGCGTTGGCAATATTGTGGGCGCAACCAACTGCGCCACGCGCCTGCGCGTCGAGGTCGCAGACCCTTCCATCGTTGCAGATAACGCGTCGTTTGTCGCGGTGGGCGCCAAGGGCCTCATCATTACGGGCAAGACCGCCCAGGTGGTCATCGGCATCTCCGTTCCCCGCGTTAAAGAGCATTTTGACCAGATCATGGGCCTCGAGCCGGAATTTGTGCCCACCACCTCGGCCTCCCCTGCCGCCAGCGCAGCCCATAAGCGCGGCGATATCTGCTTCTTCGATATCGACGGAACGCTCGCCTGGCAAGACCCCAGGCTCGCCCAAGACCTTCCCGAAGACGAGCGGGACCTCTCCCCCTATCCCAACGAGGCGGTTTCGCAGGCAATCCGCGAGTTTGTCGCCAACGGCAACATGGCCTTTATCTGCACGGGGCGCACCCTCAGCTGCATCCACCCCAAACTTCTTGAGCTGCCCTGGACCGGCATCGTCTGTCTTGCGGGCGGTTACGCCGAGATCAACGGACACGCAATTCGCGATCTGTCGATGACGCCCAGCATGCTGCAGCATCTTGCCCCCTATCTTGAGCAATCGGGCGAGGTCATCCGCTTTGAGGGCCTCAACGGCGTCGTGCGCATGAGTGCCGATGCCCCCGATGCCCCCGGATACGCGCGCACCCTGGGCGACGCAGTCACGCAGCTGCAACATTACAGTGTCTACAAGATCTTGATGTCTACATCGCTCGCCAACCACATCGCTCAAGATAAGGCACTTGAGCCGCTGCTGTGCTTTAACGAGCTCGAACTCGAGGTAACCGAAATCTCGCCCCGCGAATGCACGAAGCGCGGGGGCATCCAGTCTGTACTCGACGCCCTCGACCCCCACCACGGAACCGTATACGGCATTGGCGACGCCAGCAATGACGTCTCGCTGATGAACGCCGTCGATGTCGGTATCGCCATGGGCAATGCGCCGGACTATCTCAAGGATAAGGCCGATTACGTGACCGACACCGTCGATCACGACGGTGTCGTTGCGGCGCTCGAGCATTTTAGGCTGATTTAGGCACACTCCATCAAACGCACGCCCGTTGTCCTAAATCGCCAAAACTGCCGCGCCAAACGCCCTGATGTGGCAATATGTTGTCTGCATATTGCATCAATGCAACCTCAGAAAGAATGCGAGAACCCGTGTCCAGTCCGTTTACCAGCTTTTTAGCCCAGCACTTTGACCAGATTAACGACTATCTGGCCACGTTCTTTGACGGACAGGCGACCTCTGCCGATATCGAGCGCTACCTGTATGCGCCGCTCTCGGCTTTTACGGCCAACACCGGCAAGCGCCACCGCCCGCTTATCTGCATGCTCGCCGCAACCGCAGTGGGCGGTAGCTTCGAGAGCGCCCGCAGCGCCGCGGCAGCCATCGAGCATTTCCAGTCGGGCGCGCTGATCCACGACGACATCGCCGACAACGGACAGCTTCGTCGAGGCAAGCCCTGCATGCACCTTACCGAGGGCACGGGCCTTGCCATCAATTGTGGCGACCTGGCGCTCACCATGGTCACCAAGACGGTTCTCGACGACCCTACGCTGGAGTCCGACGTGAAGCTGCGCGTGCTCCACGAGCTTACCGAGATGATCGTCCGCACCATCGAGGGTCAAGCACTCGACCTGGGTTGGGTCCGCGACGGGCGCTTTGATATCTCGGTTGATGACTACCTGGACATGGCGACGCACAAGACCGCGTTTTACAGCGGAGCCACGCCGCTTGCCGCCGGAGCCATTATCGGCGGCGGCAACGATGAGCAAATCGAAGCGCTGCGCGCCTTTGGCCTGCACACGGGCCTTGCCTTTCAGATTCAGGACGACCTGCTCAACCTTGTCGGCACTAAGGAAGCCGCCAACAAGGACTTCCGCACCGACATCACCGAGGGCAAGCGCACGCTTGTCGCCGTACACGCCCTCTCTGATGAGCGCCACCACGGCGAGGTCGAGGCGATTCTTTCCTCAGGCACCGATAATCCCGCGCAGCTCGCACGCGCCGTGGAGATCTTCCAGGAGACCGGCTCCATCGACTACGCCCACACTTACGCGCTCGACCTGACCGCTAAGGCCAAAGCGGCCATCGAGAACGTTGAGCTTGATCCGCACGCACGCGAGCTGTTCCTCTCCATGGCAGATTTCTTTGTGGAGCGCCTTAACTAACGGGGGTTATAAAACCTGTCAGCAGCGTATTTAGGCACAACTTGCTACACTGTTGAGTGCATGTTTATGCATCCCTTTGCGTTGTCTATCCGACAGACGCTCAAATAGTACGAATGGTACGCCGAAAGGGGTTCGTTCATGGAACCTATTACAACGGGCATGCAAGGAGCAGCCGTCGAGGACGTGCAGTCTCGTCTCCTGCAGCTCGGCTACACGATTGATGCCGCCGAAGTCACCGACAAGTACTTTGGAGCCACCACTGAGCAGGCCGTCAGCACCTTCAGGCTCGACAGCGGCCTTGCTGCCGGTCATGCCGTCGATATCCCCTGTTGGAGCGCCCTTGTAGACGCTTCGTATAAGCTGGGCGACCGCACCCTCTATCTGCGCATGCCCAATTTCCATGGCGCCGATGTGCAGGCCCTGCAGCGCGCTCTCAACGTTTTGGGCTTTGCCTGTGGCGAAGACGACGGCTACTTTGGCCCGCATACCGAGGCCGCCCTGCAGCAGTTCCAGGAAAATGTCGGCCTGTTTGCCGACGGCATGGCCTTCCAGGACACCTACGCCTACATCAACCGCCTGCACCATGTGTGGGAGGGCAAGCCCTCGGTCACCGAAGCCGAGTCCCGCATCGGTTTTGCTCGCGCCGCCAACGTGCTCGAGCGCTTCCAGATTGCCGTTATCGGCGAGGACCCCATCGCACGCAGTGTTGCGTCGCGCATGTGGAATATCGCCACGGCAACGACCGACAACAGCGGCATGATGCTCTGCGACTCCGAGGTCCCAACCGACGTTGACCTGGTGCTCGAGATCGCAAGCGACGAGCTGCCCGCCGACGCCGCACCGCGCGCCACGATTGCCCTCGCCGAGTGCCACAACCTGGCCCAGCGCATCCGCACTGCCAATGTCGCCGCACAGCAGAAGCCGGCACGCATTCGCATTGAGCTCACGGGCATGACGCGCTACAACGGCACCTTCACGGCCAGCGACGCGCAGACACTCGCCGTACGCCTGCTCGATGGCGTTTGCGATGCCCTCGCAGATTAGGTAAACTAAACGAGTTGCTTTTGGGCAACACCACACATTGGGACGTAGTTCAACGGTAGAACTCCGGTTTTTGGTGCCGGCTGTTGGGGGTTCGAATCCCTCCGTCCCAGCCCTTAAGAACACAGCGCTCCAGGCCCTTATGAACCTGGAGCGCTTTCTTGTGGGCAAGCGGAGGAATTCGAACCCGCAAGGGTGCGGAGCTGAGGAAACGCGAAGGCGCCCCAAGCCCATTAGGACCAAGAGCGCCTTACATCTTGAAATATCAGCCCAATTCCGAAAAGCGAGCCGCATGCAACAACCAGGTAACCACAGGCCCCGGGAGAGCGGGGACACCGGCTTAGGTTTATCGCGAGTTCCGCACGAACAGGAGGCCACTTAACCTCGATGTTTTGGACGTGACAGCGAGAGGGGCCCTGGTATGGCAAGGTGACGTGAAACAAGGCGGCGCTGACCTTCTGGTCGCGCCGCCGAAGTTGAACGTCAGATTGCCGTGCCAGGGCCCCTCGCAGCGTCAAGAAGACCGCCGTTCGGTAGAACGGCGGAGCTAATTGTTCAGCATGCGGTCGAAGCTTCCCGAGTCGCCATCCCGATAGTCTGCGGTCATCAGAATCTCCTGCGGAATGCGCCCGCCCTCGCGCAGCACGTTGCGGAACTGCACGCGCGTGACCATGGGCAGATCCTTGATCGTCGCTGCCAGGTTCTGCGGCACACCCTGGTTGGCAGCCGCGGGCTCGCACTCGCCGCCGGCCTTCACGCGACGCTTATGCTCGGCGAGCATGGCACGGTACATGCCGGCATGCAGGCGAATCTCAACCACATTGGCATTGCGAGCCTGCTCGACAATGCGCGCGCCCTCGCGATCGATATCGCCTACGTAGTAGACGTAGTTAAAGCGATAGCCAATCTCAGCCAGATAATCGTCCAGGGCATGCGAGACGCTCGCCTTGCATCCGCCGCCAAAAATCACGCCGCCCACCTTGATGCCAAAGAGCTTGGCGTGCTTGCGGCCACGCAGCAGCTTGACGATCTCGTCGTAGGTGTCCAGGTTCTCGACCATAATGAACGGCTTGTCGGCGCCCAGCGTAAAGAAGCCCGTAAAGTGCACGGGGCGATTGGGGGCGACCTTGATCGCCTGCATGCTGATGCCCTTTTCGGTCATACGCCTGATCAAGCGCTCACCGTGCTTGCCGTCAAAAGCCTTCTCGTCGTTAAAGATCTGGTAGGCACGCTGGCGGCGCGAGGCAACCGGCGTATCGGCACCTCGGTTCTGCTCGATCCAAGCCTGGATGATTGCGATTTCCTCGGCAATCTTGCGGTTGGACATCTCGTTGTGCTGAGTGCGCTGCGGAGCCTTTTTGCCGTCCTTGCCCTCGACCTTTACGATCTGTGTCTGCTGCTCCTTGATCTTAGAGAGCGCCGTGGGCGTAGGGACAACTTTGAGCAGCTGCCTGCCTAAAACGCGGGCAAGGGCAAACGCCGAGGCCTCGCCGTGAACGGCCGACTTGGGCTGCTGGGCAGCAGTATCTGCTGCGGCAGACTCCGGCTTCCTCTGAGACTTGCGCTTAGAATCGCCCTGGGAATTGCGCTCGCGCTTCGGCATAGGCGCCTGCTTCTGCGGACGATCGGACTTGCTCTCCTTCGCCGGCTGGCGCTTAGGCTGCCCCGAAGAAACCTCGACCTTCGCATCCTCGTCCTGCGGCGTGGTCTTCTCGGCTGCAGTCTCGGCATGGGAACTGCGGCCCCCACGATGGCGACGGCGGCGAGGCTTGCTCGACGCGCCCTGCTCCGCCTGCTCATCAGTAGGCTGCTGGCCCCTAGCCTCGGCATCAACCTCAAGCTGCGGCTCAGCAGGCTTCTGTTCGCGAGCCGCCGGCTCAACGACCTTCTCGTCCTGGGTGGTCGAAACCGACTCGCCCTTCCCCTGATGCTTTACGGGATACGCGCGTCCCGCAAAACCGCGGCCGGGACGACACGAACTCGGAGCCTTCTTGGCAGACTCCTCAACATCGTCTGCAACCTCAGAAGACTCTTCAACCTCACGCGCGGCATCCTGCTGTGCAGCCTTAAAGTGAGCACCGCGACGGCGCTTGGGCTCTTGGGCCTCCACGGGCTTTTGCTCCTTCGTGGGCTTCTGCGACTCGGCAGCAACCTCGGTCTCAACAGCCTCGGCATCCGTCTCACCCTTTTGAGCAACGGCGCGACGGAAGCGCTCCTGCTGGGCGCGGCGCTGTGCATCGCGCTTGCCGCCCCCGCCAAAACCGCCGCGTCCTGCCTTGGCCGTAAAGGCACGCACGACGTTCTCATCGAGCAACTCATCGGTATCGACATGCTCACACGGAGCAGCTTCTTCCACAGCAGGCACGTCAGCGGAATCCTCGACGACAAAATCTTCGACGGACTCGGCAGGCTGCTCCTGGACATCGCGGATCTCGGCATTGATGGTATAGAACGCCGGGCGCCCGTTAATGCCGCTACCCTCGATCTTGGTCACGATCTTTGCCGCGATAAGCTCATCGCGCATCGCCTTGGTGTCGCACTCCTTATCGACGGAGCGGAAAATCTGCGCCAGCGCACTCGACTTAATCTTGAGCGCCTTGCGGCAAAGCAGGTCGTAGGCAACCAGCTTGGCACGCTCAGCAGAAAGCGACGTCTGGCTGCTCAGGCGCTCAGCCAAAGCATCGACATTGTTTTGATTATCGGAATATACCGTCTTGGCCACGGGGCCCCTTTCATATGTACACATATACGTCTATATGGTACAACGCGCGCCCTTATCCACGCAAAACATCTGCGAGAACACTCGAGCGTCACCCGCTTTCGCATGAAAAAAAGACCGAGCCCGCGAAGTCGCGGACCCGATCTTTCCGAGTCATATGGATGGAACGGTTAGTCCATCAAGCTGACTAGGCCTTGGCGGCCTCGGCGTCAGCGGGAGCCTCGGCGGCAGCGGCGCGACCGTACTCGGCCTTGCCCATCTCGGACCACTCGGGCTCCTCATCAGGCATGGAGCCAGCCTCCTTGCCGAAGAACTCCTTGAGGCAGTTGACGGCGACGATGAGGCCCAGGACCATCAGCAGGACAGCGAAGACAAGCTGCAGGCCCTTGGTGGCGGCGACGGAAACGGCGGCCGTGGTGGCGGTAGCCGGGATGGTACCGAAGAAACCGTAGGCCTGGACGGCGGTCATGCAGCCCATGGCGCTCTGGACCAGCGAGGTGAAAGTGCAGCAGAGCAGGAAGGCGACGGGCACGTAGAGCATCCAGCCCTTGCGGCCGGTGCACTTGCAGAACACGGCGAGGGTGATCATGGTCATGCCGCCGAGCAGCTGGTTGGAAGCACCAAAGAGCGGCCAGATGTTGGCATAGCCACCAAAAGCGAGGGCGAGACCGGGAAGCAGGGTGACGACCGTGGCGAACCAGGGGTTGCCGAGGACCTTCATGTAGCCGGCCTTGGACTCGATGGCCAGGGCGTCGTTGGTCTGGGCAAAGAACTCGGAGAACGAGGTGCGGGCGATGCGGGCGACGGCGTCGAGCGAGGTCAGGGCCAGAGCGGAGACGTTCATGGTCATGAAGACGGTAGCGAGCGTGCCGTCAACACCGAAGGCCTGCATACCGCGGGAGATGCCAGCGGCGAAGATCTGGAACGGGGTGGAAGCGACACCAGCGTTGAGGGCGCCGGTACCGGCGGTGTTCATATCGGAGAACATGATGCCGGCAACGATGATGGCAAGGATGCCGACGAAGGACTCGACGATCATGGCGCCGTAACCGACCTTGACGGCGTCCTGCTCCTTCTCGACCTGCTTGGAAGAGGTGCCGGAAGAAACGAGGCTGTGGAAACCGGAGAGAGCGCCGCAGGCAACGGAGACGAACAGGACCGGGAACATCATGCCGGAGGCAGTGGAGAAGCCGGTGAAGACCGGAGCGGTGATAGTGGCCTGACCGTTGACGCCCAGGACGACGATGCCGAGGACAGCGCAGACGATCATGACGATCATCATGATGGAAGTGAGGTAGTCACGCGGGGTCTTGAGCATCTGGATGGGCATAGCGCCAGCGAAGACCAGGTAGACCATGACGACGGCGAACCACTGGAACTTATCCAGGTAGACCGGGAACTGCATGCCGACGGCGAACATGAGAACCATGAGGACAACGCCAGTGACGAACTCGGCAGCGCCGGTGAGGTTGAACTTCTTCTGGGCCCAACCAAAGGCGATAGCGACGAAGGTGAACAGGATGGAAATGGTACCAGCGCAGCCGGCGGCATAGGACTTGGTGAAGTCGATGGCACCGGTAGCAGCACCAGAAGCGTCAACGGCCGGGGTGAACATGAACGTCTTGCAGACCATGTCGGTGAAAGCGGCGATGACGATGATGCAGAACAGCCAGCAGAACATCAGGAACAGGCGACGGCCGGTCTTGCCGATGTACTTCTCGATGAGCTGAGCGAGCGACTTGCCGTTGTTCTTCATCGAAGCGTACAGGGCACCAAAGTCGTGGACGGCACCAAAGAAGATGCCGCCGACGAGGACCCAGAGCACGACGGGCAGCCAGCCAAAGGCCATGGCGACGATCGTACCCGTGACGGGGCCAGCACCGCAGATCGAGCTGAACTGGTGCGAGAACGCGGTGAAGGCGGAGACGGGCGAGAAGCTGTTGCCGTCCTTCATGCGCTTGGCCGGCGTGAGGGCATCCTTGTCAACGCCCCACTTGTTGGCCAGCCAGCGACCATAGCCCAGATAGCCGCAGGCGAGCACCGCCGCGGCCACAACCATGAGCAAAACTCCGTTCATTACATTTCCTCCTCTAAAAAGAACTTCCTAGACATAAAAAATGAGGGCCGTCGGTTGCGCTCGACGGCCCTCATCTTCATCAGCCGCCCGTTATCGTACGGGCTAGCTGTATGTGCTAACCCGCATCAGATAATTACTACGCTGATAATGTTTAGCTGATGCGTGAACATGTCTAAGAAATCCTCTTCAATCATGATGCGAACGATCCGTGCGTGTTCACATCCCCCAGTGGTTGAAAAGGAGTATGAAACTTTAGTTACCTAAAGTCAACGCAAATTTGTAATGAATTTTCAACTTTTTTGGATTTCTCGGTATAAAACGCCACTGACCTCGGACTTTACCCCACGACAGTTTTTGCATGAGAGATGCCCCTGAGAGCCGCGGGAGCCGGGCGGCGCATATGAACTTTCCTGCTCTACAGTCCTGCGCAAGACGGAAAGCACATTAAGTGCTTTCCTTTGCGTGCGGAACTCGCGATAAAGTTCATATGCGCCGCCCGGCTCCCGCGGCCCTCAGGGGCTCCCATCCCAAATGCGGAGCAAAGCTCCGCACACTATCTTTTTCTTTCAGCTAAAGCACGCCGGAAATTCGACGCAGCTGGCTAACCTTGCCGGACGTTGTCGACGCCAATCCGGCTCAGAAGCCGCATCGATACAGAAAGGTCCCCGGCGCTGCCCGGGCGCCAGCGGCCGCATATGAACTTTCCTGCTCTACAGTCCTGCTC
>CAKWZF010000013.1:19456-28118 GCA_934865005.1 uncultured bacterium | reverse complement strand
GATAGCGCCGTCCATCTGAGCAGCACCGGTGATCATGTTCTTAACGTAGTCAGCGTGGCCCGGGCAGTCAACGTGAGCGTAGTGACGGGCAGCGGTCTCGTACTCAACGTGGGAGACGGAGATCGTGATGCCGCGCTCGCGCTCCTCGGGAGCCTTGTCGATGTTCTCGAACGCAGTGAAGTCAGCCTTGCAGCCCTCGGTCTCGGAGAGAACCTTGGTGATGGCAGCGGTCAGCGTGGTCTTGCCGTGGTCGACGTGACCAATGGTGCCGATGTTAACATGCGGCTTAGTGCGCTCAAACTTCTCTTTGGCCATAAAGCCCTCCTCTAAACAGGTCGTCCCCGGACGGGACTTTGCCTTTATACCATAGTGGCCTCTCAACATACTATTGAGAAGCCACCGTGTTACCTATGGTAGCGGTGACTGGATTCGAACCAGTGACGCCACGGGTATGAACCGTGTGCTCTAACCAACTGAGCTACACCGCCGGATGGAGCCTGCAACCAGACTTGAACTGGTGACCTCTTCGTTACCAACGAAGTGCTCTACCGACTGAGCTATACAGGCACTTGACGGGTGGGAGCTATAGGATTCGAACCTATGTAGGCAGAGCCAACGGGTTTACAGCCCGTCCCCATTAACCACTCGGGCAAACTCCCAATCGTTCAAGTATCCGCAGGTCCTTTGGTCTTTTGGACCGCCGCCCCCGCGAACGAAAAAGATAATACGATGCAACCTTGGAAGCTGTCAACGAAAACCTCTAGATACACGGTTCCGGGCGTATCTATATAGTCGTGACCTGCGGTTTTGTTGAGTTTGGATATGAAGGTCGATAGTTTTGGATACTGAGGTGACGTTTCCCGAGGTAACACTTTGGTGTAGTGGAGTACACCTTCAGGATCGAACTTCGATAACGGCTTATTTGCACCTATATATAGGTCGAGATCGGGGCTTCCACGCCACGATCGAGCGTGGATTATCTCCCACTTTTAGCGCGGCTCTAAGGCCAAAGTGGCAGATTATCCACGTTCATTCTCCAGGCGAGAGAACTGTAAAGCCGCAACTACTCGGGCCAGGCCAAAGTAGACCCATAGAGCGGCTCCCCCTTGGTGCAGGGGTAGCGACTCAAGTAACACGACGATAGCAAGTCGAAAAAATAAGTCATGGCGTATTTCGAATAAACGCCGAGTCGGTCAATTCCGTTTCCCGCATTACCAAGACGATATACACGGTCAAAAGACCTCGATTTGTCATCGTTGCTAAACGCAGTAATTAGAATCTTCCTGCCCGAACGGCAATCAAGATACTCACGCGCCTGTGACGCAAATAGCCCGGAGACCGATACGAGAATTATCAATGACTGCGAAGCGTCTCCCATGTTTTTCAATTCCGCGACGTTAGCCCCAGCAACTATGCGAACTATCTTGCCCGCATAAAACATTTCCTGCTGAAATCGTACGAGATTGGCGCTCACATTATTGGTGCACCAGATTTCAACGTTTTTATGGCCATCAATTTCGTCGACAAGATGCTTAATAGCGATATCGGACACGCCGCTTTCAACCTCAGCGAACATCTCGATCATGCGAACGTCGAGCTCTGCCCTGTACTCCTCGTAGCCAAATTCCTCCTCTCGATGGCTTAAGTCGCTTGGAAAGACTGACTGAGTAAATGATTCTTTCAAATCGCTAAGAGACTGGTAGCCCAATCGATTGCAGAAACGACGAACAGCGGAACGGGTCACGAATGCATCGCGGGTTATTGCGGCAACATTGATTTCGCTCGAACGCCTAATGTGAGCGATGAGATATCGAGCGATGGCGGCATCGTTTGACCCAAACTCGCTGTTGATGATGGAGCTAATGCGATTGAGCACATCGAAGTCATTGATATTCACGTGATCCCTCTTTCCGCTCTCCTCGAAATCATGATTCATTTATTGAATCAAACAGCTTTGGTCGTTCTCCTATGATTCAAATCAGTTGACGTCATCTTAATCATAATTCCGCCACACGTATCCACCGTGTTGAATGATGGAAAGGGGATTCATGGGCAACGTGAACAACATGCCGTTTCTCTGGGGTTCCGCCACGGCGTCTTATCAGTGCGAGGGTGCCTGGAACGAAGACGGCAAAGGCCTTGGTGAGTGGGATTTCTTTAGCCACACAAGCAATAAGAACATCAACCATGTTGACGGTGATGTATCTTGCGACTTCTACCATCGCTATGAAGAAGATATCCGCATGATGAAAGAAGGCGGACAAAACACCTATCGCTTCTCTCTTTCATGGAGTCGAATCATCCCCACCGGTATCGGCAAAGTGAATGAAGAGGGTATCGATTTTTATAATCGGGTCATTGATTGCTGCCTCGAAAATGGCATAGAGCCCAACGTTACGCTGTTCCATTACGATCTGCCATTCACGCTTGCTTGCAAAGGCGGATGGCTGAACAACGACATGGCAGAGTGGTTCTGCAAATACGCCAAGATTTGCTTTGAGCGCTTTGGAGACCGCGTCAAAATCTGGGCTACCGTTAACGAGCCGCATTTCTACAGCTACTGCGTAAACATGTTGGGCAACTATCCCCCCAATCGATCGCTCGATGTTCAGTCGTACATGCAGTTTCAGTACAACCTGATGCGCGCAAGCGCACTCGCAGTCCGAGCATATCGTCAAATGGGCTACGACGGCATCATCGGCGCCGTCCACGATGGCGGCGTTGTCGAACTCGACCCGGCAACCGAGCACCCCGATGACGTATTTCGATACGCAGACTTTTTCGCCAATCGCATGATTCTGGCACCAGCGCTTCAGGGTCAACTGCCGCCAGAAATGGACGAAATCCTTGAAAAACTTGGCGTCTCGCTCTATCGATCCCCAAATGACGTAGAAGAATTCAGCGACGGTAAAGTCGATTTTATTGGACTCAACGTGTATTGCCGAGAGTATGTAACCGACTGGCACGGTGGAGAGCTTGCCGTTTCGGCGAACAATAAGGGCGGTTCGAGCAAAAAGGTCGAAGGAAAATGCATTGCGCCCTTGTTTGAAAGCGCCCGCGACAGCAATGTTCCCCGCAATAAATGGGGCCGCGAAATACTCCCAAGTTGCATGTATTCAACCATCATGGATGTCCACGAGCGCTATGACGCGCCCCGCATCTTTATTACGGAAAACGGACATGGCGCCTATGAGCAACCAGACGCAGACGGAATGATCCACGATGATGACCGCATCGAGCTTCTGGGCCAGTTCATCGAGCACATGATGAGGGCTAAGCGCGACGGCGCGCGCGTTGAGGGCTACTACCTCTGGTCGACGATGGATCTGTATAGCTGGATCAACGGCTACGAAAAACGATACGGACTTGTCCATATCGACTTCGAGAACAATCTGGAGCGCACCCCCAAAAAGAGCTGGTATTGGTACCGAGACCTTATCTCGAAGTATCAGGAGCAGGAAGGTTAGGAGAAAGAGATGAAATATCAGGCAATGTCCGAAACAGTCCTAAAGGCTGTTGGCGGCAAAGAGAACATTACATCGGTAACTCATTGTGCGACGCGCCTTCGCATCGACGCACGAGACACCTCGATCATCGATCTCCAGCTCGCCAAATCGGCCGACCAGGCGCTCGGGGCAGTAGTCAGCGGTGGCCAGCTTCAGGTGATCATCGGCCCCAACGTCACCGAGGCTTACAACGACTTCCTCGACTTCGCGGGAATCGAAGTCGGCGGTGGCACGGTTGCCGACGATGCCCAAACCGCCAAAGACCTTGCAGAAGGCATTAAAAGCGGTAACACCGCCATGGGCTTGATTGAGAAATTCGGGAACGTCTCTGCACAGGTATTCATGCCCATCGTCCCGGCGCTCATCGTTGGCGGACTCATTCTTTCGATCAAGAATCTCCTGGTCAATTATTGTGGATTGAGCACCGATAGCGGAACCGCCCAGGTTCTGCTGGCGATCTTCAGCGCCTCATTTAGCTTCCTGCCCGTTTACCTCGGCTATCAGCTCGCCGCCGTCATGAAGATGCAGCCTATCATGGGCGCACTGCTGGGCGCAATCATGATTAGCTCGTCTATTAGCGGTGCTGAGGGTCTCGACTTTCTTGGCATCCCCATCCCGACGAATGACTACTCGAGCACGGTGGTGCCAATCGTACTGGGCGTTGTGTTCATGTACTTTGTTGATCGCGGTCTTCAGAAAATCATCCCCGACATTACCAAACTGTTCTTGAAGCCGCTGCTCACCATGTTCATCGTCGTGCCTGTTGAGCTGATTATCCTCGGCCCCGCCGGCAGCATGATGGGCTACGCGCTGAGTGATGCCGCCACGTGGCTCATGGATAACGTGGCATTTATCGCTACTCCAATCCTTGCAGCCCTTAACCCCTATTTTGTCATGCTCGGTCTTGATAAGGCCTACATCGCGATCGAAGTTACGAGCTTGGCGCAGCTCGGCTGGGCACCCATCATCTTTGGCTTCATCTCAAACCTCTGCATTGGCGGCACGAGTCTCGCCTTGGCAACTGCAATGAAAGGCAACAAGGAGAAGAGAGGTATGGTCACCACGGTTGCCGTCACCGCACTCTGTGGCGTAACTGAGCCCGCATTTTACGGCTGCCTCATCGAGCGTCCCCGCCTGCTTGTCGGCACGGCAATCGGCGCCCTCTGCGCGGGACTCCCTGCAGGTATCTTCGTCCTGAAGGAGTATGTTGCGGGAGCATGCCCCGGTCTTCTTTCTGCGCTGATCTTTATCGCTCCCGATGGATCCATGGGCAACTTCGTACTGGCGTGCGTTGTCGCCGTCATCGCCATCGTCGTCTCGTTCATCGCTGCACGCGTGATCATCAAGAAGAATCCCAACTATATTGAGTAGATGCCCGCTGCTTGCATTGGGGACATCCTCGGCAGACCATTAGCAAGAACCCAAGAAGTCCCTTAGGAGCTCGATTAATCCATTCGGATTCCTCAGGCACAAACGACCCCGATTCCACAATGAAATCGGGGTCGTCGTTTCTAAAGCCTTCGATAGACAATCGGTGTTTACCTTAGCTCCCTATCCAAGTTAATTATCCACGCTCGTTCTCCGGTCGGAAGATTTTCTTCGCTCGCGTGTCCAGAAATCCACGCTCGAGCAGAACATCCAGGTCCGCACCCGCCCTTGTCTCGATCTGTAACAGCAAGAGGCCTATTCCGCTTCTACATGTTACAGATCAAGATATTCCTAAAACACCCTAAGTTTCATCTCAATCTGTAACAGTTAGATGCCAAATATCGGTCTTGGTGTTACAGATTTAGACAAACTGGAGGACGAGACAAACCAAAAACGGGATGGGCGCTAACCTGATGGCGCGCCACCTAAATAGAAACGGGCTCTGTCCCATATAGAGACAGAGCCCGAAACTCTCATGGAGCCAGTGACAGGAATCGAACCTGCAACCCACTGATTACAAATCAGTTGCGCTACCGTTGCGCCACACTGGCACACTTGGCGCTTTCACGCGAAGCCAGTTAAGAATAAAGGAATTGCGGACGGGGCGCAACAGGCCGCACGGCGTTATACAAATATGCAAAATCCAGCAACAACGCGTACCAGGCCCGTTCATTTCTGTCAGTGCGCCCTCAATCTTAAAACCATTCGCCAGAACGAATAGTTTTAATTACAATTGCTATATATAAAACTATTCGTTCTGGCGAAGGGTTTCGCGATGCTTACTACCAAAGAAGCCGCCGAGCTGCTCGGCATCACTCCGCGCAGGGTGCAGGAGCTCATAAAAAACGGAGCACTTGAGGCCCGCAAGGCTTCTGGTGTATGGCTCATCGACAAAGACAGCGTCGACACGCGGCTCCGCTCCGTGACCAAAACGGGGGGACGTCCCCGCCGCGGCCACGGTAAGAGCGAGATCGCGTTCACCCTCATGAACCGCACGCACGAAGTCGCTCAGCTGGTCTACAGCACATCACGAAAAGACTTTACCCACATCGGCGCCGACATCGATTACGCCCACGCCCCTATTGGAGTATTTGGCCCTAATAGCCCCATATCGCTCGACTCCTTCCGCATCTGGTGGCGCGGCCGCGGTATCCCGCTCGCACGCATTGGGCTAGCCTCCCTGCTTGCAGAAGCCGCAGTCGATGTTCCTGATGAACTCGTACAGCGAAATCTCGGCCTCTCCTTATCCGACCAGTATTGGATTAGGCCCCAAGACTCCGGCCTCGCGTGGGAAGATATCAATTTCTTCAATAATGCCTTTGATGACGTCTCGCTAACCATTGCACCCTTCGCCCCAGAGGGAAAAGCGGCTGCCGCAAAGCCCGACAACACCTCGGACGGCAATCTTCAAAAGTACTGGACATGCGAGGGCGGGCGTCGAATTCTGCATAAGGCAGGAGCGCACCTGAACCAGGAACCTTATAACGAGCTGGTGGCGACCACGCTCCACCGTCGCATCCTAAACACCTGCGATTATGTGCCTTACTCGCTCGAGGGCACGGGCACTTCCGCCCTGAGCATATGCGATGTCTTCTTAACTGATGAAGAAGAGTATGTCCCTGCGTTCTATGTAAACCAGCACGCAAACGCAGATGAACGACTAACCGACTACGAGCGATACGTAGCAAACTGCGAGGAGCTCGGGGTGACAGGCGTCAAGGATGCCCTTGACCGCATGATCGTGTGCGACGACATCATCGCCAACTACGATCGTCATTGGCGTAACTTTGGCCTTGTGCGAAACGTAAACACGCTAGCCTGCAGACCTGCCCCTATCTTCGATTCGGGCTCATCACTCTGGTGCAACATATCACTAGAGGAGCTTAGGGCGGGAGAGCACAGTTTTACCAGCGCACAATTTCATTCAAGCCCCGCCAAACAAATGTTGCTCGTCGAGGACATGGGCTGGTTTGACGGCGACAAACTCGAGGGTTTCGTTGACGAGGCAATCGAAATCCTATCCAAAAACGACGCTCTTACAGCGAGACTGCCTTATCTAAAAGAGGCGCTAACATGGCGCCTCGAAAGAATGATCGACATCGCTGAATGGAGTTAGCGAGACAGCATCGCCCCGCCAACTCCCCTACCTCCCGCGCAGAGCTTTGAGCTTGGCCAGGGCCTCGGGGCTTAGACGGCTGCCCAGGGTCATCTTGATCTGCGGGGCCTCCTCGGCCTCGTGCACGTCGTTGTCGATCTGTTTGATCTCGTCCACCAGCATACGGCTCGAGATGCGCGTAACGCCCTTGCCCATGACGACGGCCTGGATCGTGCCGTCGCTCGACACCACAGAGCACGCACGGCCTTCCTCGCGTGCCTCGATGCAGAGCTTCTGTACCACGGTATCGGCAGAGACGCCCGTCGGCGAAAACTCGATGCGCACGCCGCGGGCCGGCAGGTTGGGGCGCTCGCTGGAGATGTTGCCCGCGCCGTCAAACACGATCACGGCCTCGTAGCGGCCCTGGGCAAACGCGGCGACGTCGTTGATGAGGGCGGTGCGTGCCATATCGTGAACGTCGCTGGAATACGGATCGTCTGAATGGTCGTACACGAGCTTTTCGTAGCGCGGCGTGCAGTGGATCACGTTGTAGCCGTCGACCACCAGCAGCTCGGGCTTATTGGAGTGCACCGTCGAGACCGGGTCGGCGATGGCCTGCGCAAACGCATTGCCGCCCACGCCGTAGGTCGCGGCCGAAACAATCGGCTTGGCCGAGCCCTCGCCAAAGCGCTTGGCCTTGGACTTGGCACGGTTCTTTTTGGACATGCGCTACTCCTCCCCCATGAGCTCGCCGACGTTGCGGCGCAGCCACTCAAAGCACAGCGCCGTGGTCGCCTGGGCAACATTGAGGCTCTCGGTCATGCCGCGCTGGGGAAGCTTGGTCAAAAAGTCGCATTTCTCGAGCACCAGGCGCGAGATGCCGTCGCCCTCGGAGCCCATGACGAGCGCCACGCGGCCCTCGAAGGGAGCATCCCAGCAGCTGCCCTCGGCGTGCTCGGAGGCGCCGCCCACCCAAAAACCAGCGGCCTTGAGGTCATCGAGCGCTCGGGCGATATTGGGAACCTGCGCAATGGGCAGGTGCATGACGGCGCCGGCAGAGGTCTTGTAGCTGCCCACGGTCACGCCGGCGGCGCGCTTGTTGGCGATGATGACGCCCGCGGCGCCCACGACCTCGGCGGAGCGCACGATAGCGCCAAAGTTACCGTCGTCGGTCACATGGTCGAGTACGATGACGAGCGCCGGACCGTCGCCCGCGCGGTCGAGGATATCGGCGACATCGGCATAGGGGAAGTTACCAACCTCGAGCGCAATGCCCTGGTGAGCGCCATGGCTCGACAGTGCGTCGAGCTGCGCGCGCGGCACATACTTAATGCGGACGCCCGCGGCGTTGAGGTCATCGACCAGACGCGACAGGGCGGCATCGCGCTCCCCGCCCTCGGCAATGAGCGCGCACTTGATGGGAAAACCAGTGCGCAGCGCCTCGGCGGCAGCACGACGACCTTCGATAAACTCGCCCTTGGGAGCCTGGACAGCGTCGCGGTTTCGATCGCGCTGCGGACGCGCAACCTGGGTGCGATCGCGCTGGCCCTTGGGAGCGGCAGCGCGGTCATTGCGGCGAATCGGACGCGAGCCAGAAGCAGCCTGCTTGCCACCACGAGGCGCACGCTTGCGA
>CAKWZF010000013.1:0-19446 GCA_934865005.1 uncultured bacterium | reverse complement strand
ATTGTCGGCCATACAGCGACCTCCTAAATACAACTATCAACCTAAACAAAATAAACGACCGCCCATGAATATTAATTCGGGCGGTCGGTACGGGTTTTCCAAGTGCCCGAGATTGCCGCGAAAGAGGAGCGACGCGTACTTGAGTACGCGAGCGACGGTTTGAACGGCAAGGTCGGGTGCTTGGGAAAACCGCGGGGATTAGAGAGATTTGATACGAGTGCCCGCGGCCGTATCTTCAATGGTGAGGCCCAGGTCCTTGAGTTGATCGCGGATGGCATCTGCCAGATCCCAGTTCTTGGCGGCACGGGCCTCGGCACGGGCCTCGAGAATCTTGGCAGCGGCCTCGTCCACGTCGTCACCCGTGTAGGCAACCAGGCCGGCGGCAACGCCCAGCAGGCCCAGCGGCAGCTCGACCTTGGGCTCGGGAAGCTCGACGCCAAACGTATCGAGCAGCTCGGTCAGCGTATCGGCGGCAGTCAGGACTGCGGCCTTGTCGGCAGCATCGCCCGCCTGCTCCAGATACTGATTGCACTCGGTGACAAAGCCAAAGACGGCACCCATGGCACCAGCGGTGTTAAAGTCGTCGTCCATGCACTCCTTAAAGGTGGCACGGGTCTCGGCGGCCTTGGCGGCAAACGCCTCGGATGCCGCCTCATCGGCGTCGGCCGTCGCGTGGCTTGCGGCCCAGCGCAGGTTCTCGACCGTGCCGGCGATACGCGTGAGCGAGTTCTCGGCACCCTCCAAGCGCTCCCAAGAGAAGTCGAGCGGCGAGCGATAGCTCGTCTGCAGCATCAGCAGACGCAGAGCCGCGGCAGAGTGCTGCTCGAGGACCTCGGCCAGCGTAAAGAAGTTTCCGAGCGACTTGGACATCTTCTCGCCGTCGACCAGCAGCATGCCCGTGTGCATCCAGGTGTTGGAGAAGCCCTGGTGCCAGGCGCAGGTAGCCTGGGCGCACTCGTTCTCGTGATGCGGGAAGGCAAGGTCGGAGCCGCCGCCGTGGATGTCGATCGGGGTGCCCAGGTAGCGGTGCACCATGGCGGCGCACTCGGTGTGCCAGCCGGGGCGGCCCTCGCCCCAGGGGCTCGGCCAGCTGGGCTCGCCGGGCTTGGCGGCCTTCCACAGGGCAAAGTCGAGCGGGTCGTTCTTGTCCTCGTTCTCCTCGATGCGCGCGCCCACCATAAGGTCGTCGATGTTGCGGCCCGAGACCTGACCATAGTTGGGATCGCTGCGCACGGCAAAGTACACGTCGCCGTTATCGGCTGCGTAAGCGTGGCCCTGCTCGATAAGCGTCTTGATCATGGCGATCATGGGGCCGATCTCTTTGGTGGCACGAGGACGCACATCCGGATCGAGCACGTTGGCGGCGCGCATGACGCCGATGAACTTGTCGGAGAACTCCGTTGCGACCTCGGCGGCAGTGCGGCCCTGCTCGTTGGCGCGCTTGATGATCTTGTCATCGACATCGGTGAGGTTCTGGGCGAATGTGACCTCGTAGCCGCTCGCGATGAGCCAGCGGCGGATCACGTCAAAGCTGATGAACGTGCGGGCATTGCCGATGTGGATGTTGTCGTAGACCGTGGGGCCGCACACGTACATGCGGACCTTGCCGGACTCGATGGGCTGGAATTCTTCCTTTTTATGGGTAGCGCTGTTGTAGATACGCATTCGTTACTCCTTAACGGTTTTCTGTAGCAGGCAGACGGCCCAGGCGCCGATTCCCTCGCCCTGGCCTTCCCAACCGAGCTTTTCGGTCGTAGTGGCGGCGACGCCCACGTTTTCGACGTCAACGCCCAGGGCATGGGCAAGGTTGGCGCGCATGGCATCGCGGTGCGGGGTGATCTTGGGTTGCTGACAGGCAATGGTGCAATCGGCATCGACAAACTCGAAGCCCAGCTCGCGCGCATAGTCCATTACGCGGGCGAGCAGCACCATCGAATCGGCACCCTCATAGGCGGGGTCGGTATCGGGGAATAGCTTGCCGATGTCTCCCCCGCGACAGGCGCCCAGAATGGCGTCGGCCAAGGCGTGCGCGAGCACATCGGCATCCGAGTGGCCCAGCAGGCCGCGCTCGTAGGGAATGTCGACACCGCCGATGATACATCGACGCCCCTCCACCAGACGGTGAACGTCGTAGCCATGGCCAATGCGCAGGTTACTGAACATGGGGAAGGTCCTCTCCCTCGGCCATGCGGCCAAGCAGGATCGCGGTTACGGGACGCAAGTCCTCGGGCACCGTCACCTTAAGGTTATCGCGCGGGCTCTGGACGCAGCGGACGCGCCCACCCATGCGCTCGACCAGCGACGAATCATCGGTGCCGGTAAAGCCCTCGGCAATGGCTGCAGCGTGGGCGCGCTTCATAGCATCGACGCTAAAGATCTGCGGCGTCTGCGCGGCCCAATAGAGCTCACGCGGCGGCGTCTCGACGATATTGTCGCCATCGACGATCTTGAGCGTGTCGATCGCGGGCTGGCCGCACACGACACCGTCGAGAGCACGGTCGCTCACGAGCACGTCGATAGCGTGGTCGATGGCCTCGGTCGCAATGAGCGGACGAGCGCCATCGTGAATGGCGACGTATTCAAAGCCCGCCGGAACCGCATGCACGCCGGCACGGGTGGAATCCTGACGGGTATCGCCGGCATCGGCAAAGCTGATGGGCGTGTCATAGTCAAACGGGTCGATGGCCAGGCGGCGCATCTCGGCACGGCGCTCGGCAGGACACACCACTACAATGTGGCCGACCTTGTCGCTACGATCGAACGCGCGGATGGACCAGCTCATAAGCGGACGGCCCGCCACGTTAACGAGCTGCTTGCCGCCGGGGTTACCAAAGCGCTGGCCGCTGCCACCGGCAACGACCACGGCGCATACGGGCGCCATTATGCGTTCCCCTGTTTGGTGCCCTTCATGCGGTACAGCGAGTCCGCAAGAATGGCAGGGTTGTTGACGCCAAAGTCGCCCAGGCGCTCCGGATCCTCGCTGATGTCATCCATGAGCTCCTGCAGCGAGCCGTACTCGTCGACGATCTTCTCGGCCACGCCGTCGCGCACGACGGACACGCGCGAAAGCGTGCGCAGGCCCAGCGGTGTCATGACGGAGTCCTCGTCCAGGTCGTCATAGCCCAGAACTGCCGCCACGTGCTGCGGGTCAGACAGGTCCTTAGGCGTCATGCGACTCAGCTCGGCGCGAATCTTCTCGGCGTTGGCCTCAGAGGAATCGCTTGCGTAGTCGCGGATCATCAAGTCGTATTCGGTATCCATGCTGGAGCCCGCGAGCTGCTCAAGCTGCATCTGCACGAGCTTGCCCTGGTTACCCAGCTTGACGATGCAATCCTTAAGCTCGGTCTTTGCCTGTTGCATGATCTCGAAACTCGAGAAAATGCCGGTGATGTCGGCGAGCGTGACGTAGTCGTCGAGCTCGAGGGCCGTCAGGCGCAGCAAGGAGCGGTCGAGCGACTGACGGGTGGTCTGGAGCGTGGCGACGAGCTGGTTGACCGAGCTCATGATGGTGGTGACGGGCTGGATCTCGTAGCTCTTGCCGTGAACGTACACGTTAACGACGGCGCGACGGGCCGAGACCGAGATCACGATGGCATCGGTGAGCACCGACATGCGAGCGGCAGTACGGTGACGCATGCCCGTCTCACTCGTGGCAAGCGAGGGATCGGGATTGAGGTGGAAGTTGGCGCGCAGGATCTGGGTGAGGTCGCCATCGATAACGATGGCGCCGTCCATCTTGGAAAGCTCGAACAGGCGGTTCGAGGTAAACGAAATGTTGAGCGGGAAGCCGTCGTTACCGGCAGCGAGCACGTTTTCGGTGTCGCCGACGCAGATAAGGGCGCCCAGGTGACCGGCGATGATCATGTCGAGGGCGGTGCGGATCGGCTGACCAGGTGCCGTCAGGCGGATGGCCTGTTCCATACGCTTTTGCAGCTCGTTCTTATCCAAGGCATCGCTCCCATCGTATACGCTCCATAAACGTCAATAAGTTTCTCACGGTTTGCCCCTGTGACGCCCGCAAAATCCGATGCTTACAGAATGAGCGAACACAGCTGAGAGCCCAATCCAAATGAGCTGCTTATGTGGTAGCATCGGGATTCGCATAAATGAGGGAGTAGTCGCGTGATCGGGTTCGCCTCCGGTGGCGCGGCAAGTCAACACACTGGCCGATGCGGCCTGGCTTGCCTTAATGAACGAGACTCGTGGCTGTGCGCGCAACGCGTACGCCACGGGTCTTTTTTGTTACTCCCCCAAGAGGTACACGCGGGCCCGCCCGCAGAGAGGGAGCCAGACTATGGGACTCGCAGAGCTCGTGTTGCTCGCCGTTGGCCTTTCGATGGACGCCTTTGCCGTTTCCATCTGCAAGGGCCTTGGCATGAAGAAGATCAACCTTAAAGTCGCCGTGGTGCTCGGCCTGTTCTTTGGCGGCTTTCAGGCCGGCATGCCCGTAATCGGATGGGCGCTCGGCAGTCAATTCATGGGCTTCATCGGACCCATCGACCATTGGATCGCCTTTATCCTTTTGGCCTTCATCGGCGGCAAAATGCTGTGGGAAGCCTTTACCGAAGACGAGGATGGAGGCGACGGCAAGGATGCCGAAAAGATTGACCTAGGCGAGTACCTGATCCTCGCCATCGCCACCTCAATCGACGCCCTGGCCGTGGGCATCTCGTTCGCCGCGCTTTCGGTCGACATCGTTCCCGCTGTATCGCTTATCGGCGTCACAACGTTCATCTTCTCCGTTGCCGGCGTAGCGATCGGCCACACCTTTGGCGCGCGCTACGAAAAACCCGCCACCATCGTGGGCGGCGTCGTGCTCATCCTCATCGGGCTTAAGATCTTGCTTGAGCATCTGGGGATCCTCGCGATATAAAAAACGCCTCTCATAAGCCAACGTCAATGTAGGAGTCTCATGCAGAGTTTTGCATAATGCCTATTCGTGCAGACTTTTGCATGTCATACTAATATGCAAAAGTCTGCACGTTAGGAGATAGCCGTGGATACCCTTCCCATCACCACACCGCGCCAAGCTGGCATCTACGTGCGCCAGGCACGCGAGACTCAGGGTCTCACCCGTGCCGCCCTCGCCAAAAAGGCCGGTGTTTCGGAGCGCCTGCTCGCATCGCTCGAGCTGGGAGATGCCACGGGCATTCGGCTCGACAAGCTGTTGACCGTCTTTAACGCACTCGGCATAGGTCTCTTTGCGCAAAGCGATAACGACTCCATCGCATCACCCTCCGAACATCCGATGACGATAGCGGACCTCCCTATCGCGAACTCGAATGCCCTGCCAAAGCCAAGCGTAGGCAGACGACCCGCTCGACAAGGAACGCCAGCTTTCTATGGTGCCTTGCTGGCCCAAATCGCAGCCGAGCAAGGCCTTTCCGGCACTTCAGACCTCTCCTTTGGCTGTAAGGTTGTGAAATAAATGGCAGAAATGGAGCTTGCGACCCTCATTTGTGGCGAAATCGCCGGCACTCTCCGCCAAGACGAGCATGGACTCTGCAGCTTTGCATACGCCCCAACCTATCGCGGAGCACCGTTATCGCTAACAATGCCGCTTTCCAATCGCACGTATGGCCATAGCATCGTCCGCCCGTTCCTATTTGGCCTTTTGCCCGACAGTCAAGAGCAGCGTCGCGCTATTGCCACCGAGCATGATGTTGCATCCAACAACCCCGTCGCCCTCTTGTGCCATATCGGTCTAGACTGCGCGGGGGCCGTTCAGTTTTGTCGAGCCGATCAATTAGACGCCGCCCGCGGCAGGGTCTCGGCATACCGCCCGCTTACCAATTCTCAAATCGCTCACAAGCTCAAAGCAATTCGCGATGACGAAAGAGAGACATGGATGGGCTCCAACGAAAGCTGGTCCCTGGGCGGCAATCAAGGCAAATTTGCACTAGCTTGGCATGATGGCCAATGGTGCGAATGTCTAGGGTCATCCCCCACTACCCATATCTTCAAAAATGGTGTCGTTGGGTTCAAACATCAGGCCTTAAACGAATTCGTCTGCATGAAAACGGCTCGTCGTGTTGGCATTCCAACTGCCAACGTCTCCTATTACACATTTGAAGACGAAGCCGCGCTCGTCGTTGAACGGTACGACAGAATGGTCAATAGCAGCGGAAATATCGAAAGGCTGCATCAGGAGGACTTTTGCCAGGCGCTCGGTGTATTGCCAATCCAGAAATACACCGCCGACGGAGGACCAACTACACGAGACATCCAAGAACGACTGATTAACACAGTCCCCCACCACATGAATCTTGTGCTTTTTACCTATATGTTGTTCTATAACGCCATTATCGGAGCGCCTGACGCACACGCTAAAAACTACTCGCTCATCCTTGGCAAAGGCACAAACGCGGCGCTCGCACCCATGTACGATGTCGCATCGGGGCTGGCATACGAGCGCATGCGCCGCCGGGCGCGCCTTGCCATGAGCGTTGGCGGCGAAAATCGTGTGGGGCGCATCGGTCCAGGCGCTATCCGCCGATACCACGGTATGGGCGACCCCGCGCTGGAGGCGGCACTCACCGATGCCGGGCTATCCGAGAAGTTTTGCTTTGCGACCATGATGGACCTCGCCTACGAGGTGCCCATTTGCATGGAAGAGGTCATGGACGAATACGCCGACCTGCCCGGCATGGCGGACCTGCGCGAGCATATGCTCGGCCCCGTCCGCGAAAACTGCCAGCGCACCCTCGACCTCATCAAGGCAGAAATGGACTAGGTGGCCTTAATTTCGCAATTATCAAACAAAAGAGAGGGGACACCCGTCGCAAAAGACCGGGTGCCCCCTCTCATAATGTCATTTGCAATCCGCTAGCACGTGGCTCGGACTGCTGCTAGCGCAACCTTTACGCAGCGAGGCGCTTGAGGACGTCGATGAGCAGCTCGTAGAAGCGCTCGGCAGAAGCGAGCTCCATGCTCTCGTCCGGGGTATGGACATCGGAGAGCGTCGGGCCCACGGCGATGGCGTCCAGGCCGTGCAGAGCCTCGGCAAACAGGCCGCACTCAAGGCCGGCGTGAATGGACTCGATGCGCAGCTCGGAGCCAAAGAGCTCTCGATAGCTCTCGACAAAGACTTCGCGGACCGGCGAATGCTCGGCATAGCTCCAGCCGGGATACTCGAACTCAAACTTGGCGTCGAAGCCCAGGACATCGGCAAGCGTCTGCAGGCGGTCCTTGAACTCGTTCTGCAGCGAGGTGATCGAGGAGCGCGGGGACAGCATAATCTTGACCTCGTCATCGGAGGTGGCGACCACGCCGATGTTGGAGGAAACCTCGACGGAGCCGTCGGTGGCGACGTTGCGGCGAATCACGCCGTTAGGGACAAGACGCAGGGTGCGGATGAGGGCAAGCGCGGACTTCTCGTCCATGGCCTCGACCTCGGCGTCGTCGGCAATCTCGACGGTGCAGGTAAAGCCGGGGTCGAAGACCTCGAGCTCGGCAGTGACGTCGGCGATGATGCCCTTTGCGATCTGGGCCGCGGCCTCGGCGGCAGCGTGGTCGGCGTAGACCAGAACAGCTTTGCACTCACGGTTGATGGCGTTGTCCTTGGTGCCGCCGTTAAAGCTAACGATGGCGGGCTCGCCGGCGACCATCAGGCGGTCGATGATGCGGGCCATGATGAGGTTGCCGTTGCCGCGCTCCAGGTGGATGTCGGCGCCGGAGTGACCGCCCAACAGGCCAGAAATCTCGAGCGTGAGGGTGCTACCGGTCTTGTGCTCGCGCGCGATCGGGCAGGTGTAGGTAACGACGACGCCGCCGGCACAGCTGACGGTGGCAACGCCCTCTTCTTCAGAGTCAAGGTTGATCATGGTGCGGGCGCTAATCTGGGACTTGTCGAGCGTCTCGGCGCCGACCAGGCCAGTCTCCTCGTCGGTGGTGAACACGCACTCGAGGGCCGGATGGGTAATCGAATCGTCGTTGAGCACGGTAAGCATAAGCGCGACGGCAATACCGTTGTCGGCGCCCAGAGTGGTGCCGTTAGCGGTGAGGACGCCGTCCTTGACGACCAGGTCGATACCATCGGTCGTAAAGTCGTGCTCAACGGAGCCCAACTTGTCGCACACCATATCGATGTGGCCCTGCAGCATCACGGTCGGGGCATTCTCGGCACCGGCAGATGCGGGCTTGCGAATGATGACGTTGTAGACCTCGTCCTGGTACACATCGAGACCGCGCTCCTTGGCAAACGCAACCAGGAAATCGCTGATGCCCTTCTCGTTGCCAGACCCACGGGGGATCGCGCTGACCTCCTCAAAGAAATGGAACAGCTGGGCGGGCTCGTAGCCGGTAATCTTGTAGTCCATGGTGCCTCCTTGGCGCAACTGGTTAGACAGTAAGACATGCGACTTGTATATTCCCAGACTTTGCGTGCATAAACCAGTCGAAAACGCCGAGCGCCCTCGCATCATCGGCTAACGGTGGACCGTATAGCGTAACGGTCACAACTTCCGCAGCTCTACAAATCGAGGCGCCCTTTCCGGAGCGCCTCGATTGCGCGTATCAAATTGTCGCCACGCCCTACAGCGCGCCGGAACCGGCTTGCATCATGCCGCCGGGGCCCGAGGTCACGCCGCCGCTCACGGGCGCGGCGTTGCCGGTGTGCGGTACCGCCGGGGCGGTATCGCCACCAAGCGTGCCCGCCGGACGCGGTGCCGGGATCTCGCCCGTGCCGCGGCTAAAGACAAACTTGCCATCGGCCACGTCGCACAGGACGGTATCGCCCTCGCCCCACTCGCCAGCCAGCAGTTCCTCGGACAGCGGATCCTCGATGAGCTTTTGGATGGCACGACGCAGCGGACGCGCGCCGTTGGTGAGGTCGGTACCCTCCGCCACAATCTTGTCGTAGGCCGCATCGGTAAGCTTGATGTTCATGCCGTTTGCGATCAGGCGCTGGCGCAGATCGTCCACCAGCAGGTGCGCAATCTTGGTCAGGTTCTCGCCCGAGAGCTTCTGGAACACCACGATGTCGTCGATACGGTTGAGCAGCTCGGGGCGGAACAGGCGCTTGAGCTCGCCCATCGCGCGGCCGCGGATCTCACTCGAGGTGAGGCCCTGCTCGCCGGTGGTGCCAAAGCCAACGCTCGCATCCTGCGCGATCTCGCGGGCGCCCACGTTTGACGTCATGATGATCACCGTATTGCGGAAGTCGACCGTCTTGCCCTGGCTATCGGTCAGACGGCCCTCCTCCAACACCTGCAGCAGGATATTGAAGATGTCGGGGTGCGCCTTCTCGATCTCGTCGAACAGCACGACCGAGTACGGGTGACGGCGAACAGCCTTGGTGAGCTGGCCGCCCTCGTCGTGGCCCACATAGCCCGGGGGGCTACCGATGAGCTTGGAGACCTCGAACTCACTGCCAAACTCCGACATATCGAAGCTGATGAGCGCGTCCTTGCTGCCAAAGAGATACTCGGCGAGCGTCTTGGCGAGCTCGGTTTTGCCCGTGCCGGTGGGGCCCAGGAAGATAAAGCTGCCGCCGGGGCGACGCGGGTCCTTGAGCGGCGAGCGGCTGCGGCGCACGGCCTTGGCAACGGCCTCGACGGCCTCGTCCTGACCGATGATGCGCGTCTTGAGCACGCTTTCGGCCTGCAGCAGGCGGCGGCTCTCGCTCTCGGTGAGCGAGGACACCGGCACGCCCGAGGTCACGGACACGATGTCGGCAATCTGGGAGACATCGATGGTGAGCGGGCTGGCGTCGAGCTCGGCCGTCCAGGCAGCCTTGGCCTCGGCGAGCTCAATCTCGGCAGCCTTTTGCTGCTCGGTGATCTCGGCGGCCTTGTTCATGTCGTCGCTCTCGGTGGCCTCCTGCGCGGCGGCCTTAAGCTCCTCCACGCGATGCTCGGCCTCGCGCACCGGCTCGGGCGCGCGGTTGGCGGCGATGCGGGCGCGGGCGCCGGCCTCGTCAATGAGGTCGATGGCCTTATCGGGCAGGAAGCGATCCTGGATGTAGCGGTCGGAGAGGTTCGCGGCGGCCTCGATAGCACCCTGCGTATAGCGCACATGGTGGTGCTCCTCGTAGCGCGGCTTGAGCGCGGTCAGGATCTTGACCGTGTCCTCGACGCTCGGCTCCTCGACATCGATGGTCTGGAAGCGACGCTCGAAGGCCGGGTCCTTGGTGAGGTACTTGCGGAATTCCTCGGCCGTGGTGGCGCCGATAATCTGGAAGGCACCGCGCGCGAGCACGGGCTTGAGCATGGAGCTCGCGTCGATGGAGCCCTCGGCAGAGCCGGCACCGATGATGGTGTGCATCTCGTCAATAAACAGGATGACGTCGTCAGCTTCGGTGGCCTCCTGGATCACGTTCTTGAGGCGCTCCTCAAACTCACCGCGATACTTGGCGCCCGCAACGAGGCCCGGCAGGTCGAGCGTCCAGATGTTCTGGTTCATAAGGTTCTCGGGCACGTTGCCAGCTGCAATCTGCTGAGCCAGACCCTCGACGATGGCCGTCTTGCCCACGCCGGGGTCGCCCAAGATAAGCGGATTGTTCTTGGTGCGACGCGAAAGGATCTCCATCATACGCTGGACTTCCTTTTCGCGACCAATTACAGGGTCGAGCTCGCCGTCGCGCGCCTTCTGCGTAAGGTTGGTGGCGAACTGCTTAAGCGTATCGGTGCCGCTCCCCTTTTGCTGCGACGCGTCCGAGCCGCTAAAGAACGGCAGGCCCGCACCGGGACGCCCGGCACCGGCGCCGGCGAGCGGACGCTTCTTGTCCTGGTCCTTGGCGGTAAGTTTCTCGATAGCCTTTTTGATGGAGGCGGACGACACACCCAGGCGCATGAGGATGTCCATGGCCATGCCGTTACCCTCTTCGACGATGCCAATCAGCAAGTGCTCGGTCGACACGTAGGTCTGGTTGTTCTCACGTGCCACGCGGAAGGAGCGCTCCATCACGCTAATGACGAGCGGCGTAAAGGCAAGCTTGGCAGCCTCGGTCTCCTCGCTGGGCTCGGGAACCGTGGTCTGGACCTCCTTGAGGGTGTCCATGATGTCGTCGTAGGAGATATCAAGCGAGCGCAGCGCCTCGGCAGCGATGCCCTCGTCCTCCTTGGCGAGTGCGAGCAGCAGGTGCTCGGTGCCCACCTTATTTGAGTGCAGATCGAGCGCCTCCTGTTTGGCCATCGACATGACCTTGCGCGCTCGATCGGTAAATCTATCTAACATGCTCGTTTCCTTACATGAGTTCATCGAAATCAAAACGCCCGCCCGTCGGCGGCGCTTTTGTCTCTTTACCCACAGGTTGTCTATGTTAACAGCTGGAGGAATATCTATAAACCCGGCTCACATGAATGCAGGTTATGACCGCATCGCGGGACTCACCGCGCGATGCGCGACAGGCGCCCCGCAAGAGAAACCCTAGGCGTCTTTCACCACGTCGGGACTCGTCGCACGCGATGCGCGATAGGCATCGGCCTCCTTGGAGACGCGTTCGAGCAGCTCGGATGTATCGACGCCCTCGACTTGCGCGACCGTTTCCACCGTCTGCATGGCGACCGCCCTCAGGTACGCGCACGCGCTGTCCCTCGGCTGCTCGAGGTCTATCTCCTCGCCGCCCTCCCGGGCAAAGCCGACCGCCGTCACAAAGCCCATGATGCCCGAGACCAGAAAGCCCACCGCAAAGCTCGAATCTGCCTTGAGCTCTTCTCCGTCGGGGTGGACGATCTCTCTCACGCGGTCGATGATGATCGTATGGATGCCCTGCACGACCTGCTCGGCGGCACCCGCCCTCATGGTGATGACGATGCGCCGCAGCAGGCAGCGGACGTCGCGCCGGTCGAACGCCGAAAGGTCGCCCTCGCTCGAAAAATGCCAGAGGGCATCGGTGATGAGCTCGTTATCCTGCAGCAGCTGGGCTATGGCGATGGCGACGAGTTCATCGAAATCGTGAAAATAGTAGTAAAACGTTCCGCGATTGCACTGGGCGGCGCGGGTCACCTCGCCAACCGACAGCTCGAAGATGCTGTTGTTCTCGATGAGCTCCCAAAACGCCTCGATGATACGGGTGCGTGCATCGGGCGCATCGGCGTCCTTACGCGGTCTCGCCATGCGCCTCACCGCACCCCTGCGCCTTGGCGTTCATGATGAGCATCTGAAGACGGTTCTCCACGTTGGCGAAGCTCACGTCGGGATCGTAGTCGAGCGGCAGGAACTGCGCCGTGGGATACTGCTCCTTGAGCGCATGGATGAGCCCGCGCCCCACGACATGGTTGGGCAGACACCCGAACGGCTGCAGGATCACGAAGTTGCGGCAGCCGCGCTTGGCGTGCTCGAGAATCTCCGCCGGAATCAGCACGCCCTCGCCCGCATCGAACGTATGGTGCAGGATCTTATCGCTCGCGCGCACGAGCTCGGGCATGCGCGTCGGCGGCTCGTAGAGCGGGCTCGCCGCGCCCAGGCGGTCGCAACGGTCGTGCGCGAGCTCGAACAGGTTGTCCGCCGTGGCGTACCAGGCCTTTTCGGGCAGCGACAGGTCGACGTGGAACTCGCGCGACTGCGCATGCTTGTAGAAATAGGTCTTGCGGATTACGTCGGTCATGCGCGCCTCGATGACCTCGAGCCCGTTGTCCTCGAGGTAGCGCTCGATCTCGTGGTTGGCGCCGAGATGGAAATTGAGCAGGTACTCGCCCACGATGAGAACGGTCGGATGCGGGTTCGAGCGGTCGTACGGAACGGCGTCCATGATCGCAAGCGCGCGTTTGAAGCCCGTCGCCTGGCCTCTCAGCCCGGAGCGCTCCATGCCCTCGATAACCTCATCGAGCGCGCGGTCGAACGCAGCGTCCGCCGCGCCCTTCTCGAGCTCGTAGGGACGGATGCGCCTAAGCATGGCCTCGAGGGCATCGATCATGGGAAGACCGTAGGCGATCTGGATGCTCGGGCCAAGGCCGAGCTTGAAGCCCGGATGCGCATTGTGGGCATCGACGTCGTCGTTGGTGAGCACCGGGACATAGTCGTATCCCGCGTCGTCGAGCGCGCGGCGCAGCAGGGGCATGTAGTGCGTCAGGCGGCAGTCGCCGATATACTTGCCAGTCACCACGGCGACGTCGTGCGGGTCGTACTTACCGCTCTCGAGTGCCGCGAGCGCCTCGCCGATCACGATTTGCGCGGGGAAGCAGATGTCGTTGTGCACATAGCGTTTGCCCAGGCGGATGGCATCCTCGCGCCCGATATCAAGGGCCTCGGCGCGCACGCCCTGATTGCGCATCGCCGCGGTCATGAGCCTGCAGAACGCATGGGAGGTGTTGGGGACCAGCGCGATCTTGTCGTGCCGGTCGCGCTTGGTGTACTTGACCTTATACGGGTCGTCGAGCGGATGGACCGCGTGCACCCGGGCGCCCTCGGCACGCTCCTCCGCGCGACGACGGTTGACCGACTCGATAAACGAACGCACGCGAATGCCCATGGGACCGGCGACGTCGCTCTCATCGAGCTTGATCATCATCGGAACCTTGGAGCCCATCTCGCCCATCATGCGCGCGATCTCGTCGGTGAGATACGCATCGTGGCCGCAGCCGAAGCTGCCCATCTGCACGAGCTCGAGCTCGGGCGTCGATGCGACGATGACCGCGCACGACAGCATGCGCGCATGGTAGTTGTTCACGATGTCGATGCGGCTGTTGGAAAGATCGACGTTGCAGACCCCCGGCACCGCATCGGGCGTCAGCACGGGGATGCCGCGCTCAGAGAAGAGCTTGGGCAGCCCGTGGTTGACCAGCGGGTCGTTGTGGTACGGGCGCGAAGCGATCACCACCGCGTAGCCGCCGTCCTCGTGCACGTTCTCGAGCACCTGCCTGCCGCGCAGCTGCAGCTGGTTCTCAAACGTCTCCTGCGCGCGGTCCGCCTGCTCGGTCGCCTTGGCAACCAGGTCGGCATCGATATCGAAGGTCTCCTTGCACCACGCCTTGAGCTGGCGGTTTCGGTCGCCCTCGTCGTACCAGTGGAACAGCGGCGTATCGAACGGAACGCCGAAACGCTCCTCCGGGTTATCGGAATTGCGCATCACGTAGGGGTATCCCTTTACGACGGCGCACATCCACTCGCTGGTAGAGGCGGTGTTTTCGGTGGGCACCGTCGTGATGATGGGCATGAAGATGCGGTCGACGCCGGCGTCGACGAGATTGCGGATGTGCCCGTGGACGAGCTTGGCCGGGAAGCACACGGTGTCGGATGTGACGTGCGCCAGACCGCGCTCGTACATCGCCTTGGTGCTGCGTCCCGAGACGCGCACCTTAAAGCCGAGCGTGCTGAAGAACGTCGACCAGAACGGCATGGTGTCCCAGAACTCGAGCACACGGGGAATGCCGATCGTGACATCGCGCCCCCCGCTGACGGGAACCGTGGGGTACGACTCGAACAGCAGCTTCTCGCGGTCGACAAAGAGATTGGGGGCAGCCGCGGTCCGGTCGCGCCCCGTGCCGGGTGCCTGTGCCTCGCAAGCACCCTGCGGACGCAGCTCCTCCGCCGCGGGAACCTCGCGCACGAGCTCATCCCATGAGATGGCGCCGCCGCGCGGGCAGCGATTGCCCGTGACGTAAAGCGAGCCGTCGCCAAATGCCACGACCGCGCGCTGGCAGCGGTTGTTGCACCGACGGCAGGTAACGCCGCCGAACTCGCGATGCTCGAAGCGCTCCACGGCATCGAGCCCGATAAACGACGTGCCGGCGTCGCCCTTGCGGCATTCCTCGCGCGCGAGCAGGGCGATACCGATAGCGCCCATCAGCCCCGGGTGGGGCGCACGCGTGACGGGTTTGCCCAGATACTGCTCGAATGCGCGCAGCACCGCGTCGTTTCGGAACGTGCCGCCCTGGACGACGACTTTGTCGCCCAGACGGTTGAGATTTGAAACGCGAATGACCTTGGTGAACACGTTCTCGATAATCGAACGGCAGAGACCGGCCATGATGTCGCCCGGACCCTTACCGCGCCGCTGCTCGGAAACGACGCTGCTGTTCATGAACACCGTGCAGCGGCTGCCGAGAACGGCGGGGGCTTTGGACGAAAATGCCTCGGTCGCGATATCCTCAACGGCTATTCCGAGGTTTTTGGCAAAACCCTCGAGGAACGAGCCGCAGCCCGCAGAGCACGCCTCGTTGACGACGATATCGGTCAGCACGCCGTGGTTGAGCCAGATGGCCTTCATATCCTGTCCGCCGATGTCGAGCACGAAGGTCGCATCGGGAACGCATGCGCACGCGGCGCGGGCGTGCGCGACCGTCTCGACCGTATGGTAGTCGGCGTGGAACGCGCGCGCGAAAAGCTCCTCGCCGTATCCCGTGGTGCCCACGGCATCGATCGCAAGCGTGACTCCCGCTGTCTCCCAGCGGTTCTTCAAGCTGACAAGACCCTGTTGGGCGACGTCGAGCGGTCTGCCGTTATTAGACGCGTAGAACGAATCGACAAGCTCACCCGCCTCATCGACCAGGGCGAACTTGGTCGTCGTGCTCCCCGAATCGATACCGAGCGCCACACGCACCGTCTCTCCGGGCGCATACGCATCCGGACCCTTTGCCGGCGTCTCTTTGCCATGGCGTGCCGTAAAATCCGCCTGCTCGGCAGGTGTGGCAAAAAAGGGCTGGGCAAGACGTCCCTCCCCGCTTGCGGGCGCGACCGTCTCGAGCTTATCCAGCCGGACAAAAGCGTCGGGAAGGTCGATCGGTTGGGACGATGCGAACATGTCGGTCAGCGACAGGGCGGCACCGCGCGCGACCATGATCTGCGGATCGCGCGGGACGATAACCTGATCGTCCGATAGATTCAGTTGCTCCCGGAACACGCGGACCAGTGTGGGGTTGTAGGCGAGCGTACCGCCCTCGAAGATTACCGGCGGCTCGATGTCGATACCCTGGGCCAGACCGCCGATCGTTTGGCGGGCGACCGCGTGAAGCGCCGAAAGCGCCAGGTCGGTGGTAGGAATGCCCTCGTTGAGCAGCGGCTGGATATCGGTCTTTGCGTACACGCCGCAGCGGCCCGAGACCTCGTGGACGGTCGTTCCCCGGCTTGCGAGCTGCTCGAACTCGCCCGATTCGGTGCCGACCCCCATGAGCTTTGCCATCTCGTCGATAAATGCACCGGTACCGCCTGCGCACGAGCCGTTCATGCGCATGTCGGCAACCTCAATGTCTCCCTTATCGTTGGTGCGGAAGAAGATCATCTTGGCGTCTTGGCCGCCCAGCTCGATGGCGCAGCGCGTCTGCGGATAGAACCTGCTGATCGCGAGTGCGTTGGCGACCACCTCCTGAACGTACGAGGCGCCCAGCGCGGTCGCGATATCGCGCGCACCCGAGCCGGTCACCGCAACGCGCAGTGACTCATGGGGAAAGCGCTCGGCGAGCTCGCCGAGCATGGCGCGCACGCTCGCTGTCTGACACGCCCCGTGGCGGCGATATCCCCACCACGCCTCGGTCATATCCTCGTGCATCGCGTAAACTTTGGTCGTCGTCGACCCTACGTCCAGTCCTACTAGCAACGCCATAATGCTCCGTCTCTCGCATTTTTCCCGCTAGAGATATACCACTCTACGTAATACAACAGACTGTTGTATTTAAACTCCGTATAAAAAGCGGCTGCCGAAACGCTTCAGCAGCCGCCGAATGCACCAACAGATTGTTCTGCGCGCTAGCACGTCGGGCAACGGAGCAGCACGGGCCCTCCGGTCATGCGCACCGCTCACGCCCGCGATGTCGCCGAGAGAGCTATCCACGCTTAGGGCTCCAACCAAGCAAGTCGCCCGCGCTCAGCAGATCCCTAAGCGAGCTACTCGCACTCAGGAGCCATAGCCTGCTCCAAGAGCTCGGCATGCTCCTCCTCGAAAACCGTCCCCACAGGGAAGGCGCGACGGAAGACGAAGCGGGAAATCGGACCGGCTACCAAAAGGTTCCACGGCAGCGCCATCACAAAATTATGCGGGATGTTGATCATCCAGATCGCGGGCACGGAATACAGGTTCGCAAGGATGCCGCCGGGCATGTGCGTCAGACCCTCACAGGCACCGTACAGCGACATGATGATGACCATGGGAACGACCATGCAGGAGCTGACGGCGAGCGTCATGGCAAGTGGCGAGCTCTTGCCCGGCGTGACCAAGTACTTAAAGGCGAAACCCTTGGCGAGCGGGCTGGCGACGAACCAGTCGCAGCACATGGCAAAAATGTAGGCAACGGGGAAGCCGAGCCACGCAGTGGCAACGACCTCGCCGTTGATGGCCCCGTGCTGCAGGGCAACGTTGTAGATGCTCATCCAGAGCACCATGCAAAAGCACATGATAAAGGTGAACAGCAGGCTCTCTCGTTTGTTGATAGGCATAAAGGGCAGATTCCTCTCTGTGTTGTACCGCGGCGCCACGCAACAAAAACGGGCGGGCAAGATGGAGCTGTTGGAACTTCATCTCGCCCGCCCGTGGTACGCGCGTCTGCGACTACTTATGTGGTGGAACCAGCCTAGCACGAAACGCATGCGCTTCGTAAGCGTTGAGTTTATGAAGATGCAGGGCACCGATAATCCCCCGACCCCATAAGTTGCGGTGGAATACGGACTGTTTTGACCCTTTAAGCAGCAATTCAGTCCCTATTTCACCGCAACTCATTTGGTGCAAAGTAACCTGTCCCCCTTGTACCAATTAGCTGGTGTGGCGCCAGCGAGGGTCGGTGAGCGTACGCGCCACACCCAGTCCAACGGGCAGAAACGCTACGATGAGCACTGCGCGCACAAACCAGCCGAGCATATTGACCGTGTCGAAGGTGCACATGTAATACATCGAGCGATACAGATACAAGCCCGGCACCATAATGACAATCGAAGGCACCGTGAGGGCGATGCGCGGGTAGGTGAGCTTGACTTCAGCCAAGCTTGCGAGCAGCCCCGATACCAGCGCGCCGATAAACGCTGCTGCCTCGGGAGGCATTCCCGTGCTGAGGCCCAGGAAGGGAATCATCGTCGGCGCATCGACAAGGGTCAGACGCAGGGTATTGGACACGGCGCCGATCAACCCAGCTGCCGCGGCCATCTTTACCGGGCTGTTGAACATCACCGAGAAGCCGAATACGCCAACGAAGCTCATCACCACGCGCAGGAGCGTAAGGGCAAGCGGCGAAAGGCCCAGTGGGGCAAAGTCGTCCGGCGCCAGGCCAACACACTCGGCAACCATCCAACCTACGAGGGTCGCCATCACAATAATCGATACGGCATATGAAAGGCGCTCGATACCGCTTCGCATGTCGAGCTTAGCGATGTCGAGGCCCGCCGTAATGAGTGGAAAGCCGGGAATCACAAAGAGCATGGCGCCGATATAGCCTTCTTGGTGCGACATTGCCCCCGGTATGACCTGGCCAAGGCCGAGCAATGCCAGCAGATACGAAACGCAAGCGAGCGCAACGCCGGTCGTCAGCGCGCTGAACTGACCAAGGCCTTGCTTGAGAATATGGGAGCGGGCAAAGTTGCCGACACCCGCGCCCACGAACGCGCAGGCCATCTCGATAGGGCCGCCGCCGAGCAAAAAAACGAAGGCGCCACAGGCGCAGGCCGCCGCAAGGCCCTGTTGCCAAGGCGCGTAATCAGGTTTTGAACTCTCAACGGTCTTGAGCATCTCGTGATACTCGTGCACCGTGAAGCGACGACCATAGGTCTCGATTTCCTTGAGGAAACTCTCCATCATCCAAATGCGATGGGTATTGACGCCCGTTGTGGGCAAGCTGACGACCTCATTAAAGCAGTGACCATCTTCGATGCAGGTGCACTCAAACGACAGAAGACTTAAGTCAACGTGGATGGTGACACCGAGTACGGCCGCAACACGATTCATGGTATCGCGCACGCGCCAGGCACCTGTTCCGCTTGCCAGCATAAGCATGCCGGTGCGGCAGATGATGGATGACTTATCGGTGAGCGGCGCATCGACGGCAAGCTCATCGCCTGCCGTCACGATCTGGTGCCAGTCAGTTTTCATATGGAGCGCGCCGGCACGGACGCCGTGGTGCATGGGGGCTCTCGAAAGCAGCGAGTCAAGGCGCGAAGGCTGTGGGGGCTCCGTTAATTCGCCCTCGTCCTCGTCGGGCTCTTCATCGACCAGATCAAAGGAATCAAGCGGCGCTGGCTCGCGACGGTCGATCAGCTCCTCGTCCTCATCATCAAAGTAATTGAACTGATCGAGCATGTCCTCTTCGATTGCGCGCTCGCTCGCGTCGTCCATATAGACGCTCCCTTCCTGCCGACTAACCCCCATCCTAGGCAGCAACGGCTAAAGGAAACATAAAAGAGACGACTGTCATGCGAGCCATGTGCGCAATATCCGTTGGGTAGTCGTTTAAGAACGTCCCCAATGACTACATCGATGTTCTAAGTGTCAACCAAGTCAACGCCGCAGATAGAGGACGGACAGCGAGCGACGTCCAGAGCGAACAAGTTGGCATGAAAAAGGCAAGGCATAGACCTTCTGGTCATGCC
>CAKWZF010000012.1:0-28321 GCA_934865005.1 uncultured bacterium | reverse complement strand
CATCGATGCACCCCGCAACGGGCGCATGTGCAGAAAAAGTTTGCGAGCGGAGGGGATGGGCATGGCACCGGGCACGGTGAGTTCATGGAACACAGGGGCACCATAATTAGATGCCAATGGCGTGGTAGAACTGTGCTCGATATGCATCCGCAAAAGAAAGAGGCACCATGGTCTCGCGGGTTCTCTACCGACCGTTTGATACCGAAGACTTCGACGCCATCGCGCTGATTCTGCAGCAGCTTTGGCATAACAATTCGGATAACGATGAGTACAACCGCCTTGAGGCCGCGTGCGACCTCGCCTATTGCCTTTCGTCGTCGACGTTTTCACAGGTTGCCGTAATCGACGGTCAGGCGCGTGGCATTTCGCTCGCGCGTGCGGAACAGAGCTCCGGCGCCACTATCAACGAGCATTGGATGGATACCGAACGCGCGCTGCTATCGCAGATGCGTGAGCTAGAGCCCGATGCGTGCGCCGAGTATCTCTCGTTTGTGCGCGCAACCATCCGAACCAACAACCGCCTGCTCGAGAGCAGCCCGTTGCCGCACGACAACGAGGTCACGCTGCTTGCCGTGGATCGCGATGTCCATGGCCTGGGCGTTGGCACGGTTCTGCTCGATGCCGCCGTCTCGCACCTGTCCTCGCTTGGAGCGACGAGGGCGCACCTGTACACCGACTCCAACTGCTCGTGGAAGTTCTACGAGCTGCACGGCTTTAAGCGCACGGCCACGCACCGCGCCAACCGCGAAGAGCGCCGTCACGACATGCCGCGCGAAAGCTTCCTCTACGAACTCGATCTAACAGCCTAAACCCAGCAGCCATACCTAGTCATTTAGGGATGTTCCCAGTGATTAGTCGTTGGGGACAGCCTTCGTAGGTAGCGCATGAAAATGGGATGGATCCGTCGGCAGTCGCCGGAGAAGATCCATCCCAAAAATCAGAACTCGCTAGAACGTTCCGCCGCCGCCTCCGCCGACGCCGCCGCCTCCGCCGCCAGAGAAGCCGCCGCCTCCGCCGCCGCCCGAACTGTCGGAGCTCGACGCCAGCTCACGGATGCTCTCGTGATACACGTCATCGAACGAATCGAGCGGAGACTCGATACCGTAATGATGGTAGTACCACCAGTAGCAGGGATAATTGTCATAGAAGCCGTCGGCCTCACGCACCTCGGGCGGCACGGCCTCGGCAAGCTGACGCAGCACTTCCTTGGAAACACCCAGCGCCACGCCCATCACCAGCAGCTTGTTCCACAGCACCAGATCGCCGGGGACGGCTTCCTTTAGACGCGTGAAGTCCTCGAGCCAATGCTTAAGTGCCTTGCAGCGAGCCGCCACCTCGGCGCCCTCCGGCGTAAAGCGGCGGAACGTAAGGCCCACGCCGATACCCACCAGCACAATCGGCACCGAGATAACCGCGGCGGTAATGTTCGCCTGTGCGCCATCGGTAAAGAAGATGGATCCCACGGGAACAAAGGCAATCAGGATACCAAGAACCAGGCAAAACACCATTGCAACAATGCCGTCCGAGGCAACGTACTCGCTATCGGCCAGCTTGCCCTTAACGGTATTCTGATAGTCCTCGAGCTTATCACCCACGGGTGTAGCGTGCTGCTTGACGTAGTGCTGCAGCTCGTCGAACGTGCGCGAGCGATCGCCGTTCTCGTCAGGCTTAGCACCGGCAAAGAAGACCTTGAGCACCATGTGGTCAATGCCCTTGGCCGACTTCCAGCCCGCATCACTCACCGTCACGCGATACGTCTGCTCTTCTTTTTCACGCCCCAACAGACCCTTCTTGGCCTTGGTCACGGTCGCCTGCTCCAGCTTGATCACACGGTCGTCAGTGAGCTTCATGAGCGTGGCGATATATGCCTGATCGGGCACCTCGTTCCAGCTCATGAGGGCCGAAAGCACGGCGGGATGGTCGGCCGAAGGCACATCGCGGAAATATTCGTCCTGGAAAAGCGGCTTGGGCTTGCGGCGGCGCAGCTTGAGCATAACGATTGTGCCGGTAAAGGCCACCGCCGCAACAACACTTAGCACAGCAAGTGCATTGGCAATCATGCGAGCGTGAGCGCGGCGGGCGTTAGCTTCGTCGGCCCATTCCTTCTCTTCGCTCAGGATCGTTGACATGCGCTCTTCGCCCGAAGCGGCAAGCTGCGGCACCCAGTCGCTAGGGAAGGCGATGCGTGCCTCGGCGAATTCGCCCTGATGCACGCAGGGAATGGTATAGGTGACCATGGGTTCGTCCGCATCGAGCGATACATCGCCCGTCAGCGGGCCGTGGCCCCATGCGCGGAAGTTATCGCCCTTGACGGCCGCCGTCCCGGCAGCGGCATTTGCGAAGTACACTTCCATCTCAACGTCATCGGAGTCCGCGGACCAGCCGTCGCCCACAAACTTCCAGTAGAGCTCGGCGGTATCGGCCCAGTTCATGACCGCACCGGTCATGGTGTAGCTCACGTAATAGATCGCGCTGTCGCCGCTCTCGTGAGGGCTGAACACCTTAATCCTTACGCCGTCACCGGTCTGCTCGACCGTATAGACGCCAGAGTCGCCCTTGTTCGCACTATCGACTTTGTTAAACGCGGTGTCCTCTTCCTCGACACTCAGCACATCGACGCCCGCCGTGCCGCCCTGCTGGTTGGTACCCGTATTGATCTCCCAAAACACGCCGTTGATGTCGTCGTCGAAATCAAACTGGCGTCCCTCGACAACGGTCAGCGATCCATCGGCCTCGACCGTGGCGCCGATGTAGGTTTGGGTCATAGAATACCCGTCGGCACGTGCAACGGCGGGCAACAGCAGCAGCGCAAGCGCGACGAGCACGCAGACGGAAGCGAATCGCGCAAACAGGTGGCGCTGCCGGCTGACTTTGGCGGCGAGGGTGTTCATAGGCACATCCTTTGTCTGTAAAACCAACAGCGCCATTGTCCCACGTTTGCGGGTACGCATGACGAACATCTAGGCGACCGGAGCGCCAAACGGGATGAAAGTCACACCCGCACCCCGGCAGCTAGTCATTGGGGACGTTCTTAAATGACTAGTCATTAGGGACACCCTTGGCATGGCCCGCGCCAGCAATAGATACCACTTCACAGCTCTGTCACAGGTGTAGCGGCTTTGTGTGGGCGCGGCACGCGCTGATTGAGCCGCCAGCCGAGGGGCATAAAGCAGTCGAGCGAAAACGGTTTGCCCCTTTGCCGTTCGCTTGAGGATCATGTCCCCCTTTTCCGCGGAAACCCCGGCAGTTGCGAAGAGCTGCCGGGGTTTCTGTCGTTTGTGAGGCTAAGTCGGTACGCAGCGATCGAGACCTTGAGCCGCAGACCCACCGTGCGCAATGCGCACCGCCGCCAACTTGTGAGCGCAGCAACGCCTTCCCTGCCAAGCCCCGCGCTATACTCGTCCGCATGGATATCAACGCACGCAACATAGCAACACACGCCGCGGACGCACCAGCAACGGCAGCGCCCACCCCCGTCGTGGGCCGCTTTGCCCCGTCGCCCTCGGGCCGCATGCACCTGGGCAACGTGTTCAGCTGCCTGTGCTCGTGGCTTTCGGCCCGCAGCCAAGGCGGCAGCATCGTGCTGCGCATCGAGGACCTGGACGATCGCTGCAAGCGCCCGGAACTTGCCACTCAATTGATTGACGACCTGGCCTGGCTGGGACTGGAGTGGGACGAAGGCCCCTACTACCAGCACGATCGCCTGGATCTGTACGAGGACGCCCTGCGTCAGCTGCAAGACGCCGGCCTCACCTATCCCTGTTTTTGCACGCGTGCCGAACTCCACGCCGCGAGCGCGCCGCACGCGAGCGACGGCACGCCCATCTACCGCGGCGCCTGCCGAGACCTTTCTGCCGAGGAGGTTGCCCGCCGCAGCGCTCTGCGCGCTCCGGCCACGCGCCTGCGCGTACCCGCCGTCGACGACCTCGCAAACGATGTGATCGAATTCGTGGACCGCACGTATGGAGCCCAATGCGAAGCACTCGCCACCGAATGCGGCGACTTTTTGGTGCGCCGCAGCGACGGCGTTTTTGCCTACCAGCTAGCCGTGGTGGTCGACGACGCTGCCATGGGCGTCACCGAGGTCGTGCGCGGATGCGATCTGCTGGGCTCCACGCCGCGCCAAATCTACCTGCAGCATTTGCTGGAACTTCCCACGCCGCACTACGCGCACATTCCGCTGCTCATGTCGCCGGATGGCCGCCGCCTTTCCAAGCGCGACCGCGACCTGGACCTGGGCGAGCTCCGCACCCGCTTTGGCGCGCCCGAGGCACTACTGGGCTGGCTCGCCGGGCAAACAGGCATCGCGCCGGACGCCACACCGCGCTCTGCCGAGCAGCTGGTCGAGCACTTTAGCTGGGATGTTATCCGCACGCATCGGGAGAACATCACTGTAACGGTCGAGTAGCCAGCCACCCCGCCCCTACGCGACATCCCAGGGCTGGAGTTCGTCGCCCAGGCGGACAATACAGTCGTAGAGCACGGTGTGGCACTCGGCTGGGTTGGCGTCACGATGAAAATGCCCGTAGTACCAGCGCTTGTAGTCCAGGTGGTCCTCCAGCTCGTCGAAAAACGTGGTGAGTCGATCGACATCGGGATAATTCCAGCCAGGTGCCGGGTAAAGCGTGGGCGAAAGCATGCGCGTGGAGCAGGTATGGGTGATCGCATAGTCGACCTTCCAACCCACGCTGTCGAGCTTTGCCCGCGCCTCCTCAAAGTTGCGCTCGTCCGGCAGCTCCTGCGGCCACCAGCTGGAATACGGAATGCGGTATTCCTTATCCACGCTCGTGGCGCCGCCCATGGTAAAGATCGTTGAGCCGTCGAGCTCAAAAACCTCACCGCGCGTCAGGCGTCGGATGGGCGAGGTGTCCGACAGACGCTGCGTCAGGCCGCCGTGCCACAGCTCCATGGGGCGCTCCGACCAGTGATCGAAACGCTCGTGGTTGCCGTCGACAAACAGCACGGTATAGGGGCGCGACTCCAGCCAGGCGATGTCGGCACATTCCTCGGCAGAGAAATCCCACGGAAAGCCAAAGTCGCCCGCGATGATGAGATAGTCGTCACTTGTCAGACCATCCCCAAGATCCCAGTCGCGAAGCTTTTGCATGTCGACGCCGCCGTGAATATCGCCCGTCACATAGACCGTCATCGGATCACCACTTCCCTGTAAGTCGCTAGCCCACATTCTGCACGATCACTAAGTCAACCGTTCCAGCCCTTCCATCCTTTGGGACTTACCCCTCGCTCTTCCATCCAAACGGGTCAAACACCCAAAAGATCAGATCGAGCACGCCGCCGGTCATCGTGGCGCCGGCAAGAGCCATGCAAACATGCAGAAAGCTGGCACTTCGGAGCACGTCGAATGGCCCCAGAACAGCCAGCAGCGCGACCGCTGCGCCGGCAAGGCACAGCGCGAGGCATGGCCCCGCGTTCTTGACGCACTTCTTTGCGAGATGCTTGGTGCTATCACTCATCGATATCGAACTCCTTAGAGGGTCGTTGCTTGAATTCGCGCCGCCGCGGCAGAGCAGGACGGCAGGTTAAGTGTCACATGCCGTGCGGACATCAATGGAGAAACCGCCTGCTCGATCAACCTTTGACGCCGTTTTGCACCGGCACCACATCCCCCGCTATCGAGGTCTAATACTTTTCCCACCGCTACCCAAAAACTCATCCAACGTTAATCTTGGCTCAAGAATCGCTTAATCTATAACCTGCACTATAGAGTTCGACCAAGGGCGGGGCGGCGCCGCGCAACGCAGGCCGCCGAACGCAACGCTCGCGCCCATCGAACGAAAGGACAGGTCATGGACGACCTCGAAAAAGTTGAAACCATCCGCACCAAGTGCAACGTGAGCTACACCGATGCCAAGGGCACGCTCGACGCCGCCGACGGCAACGTTTTGGACGCCATCATTTGGCTCGAGTCGCAGGGCAAGACGCAGACCACGTCGACGCACGCCGCCACCGAGTCCGCGCCAGTCGATGAGCCCTCAGCCGAGATGGTCGCCGCGCAGGCCGCCTACGAGAAGTCGAGCGAAAAGACCGACTTCTCCAAGAAGATGGACAGCGTATGGGAGTACCTCAAAAAGCTCTTCCGCCTGAGCCTGGACACCAAGTTTATCGCCACGCGCCGCGATGCGATCATCCTCAACATCCCCATCCTGATCCCCATCATCGCCCTGTTTGCCTGGGGCGCTACGATTTGGCTGATGCTGATTGGTCTGTTCTTTGGCATGCGCTACCGCATCGACAGCGACGGCGACGTGCCCGGCAGCATCAACAACCTTATGGACAGCGCTGCCGACGCCGCGGACGACATCAAGCAAAATCTGAACGACGACAAGTAATCGCAGACGGGGGCACGCATGGCACGGATCCTGATCGTAGAGGACGAGGAGAAAATCGCCCGCTTTGTGACGCTCGAGCTGGAGCACGAGGGCTACCAGGTGGAACACGCCGCCGATGGCCGCACCGCCGTGGACCTGGCGCTGGAGCGCAACTACGATCTTATTCTGCTCGATGTGTTGTTGCCGCAGCTCAACGGCATGGAGGTCCTGCGGCGCGTCCGCAAGCACAAGGATGTGCCGGTGATAATGGTCACCGCGCGCGATGCCGTGATGGACAAGGTGGCCGGGCTCGATGCCGGCGCCGACGATTACCTGACCAAGCCGTTTGCGATTGAGGAGCTGTTCGCACGGATCCGCGTGGCGTTGAAGCGCTCGGAGGCCGTGCGGGCGGCTTCGGGCGTTGGCGGCATCGGGACGGGCGCGGCAGGCGGCACGGGTGTCGGCGCCACCGCGATACCCCCGGTCAGTGACTCGACCCAGGTTTCCGCCTCGCTCTCCCCCGCCACGCTCGCCGTGGGCTCGGTTGCGCTCGACCCCGACCGCCGCGAAGTCACGGTCGGCGGCTCGCCCATTGCGCTCACGGCCCGCGAGTTCGATGTCCTCGCCCTGCTTATGGCGCATGCCGAGACCGTGCTCACGCGCGAACGCATCGCGCACGAAGCGCTGGGCTACGAATACATGGGCGACACCAACAACGTCGACGTGCACATCGCGCATCTACGCGCCAAGATCGAGGACGCCGGCGGCGTCCGCATCATCCAGACCGTGCGCGGGGTGGGCTATGTCTGCCGCGCGTAACGCCGAGGCCAAGCGCGTCACCTCCATCGCCCGCGCCATCAACTGGAGCTATATGTGGCGCCGCCTGATGAGCTACGTTTGGCTCGACCTGCTGCTAGTAGTGATTGTGGCGGCGATCCTTGTCTATGGATACAACCAGACGCTGCCCAACGGCGCGTTTACCGCAGGATGGATCCCCAGCGCCACCGTTCGCGGCATGTCGCTGAAGCCCGCGCGCGGCTGGGACCTGACAACGCTCACCTATACCGTCGAGCTTGCGCGTACCACCAAGACTTTCCCCCTCGCGCAGGACCTCGTCACGCTATGGCCTCTCTACCTTGTCGTTGTGGGTTGGCAGGTCATCAGCGTGCTCAACATGCTCGGCGGCGCCCGCCGCGTGCGCCGCACCATGGCGCCGCTCAACGATCTGGCCCTGCGCGTGGACGAACTCGGCCGCATGCAACTCGCCGGCGGCAAAATGGAAACACTGGAGCAGGCCATCGAGCGCGCAAGCGTCGACTCGCCGAGCGTCACCACCGGCGACGCCGACCTGACAAGCATCGAGGTCGCACTCAACCGCCTGCTGCGCCAGATGCAAGAGGCCAAGCTGCAGCAGATGCGCTTTGTCAACGACGCGAGCCACGAGCTGCGCACGCCCATCGCGGTGATTCAGGGCTACGTGAACATGCTCGACCGCTGGGGTAAGGACGACCCGGACGTGCTGGCGGAATCCATCGCGTCCCTTAAAGCCGAAAGCGAGCACATGCAAGAGCTAGTGGAGCAGCAGCTGTTTTTGGCACGCGGCGATGCCGGGCGCACGGTCCTGCGGCGCGCGCATACCAACTTGGCTGCACTGGTCAGCGAGGTATGCGAAGAATCGCAGATGATCGATACCGAGCACACGTATCGGCTGGCTTCTGACGCTGCGCTTGCCAGCGACCCGCGCTGCGACGCGCCCGTCGACGTGGCGCTCGTGAAGCAGGCTCTGCGCGTGATCGTGCAAAACGCCGCCAAGTACTCGGATGCGGGAACGACCGTCACATTTGGCATAACGCCAGATGCGGGCGCGGGCACGATCGACATAAGTGTTGAGGACGAGGGCATCGGCATGAACCAGGAATCCGCAGCTCACGCGTTCGAGCGGTTCTACCGTGCCGACAACGCGCGCGATGCCGGCGCACAGGGTTCGGGTCTGGGGCTTGCGATCGCCAAGTGGATCGTCGACAGCCACGGCGGCGTCATCGGTGTGACCTCGGTCGAAGGGGTCGGCAGCCGCTTTACGATTCGCCTGCCACGATAGGAAGCCCCTCGGCATAAATAAAGGGATAGGGCCACGCGACCCTATCCCTTTTTGCCAGCTATGGCAGCTTGTGCGCTACTCGCGGCACAGGTGCACGGCGAAACCGGCGAACTCGCGCTTAAAGTACACGAGCTTGGTACCACCGTCGGGCAGCAGCACGCGCGACTCCTCGTTGACCTCGAGCCCGCGCTCGGCAAACCACTTCTCAGCTGCATCGATGTCGTTAACGGCAAAGCCGATGTGGCCCTTGGTGCCACGACCGTTCTGCTTCATGATCTCGACCAGCGAATCGTTGAAGTACGAAACCGGGGTCTCGATGACGGGCAGGCCCATCATCGTCGAGAACAGCTCCGCGATCTCCAGGGCGTCTGCCGGGTCGGTGGCGTTAATGCCCACATGGGCAACGCGCATACCAAAGAGCTCTACCGGGTTGGCGTTCTGCTCACTCATGCAGTCAGCGCCTACTGAGCCATGACGTCGAGAACGGCCTTCTCGGCGGCAACGCGGTTCATGCCGGTCATGAAGGGCACGCCGCTCACGTACGGGCAGGTGAGGCCTTCGGGGGCAACGGTGGTGGCGATCAGCAGGTCGGCGCCCTCGTCGCAGTAGTCCTTGGCCTCGGAGATGGCGCACTGCACGATCTCGTACTTGTCGGCGTAACCGTTGGCGTCGAGCAAGGTGGCGACCTTCTGGGCAACGAGTGTGGAAGTAGCAGCGCCAGCACCGCAAGCCAAAACGATCTTCTTCATAGGTAATGTCTCCCTTCATGGTTTACTTTAGGTAAGTGTACCGCAGCGAGCGATGGCACTCAGCCTCGATGAGCTTTTATGCCAGTTTGCTTGCACGCTGCGTATAATACATCTAGTACGTGTTGTCATACCGCTCGCTTTAAGAGCGACTAAGGACTCTGAAATGCCCGATTCCCGCACCCTCTGGACCGCCGTCGTTATCATCTGCATCGCCGTGTCGGTGTTCTTTAGCGTCAAAAAACGCACCACGTTCAAGCGTCTGCAGCAGTTGATGGCCGCCAAGCAGTGGGACGAGTTTGATCGTTTGCTCGACGGCAAACTCACCAGCATGCTGTACCCACGCTACAACCGCGACTACCTGCGCCTGAACTCCTATCTGCTGCGCGAGGACCACGAGCGTGCCAGCGAGATGTTCGACCTGCTGCTGGGGCTCAACCTCCCCAAGATGCAGCGCGTCGACCTGGTGATCAAAGCCTTTAACTACTATGTTGGCCAGGAGGACCGCAAAAAGTCCAAGGAGTTGCTGCACGAGATCAAGGGCTTTGAGGGCGGTCAGGCCGAGGCAGTTGCGCACGAGTGCCAGCTAATGTACGACACGATGATCCTCAAGCGCCACAACGACATTCCCGAGCTGGAGCGCATGCTCGAGGATGTCGGCGACGACCCGGTCAAGCGCTGCCGCTTGGAGTACCTGCTGGCCCTGCAGTACCAGAACAAGGGCGACGAGGCAAAGTTCCAAGAGTTCCTGGAGAAGTCGGGCCAACACTCGATGGCCGTCAACGCGTAACGGACGGCTTGTGCTAGACTTCTAGTCTCACGGGGGCGTGGCGGAATTGGCATACGCAGGAGACTTAAAATCTCTCGCCGCAAGGATTGTGGGTTCGAGTCCCACCGCCCCTACCATTTGGCTTTTACGAGCTCGTGTCCCCCAGGGATGCGGGCTCGCTTCTTTTAGATGCCGGCGGGACTCGAACCCGCGAGGGGGCGAGCGTTAAGCGGACGCGCAGCGTCCGTAGCGAGCCGGCGAGGGCGCTGACAGGCGGCCGAAGCCGGTGCGTATTTGCGCAGCAAATACGCAGACGTCCCACCACCCCTACCATATGGAGCTTTCGAGCCCGTGTCCCCAAGGGATGCGGGCTCGTTTCTTTTACACGCCGGCGGGGCTCTAAGTTGCGGTGGAATAGTTCCTGTTTTGGTAGTTTACCAGCCCATTTAGGAACTATTCCACCGCAACTTAGGTTGGTGTTCCCACATTTTCCGATGGAAAAACGTGGTTGTCTCCCACATTTTCCGATGGAAAAACGTGGTTGTCTCCCACATTTTCAGATGGAAACTCCCAAATGGCCTTATACTAGCCGAGAGGGTTGGGAGGCAATATGCAGCGACAGCTTATGAGTGAACTTATCGCTTGGAAATCAAGGGCGAATCGCAAACCTCTCTTGCTTAAGGGAGCCCGCCAGACAGGAAAGACTTGGCTTCTTAACGAATTCGCAAGCCAGCAGTATCGAAACGTCATTCGTTTTGACTTTATGCTCGAGCCGAGCACACGCTCGCTGTTCGATGGGAACCTCGACCCCAAGCGCATCATCTCCCAGATAGAACTCCTACGTGGCCAAACCGTAACGCCGGAAGACACGCTCATCATCTTCGACGAGATCCAAGAGGCGCCACGCGGGATCACCTCGCTCAAGTACTTCAACGAGCTTGCACCCGAATACCACATCGTAGCAGCCGGTTCCTATATGGGCCTCGCGCTCCGACGCGAAAACGAGTCATTTCCCGTCGGCAAAATCGACCAGCTCACCATGCGTCCCATGGGGTTTGCTGAGTTCGTTCGTGCCGTCGACGGCAACCCGCTCGCCGACGCCATCCTTGCCGCAGACATGAACCTTCTAGCAAACGTTACCGAAAAGCTCGAGCACTTGCTCAAGGAATACCTTGTTGTCGGCGGTATGCCCGAAGTTGTCTCCACTTTCGCCGAGACACGCGACTTCATCGAAGCCCGAAGGCTTCAACAGCAAATCATCGAGGCTTACGAATCCGATTTTGGCAAACATGCACCCGCCCGCATCGTCGAGCGCATGAGGTTGGTTTGGAAATCCCTTCCCGGCCAGCTTGCAAAGGAGAACAAGAAGTTTGTCTATGGCGCCCTTCGTCCCGGAGCGCGCGCACGCGATTTCGAGGAAAGCCTCCAGTGGCTCACGGACTACGGAATCGTTCATAAGGTGCCACGTGTTTCCGCTCTAAAGGCGCCGCTCTCGAGCTACGAAGACCTCTCGGGCTTCAAACTGTTCTGCATCGACACCGGCATCCTCGGAGCGCTCTCCGGTCTCTCTCCGGCCATCGTTCTTAACGGATCCGCTGTTTTTACCGAGTTCAAAGGTTCGCTGACCGAACAATACGTCGCGCAGGAGCTTTTGCTCCAGGACAAAACTCCCGCGTATTGGTCCTCTACCTCCGGCAATGCCGAAACCGACTTTGCCATCGACCATGCGGGAACCGTGCTTCCCCTTGAGGTCAAGGCGGCAGAGAACCTTAAAGCGAAGAGTCTGAAAATAGCCTGCGAAAAATTCAAACTCGAGCGTTGCGTGAGGAGCTCCCTGGCGGCATATAGAGACGAGGGCATGCTCATCAATATTCCGCTTTGGGAGATTGGGCAGATCGACAAGCTGGCATAGGCGCTGTGGGGACGCCCCGCAAGGACTGTCCCCAGGTGCCGGCTGTTGAGTTGCGGTGGAATAGGGACTGTTTGGTGCCCGAAAGGACGATTGTAGTCCGTATTTCACCGCAACTTATTTAGAGGGCGCTGAGGCTGGGAGTCCATGCGATGGTGGGAGTCGCGCCGTCGAGAACCTCGTTGATGGTGGCGGCCATGCCAGCGAGTAGGCTGTTCTCGCTTACGGTGAGCGTCTTGTAGCCACCGGCACGCATGAGCTCGCGGACCACCACGGCGCCGGCCAGAATCACGCCCGCGCGCTTGGGCTGCACGCCCGGCAACGCGGCAATGCCTGCAACATCCAACGCAGACATGCGCTCGATAGCGGCCGAAATCTGCTCCATCGAAAGCTCGCGCAGGTGCACAAAGTTCGAGTCGTACGGCTCCAGTTCGTGGACCAGCGCCACGAGCGTGGTAACGGTACCGCCCACCGCGACGAGGCGCTCGGCGCGCTCAAAGTCGACAGGCAGGCTCTCAAAATAGCCCGTAAACTGCTTGTTTGCCCAGCCGGCAGCAGCTGCAAGCTCGTCCGTCGACGGCGGCAGTGCCGAGAAAAACCGCTCGGTCACGCGGCGGCAACCGATGTCCAGCGAGCGCGTTCCCTCCAGAGCAAAGATACCGCGCTCCGGTGCATAGACGCCCGTCGCGAGCTCCGTGGATCCGCCGCCCGAATCGGCAACGATGATGCGCTCGCCGGCAAAGTCGTGCGCCACGCCAAAAAACGTCAGGCGCGCCTCGACCTCGCCCGGAATCACCTGTGGCTCAAGCCCCAGATCGCGCAGGCCGTCCAACAGCAGCGCGGCATTGGACGCATCGCGCGCGGCGCTCGTGCACGTGGTGCAGACGCACGCGGCCCCAAAGGCACGGGCCTCGTCCACAAACATCCGGCACGCAGCGAGCACGCGCTCAACGGCCGCCTCGCAAAAGCGCCCCGTCGCGTCGACGCCCTCGCCCAAGTCGGTAATCTCGGTATGCTTGGACGATTCCACGATCGCCCCGCCCTCGACCTGGGCCAACACCAGGCGCGACGACACCGTCCCCAGGTCAATCGCCGCCACCTTATATCGTTTGCAATTCGTCATTGCAGGCTCCCCTCCGGGCGCTATTTGCCGTTGGACACGACTGTCTGGCCCTCGACGCCGTTAAACCCAAACAGCATATCGAGCGTCTGGATGTACCATGGCGCGTCCTTGCCGACCTCTTCGATCTCTTTGGCCACTTCGCTGGCCTTCTTGGCGTTCGAGGATTTTTTGCTCGACGACGAATCCGAATCGTCGTCCAGGCCCTGCACTTCAATCCTCTTCTCGCCTGGCATCACCAGGCCCAAGTCCTCGGATGCCGCATCCTTGATACCCTCCTCCGAGAGCAGCTTGTCGACGCTTTTTTGCAGGTCGTCGTTATATTGCTCGCGAATCTCAACCTGCTTGGCCAAGATGTCGCTCGAGCGTTTTGCCACATACAAGTCGCGCACGGGGAAATACAGGCTCACGAGCGCCAGGGCAACGACAATGCCAACAAACAGCCCTCGCTGAGGACCGTGGGTAAAGTCGTAGATTGCCTTGACCACCGCGTTGTCGTTGGCGTAGTGCATAAAGTCCGAGCCCGAAAAACGGTTCGAGGGCCTGCTCGGCTTTTCATGCGTTTGAGCCGAGGAACGCTGAGCATGCTCCGAGTGCGCCGGGCGCACCGAACGTAGCGGGCGGTCCGTCGACGTATTCACTTGAGCACGGGAGTGTGAGGCACTTGTCGGTCGCTGCGTGGAGCAGTCGGCACCGGCGTAATCGGACCCGCCGAGCTGCACCGTGCGCGCACGGCGAGGTGACGGCTCACGCGAACCGGCGGAATAGTACCTGTTGTCGTAAATCTGATCCATGTGCGCCTTGTGCGGTTGAGGTTTGTTTGCGCTAATTCTTTTAGTTATAGCACGAGCGCGCGCAACGCCTTCGGCGGCCCTTGCTCGACATAAAAAAGGCGCTGAGCCATATGGCCCAGCGCCCAATGGTGCTCAACAGCGCCCGGCGGGAGCGAGGCGAATCCGAGTCAGCCCCGCCCCGCGCACGCCGTTTGCCTAGCGAATGTTGTAGAACGCGGCCTTGCCGGCGAAGCGCGCGCTGCCCTCGAGCTCGTCCTCGATACGGATGAGTTGGTTGTACTTGGCGATACGGTCGCTGCGGCACGGGGCGCCCGACTTAATCTGACCGGCATTAACACCCACGACCAGGTCGGCGATCGTGGAGTCCTCGGTCTCGCCAGAACGGTGGCTCACGATGCAAGCGTAGCCGGCCTCCTTGGCGGTCTCGATAGCCTCCAGCGACTCGGTGAGCGTGCCGATCTGGTTGACCTTGACCAGAATCGCGTTGGCGGCACCCAGCTCGATGCCCTTCTTGAGGCGCTCGGTGTTGGTGACGAACAGGTCGTCGCCTACGAGCTGCACCTTGTTGCCAATGCGGCGGGTAAGCTCGACCCAGCCGTCCCAGTCCTCCTCGGCCATGCCGTCCTCGATGGAGATGATGGGATAAGTGTCGACGAGCTTCTCCCAGTAATCGACCATCTGAGCGCTCGTATACTCAACGCCCTCGCCCTTGAGCTCGTACATGCCGGTCTCGGCGTTGTAGAACTCGGTCGAGGCCGGGTCCATGGCGTACATGAACTCGACACCGGGCTTAAAGCCGGCCTTCTCCACGGCCTTGGTGATGTACTCGAACGGCTCGGCATTGGTCTTGAGGTTGGGCGCAAAGCCGCCCTCGTCGCCCACGCCGCCGCCCAGGCCGGCCTCGTGCAGCACGCCCTTGAGGGTGTGGTAGACCTCGGCGCACCAACGCAGGCCCTCGGCAAAGCTCGGGGCGCCCACCGGCATGATCATGAACTCCTGGAAGTCGACGTTGTTGTCGGCATGCACGCCGCCGTTGAGGATGTTCATCATGGGCGTGGGCAGCAGATGGGCGTTGACGCCGCCCAGGTACTGGTACAGTGACAGGCCCGCCGACTCGGCAGCGGCGCGGGCGACGGCCAGCGACACGCCCAGGATGGCGTTGGCACCGAGCTTGGTCTTGTTGGGGGTACCGTCCGCGGCAATCAGCGCGGCATCGACGGCGCGCTGATCGAAGGCGTCGAGGCCCACGACGGCGTTAGCGCACTCGTTGTTGACGTGCTCGACGGCCTGCAAAACACCCTTGCCCAGGTAGCGGCCCTTGTCGCCATCGCGCAGCTCGCAGGCCTCAAAGGCGCCGGTCGAAGCACCCGAAGGCACCATTGCGCGGCCAAAGCTGCCGTCCTCGAGCACGACCTCGACCTCGACGGTGGGATTGCCGCGGCTGTCGAGCACCTCGCGACCGTAGACGTCCAAAATATCGCTCATGTTGTCTCCCTCTCACTTGGAAACGGGTTGAATGCTTGGCGACGCGGCTTGCACGCTGTAGAGGCGCGCAGGTTCATAAGTTAGCCTTGTCGCACTTTTTGCATTATGCCCTAAGTTAGCCGAGGGATACACTTGATTTTCGAAAAATTTAGCGGGAACGATGAGGCGTGTCAGCCCGTCGTTCCCGCAGTCTTACTCCCCTGCCTTTGCTGCGTCCCACAGGTCGTTGAGCCCATGGGTCGAAAGCTCGGCAAGATCAACGTGGGCATCGGCCGCCATCTGTTCCATCGCAGCCCAGCGACGGCGAAACTTGGCCGTGCTCGCGCGCAGGGCGCTCTCGGCGTCGATACCCTCCTTGCGCGCGACGTTGACCAGGGCAAAGAGCAGATCGCCAAACTCCATTTCGCGCTCGGGCGAGCCAGGGGCCTCGGCCTCAAACTCGGCACGCTCCTCGGCAACCTCGTCCCACACGTCCTGGACCGTCTCCCACTCAAAGCCCACGGCAGCCGCCTTGCGTGACACCTTCTGCGCCTGCATCAACGCCGGCAGATGCGTGGGCACGCCATCGAGCAGACCCTCGGGCGCGGCCTCGCCCGCCGCCACGGCCTTGTCCTTGGCGGCTTTCTCGGCAAGCTTGACCTCGTCCCAAATCTTGAGCACCTCGTCGGAGCTCTCGGCATCCGCATCGCCAAACACGTGCGGGTGGCGGCGAATGAGCTTGGCGTCGATATCGCGCGCCACGTCGGCCAGCGTAAACTCGCCGGCATCCGCAGCAATCTGCGCATGCAGCACGACCTGCATGAGCACGTCACCCAGTTCCTCGCGCAGGTGAACCGCGTCGTCCGCCTCGATGCAGTCGAGCGCCTCGTAGGCCTCCTCGATCATGTTCTTGCCGATGCTGCGGTGCGTCTGCTCGCGGTCCCACGGGCAGCCATCGGGCTGACGCAGACGCCAGATGGTCTGCACCAGATGCTGCAGCTCGGCCGACGCGTCTATCAGCGTGGACAGATCGCGCGAGCCCTCGGCATTTTGCTGAGCCATATGCTGCGCCATGGTTAGTCCTCCTCCAGGATCACGTGGCGGAACGCTCCGCCCTCGTAGATGCCGTAGCTGTGCGTGCCGTCCTTGGGGATGCTCACGCTGCCGGGGTTGACGAGCCACAGGCCCGGGTGCGCGGCGCTTTCCTCGTTGACCTTGATGTGCGTGTGGCCGTAGACGAGCGCGGAGCCCTCGGGCAACGCGGGCGCGTGGTCGACGCTGTTGTGCATGCCGGCGCCAAAGACATGGCCATGCGTCAGGAACAGCTCGCGGCCGGTCTCGTCGAACAGCGTGGCGTAGTCGGCCATGACGGGGAAGTCGAGCACCATCTGGTCGACCTCGGCGTCGCAGTTGCCGCGCACCGCGATGATGCGGTCGGCCAGGGCGTTGAGCAGCGGGATAACGCGCTTGGGAGCGTAATCGCGTGGCAGGTCGTTGCGTGGACCGTGGTAGAGCAGGTCGCCCAGCAGCACGACGCGGTCAGGCTGCTCGGACTCGATGGCGGCGCAGAGGCGCTCGGCCCAGTATGCCGAGCCGTGGATGTCGGAGGCGATGAGGTATTTCATGGGGAGATCCTTTCGAATGGGGTTGATATGGCTAGGCGCAGGATGTCGCCACCAGCCGCGTTATTCAAATCGCAGTGCCGCGCTCTGGGCCGCCCGCATCACGCGCTGGAGCGGCACATTATGCTCGCGAGCGAGACGGGCGCAGTCCTCGTACTCGGGCGCTGCACGCTCGCTGCCGTCGGGCAGGGTGGCCACTTTAACGGACACCTCGCCCCATGGCGTCGTTACGCGCTCAAAGCGGCGTGACAGGCAAACGCGCTCCATGACCTGGCGACGAATGCCGTTGGTCGTGGTTTCCAAAAAGATAATCGTCTGCAGGCGCTCGATATCCTCGTGAGCACAGATTACCTGTAGCTGCCAGCTGGGGCGGCCTTTCTTGCAATAGAGGGGCAGCCAATGCACCTCGCGCGCACCCGCCCCGCGCAGACGGTCGGCGGCGTAGGCGAGCACCTCGGGCGACGCATCGTCGATGTCGCATTCCAGCTTGACGATGGTCTCGGGCGCATCGGTCTCGCGGGACAGCGGAGATGTGCTATCGCATTGCATACGGTCCGGATCCTTTCCGCGCGGGCTCGTTTTGTCCACCCAAACGCTAGCACATCGCAGGCGGCGCAGGGGCGGCGTCATGGGATAGGTGCGACTTTTGCTGGGCGCAAGTGCTGGCGCGCTCCAACGCCGGCCCGCTCCATTCAAACGTGTACGTCAGCCTCCAAACATGTCATTTTTTGCAGCTTTTGGAGGCTGATGCACATGTTTTGAGAGCGCAAGCGAGGCCGCACCGCGCGCCGCGCAGCCTTTCCAATCGATTTCGACCCCCGGCGTGCCCGGCGTGTTGAGAGCTGCGCCATTACAATGGAGCGGATTCGCTTGACGCAAAGGAGCCGCCATGTCTGCTTGCCCGCTGATCGATTGCCATACCCACACCTCGTTCTCGGACGGTCATGCCTCGTTTGAGGACAACGTTCGCGCCGCTGCTGCGGCCAGCTGCCGCGTCATGGTCTCAACCGATCATCTCACCCTGCCCGCCAGCATGGACGCCAACTGCGAAGTGCAGGTTACTGAGGGCGACCTGCCGGCGCATCGTCTGGCTTTTGAGGACGCCCGCAAGCTCGCCGCGCAGATCACGCCGGAGCTCGAGCTTATCTATGGCTTTGAATGCGACTGGTACGAAGGTTGCGAGCCTTTGGTTGAGCGCTGGTCCGCGGGTACCATAGTGCGCTTGGGCAGCGTGCATTGGATTGGCAACCCGGGCGATATCATGGCCGGTGCCGCGGGTACGGCGGGAACGGAAAACGTCGCTCGCCCCGATACGCCCGATTCCCTTTGCGGTTGGATCGACGACGACACCGACCTGCACGTTTGGGAAAACCTGGGCGTGCGCGGCGTGTGGGAGCGCTATGTCGACGACTGGTGCCGCGCCTGCGAAAGCTCGCTCAGCTTTGATGTGATGGCTCACCCTGACCTGGTCATGCGCTTTTCGAAGGAAGGCTTTACGCCCGACTTTGACCCCGCACCGTTTTGGCAGCAGATGGCCGAATGCGCCCACGATACGGGCCGCCGCATTGAGGTCTCGACCGCCGCACCGCGCAAGGGCCTCGACGACTACTATCCCACGACCGGATTGCTGCATTGCTTTGCCCACGCCGAGGTGCCGATAACTTTTGGCTCGGACGCACACCGCGCCTGCGACATCTGCTGGAACATCCGTGAGGCCCAGGCGCACGCGTACGACTGCGGCTACCGAACCTTCGGCATCCCCCACCTCACCGGAGAATGGGAGTCCACGCCCCTCGCCTAACCATCCCTTCATAAGTTGCGGTGGAATAGGGATTGTTTTGCCTGATGAAGCGCTTAAACAGTCCCTATTTCACCGCAACTTCCATGACCCCGTTACACCAACAAAGACTGTCCCAAACGACTAGTGGCGGCGGGCGTTGAGTTCGCCGGCCAGCTCGTCGAGGGTAATGCCGTAGCGCTCAAGCGTCACGAGCAAGTGGTAGACCAGATCGCCAGCCTCGTAGCGGATGTGATCGTGATCGTTATCCTTGCAGGCCATGATCACCTCGCTCGCCTCCTCGGCAAGCTTCTTGAGCAGCTCGTCCTCGACGTCGGTCAGCAGGCGAGCGGTATAGCTCTCCTGCGGCGATGCGTCGCGACGGCCGTGAATCACCTCGGCGAGCCCCGTCAGCGTCTCACCGATATTTCCATCCTGAACGTTTGCGGTGCGCACACCCATGGTTCAATCCTTTCTGGTTGGCCAAGCGCCTAGTCGAGCGCCCGCCCTACGCGAGTTTCTTAAAGAAGCAGGTACGGTTGCCGGTATGGCAGGCCGGACCCGGCGAGTCGACCTTGACCAGCAGCGTATCGTTATCGCAGTCGGCCCAAAGCTCCTTGACCTCCTGCATGTTGCCGCTCGTCGCGCCCTTGTTCCAGAGCTCCTGACGGCTGCGGCTCCAAAACCACGTGGTGCCGGTCTTGAGCGTCAGCCCCACCGATTCCTCGTTCATCCAAGCAACCATAAGCACCTCACCGGTGTCATACTGCTGAACCACACAAGGAATCAGCCCACGGGCGTCGTACGTAAGATCAGACGCTTCTATTACCTCAGTCATCATTTCTCCCAAGTCATAAACGAAACCCCACAGGTCGGCGAGGGTTGTCCAGGTGCCGCAGGTTGCCGCGAAAGAGGAGCGACGCGTACTTTGGTACGCGAGCGACGGTTTGAGCGGCAAGATGCGGTACCTGGACAAGCCGCAGCACTAGAAGTCCAATCTCACGGGGATGCCCTGTGAGGCCATATACTCTTTGACTTCGCGAATGCTGAACGTCCCAAAGTGAAAGACGCTCGCCGCCAGCACGGCATCGGCCTCGCCCTCAATCACGCCCTCGGCAAAATGCTCGAGCGCGCCCACACCGCCGCTCGCAATCACCGGAATCGGCACCGCGCGTGCCACGGCGCGGGTGAGCGCCAGGTCAAATCCGGCCTTGGTGCCGTCGCGGTCCATACTGGTGAGCAGGATCTCGCCGGCGCCGCGACGAGCCGCCTCCTCGGCCCACGCCACCGCGTCGATGCCCGTGGCGTTGCGGCCGCCCGCCGTGAAGACCTCCCACTTGTCGGCACCAGATGCGCCGGGCAAACCGACGCGCTTGGCATCGATCGCCACGACCACGGCCTGGCTACCAAACGCCGCGGCAGCCTGGCTAATCAGCGACGGGTCGCGCACGGCGGCAGAGTTGAGCGACACCTTGTCGGCACCGGCTGCAACCATGGTGCGCATGCCCGCCAGGTCGCGAAAGCCGCCGCCCACGGTATAGGGAATGGCTAGCTCCTCGGCCGCATGCGCCGCCATCTCGATGGTCGTCGCACGGTTGTCGCTCGTGGCGGTAATGTCCAAGAAGACGACCTCGTCCGCACCCTCGCGGTCGTAGGCGTGCGCCAGCTCCACCGGATCGCCCGCATCGCGCAAGCTCACAAAGTTGACGCCCTTGACCACACGGCCGTCCTTGACGTCCAGGCAGGGAATCACACGTTTGGTAAGCATGGGCTACTCCTCCCCTCGGGCGGCGGTCAGCGCCTGTACCAGCGTAAAGTTGCCCTCGTAGAGCGCGCGACCGGTAATGGCACCTTCAATCGCGCCCTCACCCACTGCGGCCAGCGCGCGGATGTCGTCGAGCGTCGAGATGCCACCCGATGCCACGACGGGAAAGCCCGCGACCTCGGCCACATGGCGATACGCCGCCACATCGATGCCCGTCTGCATGCCATCGCGCGCAATGTCGGTATACACCAGATGCTTAAAACCCAGCTCGGAAAGCTGCGCCACGGCGTCGTCGAGCGCCACGCCCGCGCCGTCACGCCAGCCATTCACCTTGACCTGGCCGTCGCGTGCGGCAATATCTGCCACCAACAGCTCGCCAAAGCCTTGGGCCGCCACCTCGGCAAAACCCGGCTCGGTCACGAGCACGGTGCCCAGCGCAATGCGGCGCGCACCGTAGCCTGCCAGCTCATCGATGCGTGCGAGTGAGCGAACGCCGCCGCCCACGTCCACGGACAGACCGTCGACGCCGCAGATGGCCTTAATTGCCGCCGAGTTGGCAGCGCATGTGTCCTCGTCCTCGCCAAAGGCAGCGGACAGGTCGACGACGTGCACCCAGTTTGCGCCCTGCTCGGCAAACGAGTGGGCGACGGCCACGGGGTCGTCGGAATATACCTTGCAGCGGCTGCGGTCGCCGCGCTCCAGGCGCACGACCTTGCCGCCGATCAGATCGATTGCGGGAAACAGGATCATCGGCCAACCTCCTCGACGATGTTGACGAAGTTCTTAAGGATACGCTGACCCAGCGCGGAGGATTTCTCGGGATGGAACTGGCAGCCCCACACGTTGCCGTGGCGCACGATGCACGGGAAGCTCCGTGTATAGTGCGTGCGCGCCAAAACAACGGCGGCATCGACGTCGTCGGCCACCGCGTAGCTGTGGGTGAAGTACATATTGGCGCCCTCGGCAAAACCGGCGAGCAGCGGATCGGCTGCGCCGGCAGGCGTCATGTGCACCTGATCCCAGCCCACGTGCGGGACCTTCAGACGGCTCGACTCCAGGTGCGTGCACGAGCCACGCATGATGCCCAGGCCATCGACCCAGGGACCGCCGGCCTGCTCGGAGGCATCGTCGTCCGCGTCCACGTCCGCGTCCACGCCCTCGTCCGCAGGCACGCCCTCGTTGCCACGCTCAAAAAATAGCTGAAGACCCAAGCAGATGCCGAGCAGCGGAGTTCCGGCGGCAACGGCATCGAGCACGGCCACCTCCTCGCCGCTCTGGCGCATAAAGGCGATCGCGTCATAGAACGCGCCCACGCCCGGGATGACCAGGCCGTCGGCGTTGCGGATCTGCTCCGGATCGTCCGATGTGCAGGCGGCGGCACCGGCGCGCGCAAGCCCGCGCACGACGCTCGACAAGTTGCCCTTGTGGTAGTCGACCACCACGATCTTCGGTTCGCCCACGCGACCCCTCCACTTCTCATCATCCAAAACCACCACAAAGGTGCCTGTCCCCTTCGTGGTGGTTTTACCCTTGTGACGGTTATAGCGAGCCCTTGGTGCTGGGGATGCCCTGCACGCGGGGATCGAGCTCGCAGGCGTGGCGCATCGTGCGGCCCACGGCCTTAAAGGCGGCCTCGATAATGTGATGCGAGTTGCTGCCCGCCAGCTCGCGCACGTGCAGCGTGAGCTTGGCGTCACGCGCAAAGGCGTAGAAGAACTCGACGGCCAGCTCGGTATCGAAGCTGCCCACGCGCTCGGTCGGCACGGGCAGCTCGCAGTAGGCCTGGCCGCGACCCGAAATGTCCACGGCGGCCATCACGAGCGTCTCGTCCATGGCGATCGCCGCATCGGCAAAGCGCGTAATACCCGCTTTGTCGCCCAGCGCCCGGCAAAACGCCTCGCCCAGCACAATGCCCGTGTCCTCGACGGTATGGTGCGCATCGACTTCTACATCGCCTACCGCATGCACCGTCAAATCGAACAGGCCATGGCGGCCAAAGGCGTTGAGCATGTGGTCGAAAAACGGCACGCCGGTCGAGATATCGCACGTACCGGTTCCATCCAGGTCGAGTTTGACGACAATGTCGGTCTCCCCCGTCTTGCGGGTCACCTCGGCATAACGGCCCATCTAGATCTCCTCCTTCACCAGCACGGCAAACGCAGCCAGTACCTCATCGTTTTCCTGCGGCATGCCCACGGTAATGCGCAGACAGTCCGAAAGCCCCGGCGCATAGCTAAAGTCGCGCACCAAAATCGAATACTCGTCGCGTAGGCGCTCGCGCACGCGCGTGGCATGCGGCGTACGCACGAGCACAAAGTTCGCCGCGCTCGGCCATGCCTCCACGGGCAGGCCCTCGGTAGCCATCGCGCGCAGGGCGCACAGCTCGCGCTCGCGCTCGGATGCGACCTGTGCCACCACGGGCGTGTACGCATCGCGGGCACGCACGCAGGCAAGCGCCGCCGCCTGGCTCAGCACGTTGACCGAATAGATCTGGCGAATCGCCGCGAACACGTCGATGACCTCGGACGCCGCGATCACGTAGCCCAGACGCGTACCGGCAGCGCCAAACGCCTTGGACAACGTATGCAGAATCACCAGGTTGGGATGCTCGGCGATAAGCCCCTGCGCCGTGGTGGCCGCGCCAAACAAATCGTCGGCAAACTCAACGTAGGCCTCGTCGACCATTACCATGCCGGGGCACGCATCGCACAGGGCCGCGACAAAGTCGAGCGGCGTCACATCACCCGTGGGATTGTTGGGCGAGGTCACGATTGCCAGGTTGCACTCGGGCGCCGCCGCAAGCACGGCTGTCTGATCGAGCTCAAAGGTCGCAGGGTCGCGCCACACGTCGCGCACCTCGGTCTGGCAGAGCGACGCAAAGAACGCGTACTCGCTAAAGCACGGCGGGCAGTTGAGCAGGGTCCGTCCCGCGCCGCCAAACGCCAACAGGAAGTTATAGAGCAGCTCGTCACCGCCGTTACCCACGCAGACATTCTCGCGCGCCACACCATGCCAAGCGGCAAGCTCGTCGCGCAGATCGTTGGACATGGGATCGGGATAGCGGTTGAGCGGTGTAGCAGCCAGGGCGGCGTCGACCGCCTCGCGCACACCAGCCGGCACGGGATAGGTGTTCTCGTTGGCCGAAAGGTTGATGCGTGTGGGCGTAAAGTTGGGATCGTAGGGCTCAATGCCAGCCAAGTAGGGCTGGACGAGCTCCTTCATACGGGGCGTCAGCTCGGCCATATTAGGCCTCCTTGCCAGTTGTGCCAACGCCATCCGCGCCCGCAGCCGCCAGGTCAACGCCCTCGGCAACCGTCGCCACGGCGTCGCCCGGCCAGGCGACCTTGGTCAGGTCGGCCGCGGCGAGCGACTCGACGCTCACGGCATCCTCGCCCTGCTCTAGCACACGGCGACGCAGTGCGGCGGAAAGCGCGTGTGCCCACAGGCCCTCGGCCTCGGCTAGACGCTGCGTGGCGGGAGCGTCCGAGAGCAGGCCCTCGGGTGTATAGCAGATAACACTCGAGCGCTTGACGAACTCCTCCACCGAAAGCGGGTTGGAGAACATGGCCGTGCCGCCGGTCGGCAGCGTGTGATTGGGACCAGCAACGTAATCGCCGAGCGGCTCGGAGCTCCAAGCGCCCACAAAGATGGCGCCGGCGTTGCGAATACCGCCAAGCAGACCCATCGCATCCTTGCAGTGCAGCTCCAGGTGCTCGGGCGCCACGGTGTTCACCGCCTCGACGGCGGCAGCCATGTCGGCGGCCACCACGATGGTGCCCTCATTGTCGAGCGAGGCACGCGTGATCTCGGCACGCGGCGACTGCGCTACCAGAATATCGATACCCGCCTCGACCTCACGCGCAAACTGCTCGTCGCAGGTCACCAGATAGCAGGCCGCCAGCGGATCGTGCTCGGCCTGGGCCATCAGGTCGGCCGCGACCACCATGGGCTTGGCCGTGGCGTCGGCCAGCACGCAGACCTCGGAGGGACCGGCGACCATATCGATACCCACGTCACCCGAGACAATCTGTTTGGCAGCGGCGACAAAGGCGTTGCCCGGGCCGGTGATTTTGTCGACGCGCGGAATGGTCTCGGTACCGTACGCCAGTGCGGCCACGGCCTGGGCGCCGCCCACCATATAGATCTCGTCCACGCCGCCGAGCTTTGCCGCGGCGAGCGTGTAGGGGCTGATCAGGCCGTCCTTTTGCGGCGGGGTCACCATGACCACGCGCTCAACGCCAGCGACCTTGGCGGGAATGGCGTTCATAAGCACGGTGGAAGGGTACTGCGCACGACCGCCCGGCACATAGATGCCAGCTGCAGCAAGCGGGGTCACCTTAACGCCGAGCATCGTGCCGTCCGGGCGCGTGGTAAACCAGCTCTGCTCGACCTCGCGCTGGTGGAACTCGCGAATCTGGCGTGCAGCCTTTTCGAGCGCCGCGACAAAAGCGGGATCGAGGCCTTCGAGCGCGGCATCGATCTGCTCTTGCGGCAGACGGAAGCTCTGCAGCTCAACGCCGTCAAAGCGCTGGCAATAGTCGCGCACCGCAGCATCGCCGTTGGAACGCACGTTGGCCACGATATCGCGGGCGGCGTCGACGATGTTTTGCGGCAGCACGCCCTTACGGTTGAGCTGGTTGGTAACGAGGCGCTCGCCGGGAGCAAGCTTGATGGTCTTCATATCGGTATCCCCTATCGGTCGAGGTTTTGTTCGAAAAACGAGAGACCGGGCGCCGGCGCCAGTCGGCCCGCAGCCCGGACGTTGGGGCGCCCGTGCGTGCTCGCGCTATTGTGCCGAGCCCGCAACGGGCTCAAAATGCTTGTCCTTCACGGCTGCCGCCAAGCGATCTGCCAGATTGCGCACGCGCGGATCCAGACGTGCGGCACCCGGATTGACAAAGAAGCGGGCCGTGCAGTCCATAATGCGACCAGTAATAACGAGGTCGTTGTCACGCAGCGTGGCGCCCGTGGCGGTAATGTCCACGATGCGGTCGGTCATGCCGACAATGGGACCCAGCTCGATGTTGCCGTGCAGCGAAACGATGTCGGCGTTCACGCCGCGCTCGGCATACCAGGTACTCGCGATGCGCGGGTACTTGGTTGCCACGCGAAGCGACCCACGGCGGGCATAGTTGCGCTCGGCCTGGCCGGCGCGCCACGCGGGCTCCGCCTCGATAAACGTGCACAGGCCGTAGCCCAGGTCGACCAGCTGCAGCAGGTTGAGGTCCGCCTCGATAAGCGAGTCCCAGCCGCAGATGCCGCAGTCGGCACCGCCGCAGCCCACAAAGGCGGGCGCGTCGCTGGGACGCACGATGACAAACTCGATATCGCCGACCGTGCCCTCGCCGGCCTGTGTGTCGCGGCCGCGCACGATGAGGTGACGACCGGGATCGCGCAGCTCCGAGACATCCAAGCCCGCGGCCTCGAGCACGTCGAGTGTGTCGGCCTTAAGCGAGCCCTTGGGCACGGCAATGCGCAGCGGACCCTCGGCGCCACGGCCCGCGGCGTGATCGCCATCGGAAGCAGCGTCCTCGGCCGAGGTGTGCGCGGCCTCTAGACGCTCGAGCGAAAAGGCGAAGCCCGCCGCCGGCACCTCGATGCCGTCGCCAAATGCACCGGTAAAGATGGAGTCATAGCGTCCGCCCGAACCGACCGGATCGGGCAGTCCGCCGGCATAAGCCTTAAAGACCAGGCCCGTGTAGTAATCGAAAGAGTTCATGATAGAGAAGTCGAACGACAGCACCTGGGCGTCCTCGGGTGCCAGACCCTCAACCAGGGCACGCAGCTCGCGCGTCAGCGGCGCGACGATACCGGCGGCCTCCAGCAGCGCGTCCACGCGGTCGAGTACCTCGGCACCGCCGTGCAGACGCGGCAGCTCGCTAATGGCGGCCTTGACGGCATCGGACTCGGTGCTTGCCGCCACGCGGGCATCAAGGCCCACAAAGTCGTTGGCGTGCACGCAGCGCAGAGCCTCGGCGGCCAGCTCGCGATCCTCGCACGCCGCGAGCAGTTCCTTAAACGGACGCACGCTACCTGCGATAATGCGCGCATCGGGCAGTGCCAGCTTACGCACGACCTCGGCCACGAGCGAGACGATCTCGACATCGCCCGCGGTATCGCCCGCACCGATAAGCTCAAAGCCCAGCTGTGTAAACTGGCGCGAGCCACCGGCATTGCGCTGACACTCGCGAACCACCGGCGCCTCGTAGCGAAGGCGTAGGGGCAGGTCGGCCGCGCGCATGCGGGTCGAAACCAGGCGCACGATCGGCAATGTGTTGTCGGGACGGACCACCAGCAGGCGGCCATCATCGTCAAAGAGCTTAAACGGTGTGTCCGCAATGCGGCCGCCTTCCTCGAGTGAACCCTTGTCCTCGAGCAACGGCGTTTCGACCGGCAGGTAATGATGCTCCCTGAAGCAGCCCTTCACCGTCAGCGCAATCTCCTCGCGCGCCTGAGCCTCCTCGGGCAATATGTCCCGGAATCCCCACGGTGTGGCCGTCATCTGGTGAGCCTCCTCATGCTGTGTTTCATATAGAGCAGAAGACCGGCATAGCTCCGCCGGTCTTCTGGGTACTTTAGCATACTAGAGTGATTGCGGGGAGAATCGTCCTCCTCGGCTCACACTGTATTCATTTGGAAACATAGGGGAAAGCGCGTCCCGCCCGCCAAAAACTGGGATGCGGTTTCCGGTTGAGGTCCTCAGCGGAAAGTGTGTCCCATTCTGAGCGCCTGTTCTGGGACGTGCTTTCCGCCAGAAGCCTCAAGCGGAAAGCACGTCCCGTTTCTCAAAAAGCGTCAAACGCCAACTCGGCGCCCTGTCCCACTTAGGCGCCAATCGCGCGTCGGTACTCCGCCATAACCTGAGCGTCGGCTGCCGCGGGATTGGCAAAATAGCGCCAGTCATAGGTCTCGGCCGAAACAACTCCGCGATAGCCGCGCGCCACCAGCCTATCTAGGTCGGCGCGCATATCGCGGTCGCCGTCACCCCAGGCAAGATGCGTCGTGCTATCTGCCGCAACATCGACAAAATGCACGTGGGCGACATCATCGCCAAGCAGATCGAAATAATCGTCGATGGTATCCCCCGCCACCGCCATAGCGCCCAAATCCAGACACGCCTTAAGTGCCGGATGATCAACTGCCTCGATCATGCGCTTCGTATCGGCCGCCGAGTTCACGATCATCGACTCAACCGGCTGTAGGGCCTCGAGCACCAGTCGCACGCCGCGCTCTCCCGCATGCTCGGCAATCGCACGCAGCATCGAGGCGCTGCGACCCCACGCGTCCTCGATCGGCTCGTTCAAAAATGCCCAGCCGCTCGAGACCATGACCTGCTCGGCTCCAAGTTCCGCCGCGATATCCACAACGTTCTTAAAGTACGCGAGCGTGCGAGTGCGCGCCTCATTCCCGCGCGCCGCGATATTCCACGGCTTGGGATTGTTCTGTTCGGGACAAAGCCCCACAATCCGAACCCCATACCGCTGTGATAGCTCCCGCACCTGCTCGAGCGAATCGTATCCATGGCAATCGACATACAGATGCATCGCCCCGGTCCAAAGCTCGCAACACGTGTAGCCCGAAGCCGACGCCGAAGAAAAGAACTCCTCAAGGTCAAAATAACGATGGCTGATATTCATGACGGCAAGCTGGGGATAGCTCATAATTACTCTCCAACCCAAGCGAGGCCCCGTTCCATATAGGAGCGAGGCCCGATTACACAAACGTTATTTGCTCTTAGTAGTCGAACTGGTGATAGTAGCGACGGTAGTTGAGGTTGTGCTTGGTGACCGTCTCGTAGTAAGCGGCAAGGCGATCGGTGATCAGCGAGGAAAGGATCCACGGAGACACGATGACGCGGAACTCGTCGTCAAGCCCGGGGATCGCGAACTCGGCGGTGTCGATGACGTTGATGTCGGTGTCGCCGGTCA
>CAKWZF010000011.1:0-29613 GCA_934865005.1 uncultured bacterium | reverse complement strand
CGTTACGTCCATATATGGGCTTTCTCGAAGTTTGCAGACACGTTACAAAAACATGATAAATCGTATCACCTCCTGCGGGTCTCTTTACCGAGTTCTGATGGGAGAAGTGAACTTTTTGGCACTAAAATTGAATATTAGCCCTGTTGACCGCGGGTGTTCTTTTTGCTAACACGCCATGCGGACACGTGCGATTACTACGACACTCCAAAACCACAGTCTGTTCGCTTTACAACATGCAAACATGCGTTCGATAATAGGAGGCATGGAATATCGACAGACAGACGGCAAAACTCGGCGCGTACACAAGCAGTATGTGGACGTCGTGGCTCGCATCCTCGCGGGCGGACAAGTCGTGCCGGTTACCGTCTGCTGGGTCGACGGTCGCTGCTTTACGATTGACGAGATTGTCTCGTCCACGGGCTTTGGCTTAACGGTTCACGGTGTTCGTACGGCGACCTATAAGGTGCGTTTTGGCGGGCACGCGACCGAGTTGTATCTGGAGGACCAGACGCGCGAGCGGGCGGACGGCTCGCAGGCACACGTGATGCGTTGGTGGGTCTGGGCCTTTGATCGCACGCTCGAGGGCGAGCGCCGTAGGTAAGGACGTACGGCATTCGGGTACAATGACAGGAATCTTGTCAGCTACTGCGCTGTCGCGGCGCTTTTGAAAGGACGAAATTATGAACGATATTCAGGGCTATCAGAACGGCCCCATCGAAACCGGCGCAAGCCGTGCCAAGGAGATGTCGCCGCGTGCGTATAATCTTGCCATGTCTGCCCTCATCTTCTTGGGCTTTTGTGCCATGGGCGCTGGTGCTTACTTTACGAGCACCATGGCGTTTGCCCGCATGATGATGAGCGGCGCCGCCCTGCCACTGGTCTTTGGCTCGTTTATTTTGACCATCGTCGGCATGGTCATGATGTCGGCCGCCGCCAGTAAGCAGTCCGTGGGCCTGTCCCTTGTGGGCTACGTAATCTTTGCGAGCACCTTTGGCCTGACCGCGTCGTTTGGCCTTGCCAACTACGACCTGCCCACCATCAACACTGCCTTTATCGCCACGGCCGCCATCACCTTTGTCTTTGGCGCCTTGGGCGTGACGTTCCCCAAGTTTTTCCAGCGCGTATATGGCATCGGTTTTGGCATTCTGCTCGCCACTATTCTGGTTGAGATCGTGCTGATGTTCATGGGCGTCTCGCAGACCATCACCGATCTGATCGTAATCGTGGTGTTCGCCGGCTTTATTGGCTACGACACCTATGTTGCCACGACGGTGCCGCCTACGCTGCCCAACGCCGTGCTCATGGCGTCCAATCTGTTCGTGGACATTATCAACGTGTTCCTGCGCATCCTGAACATCCTTGGCCGTCGCGACTAGTGGCGAATTGCGGCGGTGCTTGCCGTGCGTGTAAATCGATGCGAAAGGCGGTCCTTCGGGGCCGTCTTTTTTGTACTCGGCGGGGTATCATGGATGGGAAAAGCCGATAGCGGCAGCGACAGGAAAGGTGACCACTTATGGCAGACGTCGACAACAGGAACCGTAACCGCAGGTCCAACCGAGCGGGTCAGCCCAATCCCAAGCGCGAGGCCCGTGCCAAGGCCGCCGAGCGTCACGTGGCAACTGTGTCCGAAGCGTGCGCCAAGGATATCGAGCGTTCGCTTGCCGGCGTGTGCGAGTTCGATGGTATGCCTGCCGGTTTTGTCGCGGCGATGAAGGCCAAGGTTCAGAGTGCTGTGGCCGCCGAAGAACAGGTTGCCGAGGACGTCGAGGGCGCGGAGGCTGCCGAGACCGAGACGGCGCCCGAGACCGAGGCAGCGCCTGAGCCTGCCGAGGAAATCGCCGAAGCTGAGTCCGCGCCTGCTGAGGAGCCCGCTCCGGTTCTGCCTGAGGTCACCGTGCTCGATGCCTCCGCCACGCAGGCCATCCTGGACAACGGTCGTGGCTATGCGCAGTTCTGCGACATGGCCGTGCTCGCCTTTGCCTCGTTCACCAACCCGGGCGGTGGCTACATCCAGGGCTATCTGGGCCAGGAGGCCACGCTGTGCGCCGATTCGTATCTGTACAACGTTCTCGATAAGCAGCGCAAATGGTACGGCGAGAACCGTCGCCGCAACATCAACTGCGAGCTTTACCGCAACCGTGCGCTGGTGGTGCCTGCGGTGCGCTTCGACCGCAACCACGTGCATGCATACGCCGACGTGATCGTGGCCGCCGCGCCCAACGTTAAGCGCGCCCGCCAGGAGTATCGCGTGAGCGACGATGCTCTGCTGGACGCCCTGCGCGACCGCATTCGCTTTGTGCTTGCCATCTGCGACGAGCTAGGTCGCGAGAAGCTCGTGCTGGGCGCTTGGGGCTGCGACAACAACCGCTTTGACGCAGAGGCCGTGGCCGAGCTCTTCCGCAAGGAGCTCGCGTCGGGCGACTTTAAGGTCAAGCAAGTCTTCTTTGCCGTGCCTTCTACGCGCTGGGATGAGGATTTTGCCAAGTTCGAGCACGTGCTGGCAAACTTCCCCGAGCGCAACGAGGAGTCCTATGCCCAGGTTGCCGCTCGCGCTGCGGCAGCTCGCGCCGCCGAGCAGACCCAGGCTGCTACCGAGGATGATGAGGACGAGGACGATTGGCGCAAGTACCTGTAATCGGTACGTGCTGACAGATAGGTCGAGCCGGCGGGAGAGGCTGCTTCCGTCGGCTTTTTACTGAGCGAGGGGCTTACGATGAAAAACGTTCTATGCTTTGGCGACAGCAACACCTAGGGTTACGATCCGGCGGGCATGCGCGACGGCACCGCGGTGCGCTATGCGCAGGATGTGCGCTGGTGCGGCGTGGCCCAACGTGACTTAGGCGAGGGCTGGCATGTAATTGAAGAAGGCCTCAACGGCCGCACGACGGTACGCGACGACATGTGCCATCTGGACACCAATCTTAACGGCATCCGCGCACTTCCGATGCTGCTCGAGGCCCATAAGCCGCTGGACGCCATTGTGATCATGCTGGGCACCAACGACTGTAAGACGGTCTTTAACGTGACAGCTTCCGATATCGCCCGTGGCGCCATGGCGCTGATTCGCGCCGTCCGCGCGTTTCCGTGGACCGACGCTGCGCCTTGTCCGCGCATTCTGCTGATGGCGCCTATCAAGATTAAGCCGCAGATCGCCGACGTATATATGACCGATTTTGACGAGCATTCCGTAGAAGCCTCGGAACATTTTGGTGAGTACTACGCGCATGTGGCTGAGCAGTTTGGCTGCGACTTTTTGAATGCCGCCGACTTTGCCGAGCCGGGCGATATCGACTATCTGCATATGATGCCCGAAAGCCATGAGAGCCTGGGTCACGCCGTGGCAGCCAAGCTCCAAGAGATGCTCGGAGAGTAGCGCGACCCCAAACCACCGCAAAGGGGGCGGGCGCCTTTGCGGTGGCTTGGGCTGTGAATCTTAATACTGCCACTATTAACAGCGCCCGTTTTACCTGCGGGTTTGTTGGGAAATATCCCAATTTATCCCAAGTGCGTCGCAAACGGAACGCGCCACCTGCTCACGGGAGGGACGAATATAATGCCGCCCCGACACGCCCGGCAGGGAGTGACCCATGAGCATCTCCATGAGGTCCCAGGGCATGTGCAGCTCCATCTCGCAGATGGTTCGCCACGAGTTGCGGAGGTTCGACCATGGGATGTGCTCGACGCCCTCGGCCTCGCACCACTTCTTCCATCTATGGTTGCACATCCCTCGGTTCATAGGCAGTCCGTCCCCGCGATCTGCTAGCCACTCGGAGCCTGCCGCGCGGCGCTCGTCTGCAATTTCGAGCAGGCGCCCGGCGGCGTCCGGCAGCACCACGACTGTGCGTATGGACTTCCGTGTCTTGAGTACGCCGTCCGCCGTGGGCTCGATGCCCGCTTGCTCCATCTGGCGCACGAGGTCGACTGTCGCGAGCGTTGTGGATTCCGTCGCGAACGGCAGAACCTCGTCGGTGCGGATGCCCAGCGATTCGCCCGAGCGACACGATCCAAAGCACGCCATGATGAACGGCGCCTCGAGCGAGGTCCCGTGCAGGCGCTCCAAGATGTCCTTTGCCTCGGCGAGCGTGTACAGGCGCTTGGAGCGCTCGCGCGTCTTGCGCGTGGGCATGGTGTATTTCACGGTGGCGGCAAATGGGTCGATGGGCAGCACGACAAAGCCCGCCACAGTGCCGTAAATCTTGCGCAGGGTGAGTAGGGCAGTGTCTGCCGTTGCTGCCGGCAGGGTCAGGAGCCACTCCTGCAGGTGTACAGGGCGCAGCTGGTCGACAGGCATCGAGCCCCATGTGGGACCGACGTAGTTTGCCCACGACCTTGTGACGAGGTTGCGCGTATTCGGCGCGAGCGTGCCGGCGGAAACCTGTGCTGCCATGGTCGGCTCGAGCCATGTGCCGTACGCCTGGGCGATGGTGGGCACGGGCTTGTCGTCGGTTCGCTCGACGTGGATGCGATCGAGCTCGGTGCATGCCTCGCGGTAGGTGCCGTATACCGTCTTGGTTTTACGTTTGCGTCCGCACGGCGTGTTCTCCTGCCAGCGGAGGATGTATTTCTTGCCACGCTTAGCCTCTGTGATTGAGCCCCACGCGCGGCGCCTCTGTTTGCGTGTCATATAATGTCCCTAGGTTGCCCAGAGCTATCTCCGTGTTACTCCGGCATCCTTGTTGTCACCCCACCGCGCCAAGGTTCCAGCCGTGCGCGGTGGGGTTTCTTTATGTCTGGAGCTGCCAGAGATTCTTTGACAGCTGGGGTGCCCGCTTTGGTTTTTCCGGAAAAACCTGAAAAACCCTGCCGTGCCGCGGGTCATAATCGCGTTGAATGCCGTTGAAGTCTCCAATCTCCATAACCGCTCGATTTACAACAACGCCAATTAGTACGATAATCACGATAACGAGACGTACCCGCGAAGGAATATGGCTGGGTTCCCGAATGGGAGTAGGCGGTTATTTCCGCTTAGAATCCTTTGCCCCTGGGGTCGTCTCGTTTTGCTTTTTAGCGAGCGCTTGCTTCAGGGAGTCGATCACGTCCGACGGGTTCTCGCGGATCCTATCCACAATGAAATCAACGGTCTTCATCGAGTATGTGTACGAGCCGTTCCTTCCGACCTCGTGCTTGTAGGCGAGTTCCTTGTTCGACTTGATGTCGTAGAAGTTCAGGAACAGCTTCCAGTCATTGGCGGTGAACAGTTTTGGCTCGCCATTTGCCATGAGTACGATCCCGAGCCTGCCGAGCCTTGAATTGACATGCTCGAGCACTTTCTTCATCGACAGTGGGTGCGTGTTCTTGGGGTCCTGGAACACCTTCGCGGTGCGGATCGTCCTGTCAGACGAGTTGTCGATGGCGACGGTGAAGTCCGCATTTTTGGGGTTCTTCGTTATCGCCATCTCGGTCAGGAAGACGCACGAGTACCTTTGGTTCTCCTGGAGCTGCTGCTCCTGTTCGATCTCCGACTCATCGAAGAGGAACTTCGAGGCTATCTCGACTGGGTACTTGGCGCGTATCACCTCCGGCGTAGCGGGGTTGGCATTCATCGACAGCATTAGGAAATGCTGGGGGATGACATCCGACATCCTCCTCCCGTGGAACTCGTACATCTTTTCGTCGAAGTTCGTCACGCACGACTGGAACAGACCAACATAGATCTGCTCGTATTCCTGGACAATGAAATGCGTACTGGTGTTTCGCAGACGAATGATGTCCTCGAGGTTGCGCCTCAACGGGTCCTTGTCGTTCGTGAAGACCTGGGAGATGCAGCGCTCTAGCGTGATCGTCCTGTCGGTGTTGTCCCTATAGTAGACAGCCGATATGCCCCTGTCCGCTATCAGCTTCGCCTTGAGCATGAGTTCCCACGCGTTGCAGATAAAGAACGAGAAGCCCTCGACCCTGTATTTGATGCTCGGCCTGTTGTAAAGCTCGATAGCGAGGACAAATGCCTCGCTGGATTTGTCCAGCAGTCGGTTGTACGTCTGCTCGCAATTTGCTTCCATTTCTCTCCCTCCGCCCCATTTTCGTGACATCGCGAAAATGGGGGGACAACTGGCGTCTTGTTGCACGCGCGTCGACCGCCATTCCTGGCGGACAGTCTTATTTGTCCGTCAGGAATGGCGTTTTTTGGCGGACAAGCGAGTTTGCCTGCCGCCTACGCGGACCTTACTTGATCCGCTTCCAGCCCTTCGATTTCAGGCGCTGCAGCCTGATTTTGGGACAGCTCGGCCTGGTCGTGTGCCGTCTCCAGGATCTTCGAGCGCCTCTTTTCGGTGCTCTGCCGGTAGCAGTAGAGCAGCTCGCCCTCCTCGGGGTCGAGGTTATCGGCGGCGCCATCGTTGAGGCCGGGAGGCCATCCACATAGGTCGTTAGGCGTGCATCCGAGCACCTGAGCGCATCTGAAAGCATCCTCAAGGAGGATCGGTGTTTCGCCACGCTCCCAAGAGCCATATATGCGAGCGGTCGTGCCAACAAGTTCCGGCATCTGGTTTTGTTTTAGACCCTTGGCTTCTCTAAGGGCCCTCAATCGAAGAGAAAAGTTCATATTTCGTACCTCCTTAGACAGGAGTGTACCAATTAGTTAGATAAACGTGTACGAAATCCGTATTTAATTGTTGACAAGTACGAGATACGTAGTAATCTAATTAGCGAAATACGAAATCCGTACTTTTCAGATTAAGGAGGTACACATGACGGACGTTAAAGAGTCTTTTGCTCATAACTTGCGCATCTTCATGGCTCACGCCGACATCAAGACCGCTGAGGAGCTTTCCGCGGCATCGGGCGTGTCGGTATACAGCATCCGCAACTATCTGGCCAAGGCCTCGACGCCTTCGCTCGAGAGCCTCGCGGCGTTGGGGTTGGCCCTCGGCTGCACGCCCAACGACCTGATGGGCTGGAACACGGACGAGGCCGCGTAGGGATGGTGGAGGAGATGGAAAGTCGTGAGAGAGATGCGGGGCCCTGGCGGTTCCGGTCTCGGGGGCGGTTCGGTGCGCAACCCTCGCCGCCTCCCTAGCCCGGGTCGTTATCCGCCATCCTGCACGGTTATCAGACCAGATCCCGCCCGGATTTCCCCGTGCCTGCCCTATACCCCTTTTATAACTGCCAATCGGGAGAGGGACTGGAGAGCTTCGGCGGGACTTTCGGTAGCCCGCGGTCTGGCTGCCTCGCCGCGCGTCGTTGCGCCGACGCCTTCGGCTCGGGCTTTTCCGGCTTCCGTATGCCGGGCGGGGCCCTACTTTACGGCGGCCCGCGTCCTCAAAACTGCCTTCAAGGAGATGGCTCCCTTCCGTCGGTTGACAGGACGCTTGGATTGTACCGCCGTGAGCGGCGGATTGAAAGCGACTACAGGAAAGAGGTTACGGGCTATGGCGACACGAAACGCGATTGCGCGGCTGCGCAGGGAGGCCGGTCTTTCCCAGTACCGGCTCGCCGTCATGGTCGGCGTGACCGAGAGGACGGTCTGGAACTGGGAGCGCCGGGGGATAGCCGACGCGAAGTACGGGGCGGCCAAGCGGCTCGCGAGGGCGCTGGGCGTGCCCATGGAGGATCTGGAGGAAGAGGAATGACAGGCAAGAGCTACGAGCTGCCCCACGTCGTCACGACGTTGGGCGGCATGGTGACGTGGGCGGACGAGGACCTCGTGTGGCACACGGAGGTGTTCGACTTCCTAGCGGACGCGCGCGACGCGTTCTACAGGCACGTTCAGGCCGGCGACAGCGCCTCCCTGGCGCGCCTGGTGAGGCTCGACCGCAGGCAGGCGCTCGACCCGGCGTCCTATGACGTCTACGAGATCCACCCCGCGCCGGGCGAGTGGCCGTTCGGCCGCGGTCGCGAATGACCCGGGCGCTGCTGGCCTCGGCAGTCGTGATGGATGTCGCGGGGTGGATGTGCGCCGCGCAGGGGGCCTACGGCCTGGCGCGGGTGTGCTTCTCGGCCGCGCTGCCGTTCATCGCGGCGTGGGCGCTCGCCTCGCTTCGGGGCTGAGGCCCCTTCCCCGAGGCGGCACCGGTCCCGGCGGGCTCCGTTAACCATCCGCCGGGCGTTCCAGCCGGTGCCGTGCCGGGGGAGGGTCCGCGTAGGCCCGACCCAAAAAAAGAGCCTCCCGCAGCGTTAGGACCGTACGCGGGAGGCCGACCTGAAAGGAGGTCATCCATGGATGATACCAGTAAGAAGCCCCAGACGTTTAGAGCACTTGCCGCCGAGCTCAAGTTGCCGCGCAAGCTGCTGTACACGCTCGACGAGGTGTCGCGCGTGCTGGGGGTGCCCTACAACACCCTTCGAGACGAATGCACCGCGCGCAGGCTCACCTACTGCCTGCCCGACGGCCGCTGCCGCGGCTACCTGGTGCGCCCCGAGTGGGTCGACGAGTGGATCGAGGAGGGAACCCATGAGCGAGATTCTTTTGCTGCTTAGCGACCGGGTGTCGGCCTGGTGGGGAACGTTGTCCGAGCGGACGCAGAGCGTCGTGTGCGCCGTGGCGCTCATCGCGCTCATCGCCGTCGGCGGCGCCATCGAGGGGACCGCCCCGAGCGGAATGTACTACTAGGAGGAATGACATGCAGTTTGAGAAGAGGGCCGTGCGCCTGGGCGACATCCGCCCGAGCGAGCAGAACCCGCGCGAGGACTTCGGCGACATCGGCGCCCTGGCCCGCAGCATCGAGGCGACCGGCGGCGAGCCGCTGAACCCGCCCGTCGTGGTGGCGGACGGCAACGTGTACCGAATCGTGGACGGCGAGCGCCGCTACCGCGCCCTGTCCTCGATTTACGGGGAGGACCGCGAGGTCTCCGCGCTGGTGGCGGAGAGCATGGACGAGGCCAACGAGCTCGTGGCCATGCTCGCCACCGACGACAAGCGCCAGCTGACCGAGGCGGAACGCGCCCGCGGCGTGCAGCAGATGCTCGTGCTGGGCATCGACGAGCAGCGCATCGAGCGTGCGAGCCGCGCCACCGCCGGGCAGATCCGCGCGGCGCGCAAGCTGCGCGGTCGCATCGACGCCGGCGTGCAGGTGACGCTAGAGCAGCTCGAGGCCGCGAGCGCCTTCGATAACGAGAAGGACATCGAGGCCGTGCTGGCGGCCGGCGATGGCTGGGCGGGCAAGGCCGACAGCATCCGCCGCCGCAACGAGCGCGAGGAGGCCAAGGCCGAGGACTACGACGCCTTCGGGGATGCGGGCATCCCGGTGGTGAAGGAGCGGCCGGAGGGCTCGAATTTAGTCGACTGGATTGCGCTCGGAGGCGCCGCCGCGAAGCTTGAGAGGAAGGAGCTCGCCATCCACCCTGGCGCCGTCGCCGTGGCGGATGGCAGCTACTGGTACCTCTACGAGCCGGGTGACGGGTCGGGCGCGGAGCGCGAGAAGACCGAAGAGGAGGTCCGCGCCGAGCAGGAGGCTGCGCGCGAGGACGAGGCGCTCAAGGACCTGTACAGGCGCATGGTCGGCTTCATCACGTCCGGCGCGTTCACCATGCCCGATGACCTCAAGCGCATCGTGCGCGAGGCCCGCGTGGAACCGGTCGTGGTGGCCGACGCGATAGGCGGCGACCCCTCCTTCGAGACCGACAAGCGCATCGCCGGCGCCCGCGAGGAGTTCATGGCGCGCCTCGGCACCTCCGGCCCCAGCGAGTACGAGGCCGGCTTCCGCCTCATGGCGGCGGCCAGGGACATGGTCCGGCTCGACAGCAGCTATAGCGGCGACGATGCCGAGGGCTGGCTCGAGCACTGGGAGCTGTTCCGCTCGGCAGGCTTCGAGCCCGGCGGGGACGACGGGTGGCTTTTGGCGAGGGTGCAGGAGAGCATCCAGAAGGAGGAGAAGGATGAGTAGCGAGGATGAGAACTACGTCACGGTGACGGTGGAGGCCAGGGGGCATGAGTGCTCCATCCCCTGCCGCGAGGCAATGGTGGCAACGGTGGGGGCGGACGGTGAGCCCGGCACATCGCTTCACGCCGGCACCTTCGACTCGAAGTCGATTAGGGTTCTCGCGGAAGCAGCCCTCTCGGAGCTGCTCTCTGCCGGAGTCCGAGCCGGCATCCCCATGGACGCCATGCGTATCGAGCTCGTCTACGCCGCGGTGCACTGCGGGTTCCCGGAGGAGGAAGAGCGGAGCGCGATCTACTACGACCTCGACACCGACATGGACAGGGAGACCGCCAAGGAGGAGAAGGATGAGTAACGAGGAGAAAGTCAGGGTGACGGTGGAGGCGTGCGGCGAGGTCCGCTCGTTCGAGTGCCGCTGCGCGACGCTCTCGACCAGCAACGGGGACGGCACCGGCCACTCGTGCTTCGTGGGCTCGGGCGGGCTCAGCGATTTCCTTACGCTCACCGTCGCTTGCGCCGACGCACCCTACGAGGCCTTCCGCCAGGCGGGTGCGCCGGACGGGCTCGCGCGCAAGCTCATGCTCATCGCCGTGCTCGGCGCCGACCCCCGCGGGCACGCCGACAGCGTCCAGACCCTCGACCTGGACGCGCGCAGGGAGATCCGCGACATGGCGGCGGAGCTGGGCGTCGATGCCGACTTCTAGCGAGCGCCGGGCGGTCGTGCAGCGCGGGGCGGACGGGCGCTGGTTCGCCCGCCCCTACATGGGCACCGACCGCGTGACCGGCAGGCGGATCAGGCCGTACAGGTCGTGGGATGCGGAGCTGACGCGCGAGCAGGCCCAGGCCGAGTGCGACAGGTGGGCGGCCACGTTCGACCCGTCGTCGGCTCGGGACAGCTCCAAGCGCCTGTCCTCGATGCTCGAGACGTACATCTCCGACCCCGTCAACGGCCTGTCCGACAACTCCGTGGCCACGTACCGCAGCGTGGTCAGGACGATGGTGGAGCCGACTATCGGGCGCCTGCCCTACGACCAGCTTGAGCCCTGGGACGTGTCGGCGGCGTACCGCATGCTGCTCGCCCCCAGGAGCGGCAAGGGGCTGTCGCCCAAGACGCTGCTCAAGATGCACGCGCTGCTGAAGGGCGCCTACCGCTCGTGGCGGCCGGCGCTGGGCCGCGACATCATGCTCGACGTGCCCGCACCCTCGCCTGACCCCGTTGAGCCGTTCGCGCTTTCCGAGCTCGACACCGACGAGCTCTCCCGCGCGTTGGTCTCCGCCATGTCATCGCGATCCGCCTCGGGAGCCAACATCTCGCGGCGCACCGAGGCCATGGCAGTCTACCTCGCCCTCAACACGGGCCTGCGCTGCGGGGAGATCTGCGGGCTGCAGCGCCGAGACTGGCGCCGCGCCCTGCACGACCTGCACGTCGTGGGGCAGGCGGTCGAGCACCCCGAGTTGCACCGGCAGGCCTACACCAAGGGCAGGCGCGTGCGCAACGTGGCGCTCGCCCCGGCGGTGGAGGCGCAGCTGCAGCGCCACCTGGAGTGGCAGGACACGTGGCTCTCGCGCAAGGGCCCGGCGGCGCTGGTGGTGACCTTCGGGCCCGCCGGCGGCATCGCGCGCCCGAGCACCGTGACGAGCCGCTTCAAGTCGCTCGTGAGGGACCTGGGGCTGCCGGACGAGACGGTGTTCCACTCCCTGCGGCACACGCACGCCTCGTGGCTGCTCATGAACGGGTTCGACATGAGGACCATCCAGGAGCGCCTGGGGCACGCGAGCGTCAAGACGACGCTCGACATCTACGGCTCGGTCATGCCGGGCCGCGACCAGGCCGCCGCCGCGGCCTTTACCGATTCGATCTGCGGAGGTGATACGGATGACGATACTTGATTCCCTCGTGGAGGGCGCCCTGTGCCTAGGCAACAGGCGCGAGAGCAACGAGCTGCTCGGCATGATGGTTCGCTACCTCGTGACCGGCGAGGTGCCCGAGCCGCGCACCGACGCCCAGCGGATGGCCATCACGCTGATCATGCCGGTCCTCGAGAACAGCCGCGCCAGGGCGGAGGCCGGAAGGAAGGGCGGGCTGAGCCGTGGCAGCGCAGCAAGCGAAGCCAAAAGCAAACGCGCAAGCAAAACGGAAAGCAAAACGGAAAGCAAACGCGCAAGCAAAGCCGAAAGCAAGCGAACAAGCGAAGAGGAAGAGGAAGGGGAAGAGGAGTTAGGAGCTTGGATTAACCCCACAGATTGTGAAAGCAAAGGGGGAGGGGGCGCCGAGTTCGTCCCGCCGACCCTCGAGGAGGTCGAGGCGTACTTCGCCGCGAACTGCCTGCGCGGCAGCGCCCGGAAGTTCTACGACTACTACGAGGCCAACGGCTGGACAAGGCAGGGCTTCCCCATCGCGAAGTGGGAGCCGGTCGCCCGCAGCTGGTCCGACCGCGAGCGCGGCTACGACGCCGAGCGCAAGGCCCGCGGCGGGCAGACCTCGCAGGAGGTCGAGCGCGCGGCCGTGTGGAAGCCCGCGAAGACGGATGACGAGCTCATAGCCGAGCTCGAGCGCCAAGTTGCGGAGGCGTCATGATCACCCTCATGGAGATGCTCAAGGACGAGAAAGTCGACCCCGCCGCCGGCCGGCCACTCGACATAACGCGCATCTACATGGCGAACGTCATGTCGATCGGGGAGGCCGTTCTGCTGGCCAAGAAGCAGAAGCTCGCCGAGGCGCGTGCCCGCCGGAAGCAGAAGGCCGACCTGTACGAGGACATCGCCGAGCTCGCACGCGGCAAGGAGCCGCGCCAAAGGTATGCCAAAGGTGTGCCAACGCCCGCGCCGCAGCTGGGCCAGCAGGCGATGGGGTTCCCGCCGCTAGACGGCGGAAACGGGGCCGGCGGGGAAGCCCCTGGCGCAAAGAACACCTAATTCTTTTGAGAAGGAGAGTGAGAGAGGTTTTGACCGAGATCTCAGCGGTGATGAGGGCCTACCGCGACGCCCTCGACAGGCACCGGATTCCCTGGGTCGACGACACGTACGACACCGAGAGGGTGGGCGGCTACCGACTGCGCGTGGAGCGTACCGAGACCATCCTCGACGAGCACAGGGTGAGCGTGACCTGGGGCTACCAGTGCTTGCCGGAGCGCGAGCCCACGGGGGTGACCATCGGCTACCCGAACTACCTCGAGGTGCAGTACGACCCGGTGAGCACCGAGCCGTTCATGGCCACGCCGGGCGACATCCTGGCGGACATCTTCGGCGTGAGGGGTGAGTCGCGGTGAGCTACAGGTGTGGCCCCTCCGATTGGATTGACCTCGCCATCGGCAGGCTCGAGGACGCCAAGAGGTCGCTCAGGGAGTGCGACAGGCTGCGACAGGGGTGCGACATCTGCGAGGAGCTGCGCCAGGCGAGGCGATGCTTCAACAAGGCGCTGATCATGGTTGCGGAGGAGAAGGAAATCGAGAAGGATTGGAGTACGAAGTGAAGGATAGGAACGAGTGGTTCAAGGACGTTAAGAGGCTCGTGCGGGGCCTCGAGGTCGAGACCGTGGAAGACCCATTCGCGTGGCCGACTGTCACGAGCGTCGCAGATGGGGAGGATGTCCTGCACGCACTCGGGCTTCATCCGTCCCGCGATGTCTGCGGCATTGTGAACGTCGACATCGATGAGGTGCATGAGCTCGTCCGGCTTATAGAGCCCGAGCCCGTCACGGGCGCGACGTCGGATGGGTACCACACGTTCGACGAGCTCTACCACCACCGGGCGGTGCTGTTCTCGGTGATCGTGGCCATGTTCCGCGGGCGCTCGTGGAAGTCGCTCCACCACCATGACGGGACGATGTACGACGGCATGTTCATCGTGGGCATCGACACGCCCGCCGGCCCCGCCACCTACCACTACGACGTCGAGCCTTACTGGGACATGTTCCCGTGCGAGGTGCTCGAGCGCTCGCCCGAGTGGGACGGCCACACGCCCGGCGACGCCATCGAGCGCATCGGCACCCTGCGGGACCTCCTATATGCGGAGGCCAAGGAGGAAGGGAGCGCAAGGTGAGCTGCTATTTCTGCGGTGGGTCGCGCATCGCGTCCATCCACTCTGCGCCCGACCGAGGCGTCTGCAACTGGTCCGTTGGTTCCATGACGCTGACGCGCCGATATGACGGCGAACCGATCGTCAGGGTCGAACTGGATACCAGCGTGTCACTCGACGTATCGGTCAACGGCTTGTGCGGCGACACCGTCAGCGCCGATGTGACGGCGGACGCCTACATCGAGGACATTAAGTACTGCCCGTTCTGCGGAGAGGAGCTTTAGATGAACGAGAGTTATAAGGATTTGAAGGCATATCTGCTCAACGAGATCGTCGAGGACGCGCGCTGCGTGTTGAATGCAATCGAGGGCAAGAAAATGGACAAGGTCGATGACGAGGAGGTCCTCGAATACTGCCATAGCCTCGCATCCACAATGACTACGCTGGAGACCGTCGCCATGGTCGGCAGGCTTGTGCCCTGGTTTTTGGAGGATGAGAGAGCATGACCTTTAACGATGTTGAGTTCAAGGCGTGCGCCCGGTGCGGGGTCGAGCCTGCGATTGAGGATGTACGCGAGCGCTCGCTGGACCGGCCCAATGTGATGAGCGTGACGTGTCCCTCCTGCGGGATGTCCAACAGTATCGCGTGGGGGAGCTTGATGGCGACGCCGCAAAAAGAGGCCGTCGCCATGCTCGCGGACAGCTGGAACAGCCGGTGATCCGCTCGGCGACCGACTTGTTCCGCGCAACCGCCTGGCGCACGGTGCCCGACCTGGTGTCGGGTCCCGCGCGCCGGGCGCTCGTGCATGGACGGGCCGACGCGCCGCGGGTGACGTCGGCGCAGATCGGGGAGACGGAGCGGAGGGCGCGTGCGCTGGAACGCGACCGGGCCCGTGCGCTCAAGAGGTCGAGGAAGGCTAAGCGATGAGGTTGTTTGAGAGGTTGTGGCGGATAATCATCGAGAACCGCCGAGTGCGCAAGAGTATCGAGGCGCGGCGCGCCCGCAGGTGCAGGAGATCGATGAGATGACCGTGATGTGGGACGTGCAGGAGAGGAACTGCGCAGTCTGCGGGAGGATCTTCATCCCCCAGGCGCCGAAGGCCAAGTACTGCTCGGAGGAGTGCCGGAGAAAACACGAGCAGGACCGTGCGAGGGAAGCGAGGCGCAAGGGTGCCAAGCCCAAGCGCGACAGGGTCGACCGCTACCTGGCCGGGTCTGGTGCGGTGCACGACGAGATCATGGCCATTCGGCGCGAGGTCGCGATGAGATTTTAAGTTTCCGCAGGTAGACATAGGTAGATATATAATTAAGGCCGCTGGCGTAGGAGCGCCGGCGGCCTTTGGCAAAGACGCCTCCCGGCATCCTCTATGTGGCGTAGAGCATGGTACCACGCGGGAGGTCACATGGATGCACGTGAATATTTGGAGACTGTACGAGCCGCCCAGCGCGGCATCGACCGCCGCCTGGCGGTCATCGAGTCGATGCAGGCGCGCGAGCAGGTGCGCGCCCAGCGCTACGACGCCGTGGGCAAGGGCGCGCACGGGACGGACTTCATGCGCTCGACGGACGACCGCATAGACTACGAGCGCCGCAGCGGCGTCGAGCTATCCGAGCTGCGAGATGAGGTGGAGCAGGGCCGCGAGCTATGCGCGGGCGTGCGCTCCGCCAACCCGGGCAAGCGCTGGGGCGACGTGCTGGAGCTGCGATACTGCGAGGACCGCACGCTGCAGGAGATCGCGGGGACTCTGGGCGTGTCGGTGAGGTCCATACAGGCAGACCTGTCTGCGGCTCTTGACTGGGTGGACCTCACCGGCCTCGCCCGTGCGCGACAAGGGCGAGGAGCTGCCGAGATATAACTTAATAATAGCTAAGATTTATATAGTAATAACTATTAGCATATGCTAATATATAGTTGTCGATAGAAAGAAGGTGACATGCAGAGACGCGAACTGGTCCGCATCCTCGAGGAAGCCGGCTTTATCTCCAAGGGCGGCACCAACCACGAGAAGTTCGTCAAGGGCGACAAGCTCGTGCTGGTGAAGCGCCACAGGGAGATCGAGGACCAGATAGCCAAGAGGATTCTGAGACAGGCGGGGCTTCGCTAGCCCCGCCCCCTTGGGGCTACGTCTTGCATCACCCACGTAAAGGAGACTTGAATGGTTTACGTATGGGAATTCGAATTCTTTGATTCTGGAGGCATGGTCGATGCCGTGCCGTGCGGTTCGCTCGGAGGAGGCGGCACGTTCGGGTCCGACTTGAACGATGCCGTCGCCAGCGCGGCCGACTACCTCGCCTGCATGGTCGACGATCACCTCATGGGCGGGGTCGACCTTCCCGCGCCCGACTTCGGCCATGAGCCGCAGAACGGGGGCAAGATCATCGCCGTCGCCGTCAGCCGCGAGCTCGGTGACATTCCCGCCGTCACTGCCGCAGATGCCGCCCGCATGCTCGGCGTCAGCTCGGCGAGGGTGTCGCAGCTGATAGGCGCGGGGTTGCTCGACTCGTGGAGGGACGGTACCAAGCGCATGGTGTCCAAGGCCTCCGTCGAGGCCAGACTCGCCGATTCACCCAAGGCTGGGCGCCCGAAAGAGGCTCCCGTCGCCGTATAATACAAGTGCTGGTTCGCGTCAGCATGTCGGCCCCGATCGCCATGTGCGGTCGGGGCCTTTCTCTTGTTTCGCTATTGCGTGTCATTGCGTGTGATTGCCAACTATTGCGTGTGATTGCCAACTGTTGCATGTGATTGCCGACAATTGCGCGTGATTGCATACGATTGCCGACAATTGCGCGCGATTGCGTGCCGTTGCGCGTTGCGATTGGGATATAACTAGGGTGTCGATTCGCAGCGCCGCCCGCGCGGCTTGCGGGTCGGATGTGCGTGGAAGCACAGATGAGTGGCCGGGGTTCCCTTCAGCAGTTCAGGGACCCCGGCCTTTCTATTGAACGACAACGTAATGAGGTGGGTCCGTGGTCACACGCGAGACTATCGTCCGTGCCGCCAACAGGTACGACACCGTCATGGCGTGGGCTTTCCGCCGCGCCCTGGGCATCGCCCGCCGCGTCGGTAATCGCAAGGGCTCCAGCGTGGGTGAGGCGGTCGAGAGCCTGCGCTACGCGGGGCTCGATGAGTGCATGGCCAACCGGGGCCGCTCTCCCGTGGAGCGCTAGCCGTGGCCACCAAGACCCGCTACGCCAACGGCCACGCCCGCCGGCAGGTGCGCGCCTGGCTCAAGGCGCAGGGGCTACCGTGCCACATCTGCGGCATGGCCATCGACTACGACCTGCCGGCAGGCGACCCGATGAGCTTCGAGGTGGATGAGATCGTGCCCGTGTCCAAGGGCGGCTCGCCCATCGACCGCGCGAACGTCGCGCCGGCCCATCGGATCTGCAACGAGCGGCGAGGCAACAAGAGCCTCGCCGCGCTCAACGGCTCGATATCGCCACGCCCCCGCGACGTCGGCTGCTCGACCTCGCTGCAGTGGTGACCCGACCCTGGGGGATGGCCCCCTCCCCGGGGGCCGAAGGCTCGCCCCACGGCATTGCGCCTTTTTTGCGCAGGCCCCGAAACCGAGTCCATACCGGGAGGTGCATGGAATGTCCACGAAGTCCACGAAGCCGAGGGGCAAGCCTTGGACCGCGGACGAGCGGGAGTTCGTCAGAAACGCGTACCCGGCGCTCGGACCTGCGGCTATCGCGAAGAAACTCAAGAGGTCGCGCTCGGGCGTGTGCGCCCTCATCAAGAGGATGAAGGAGAGCGGCGAGATCGCGACCGACGAGTCCACGGGGGAGTCCGTGGGCGCGGGCGTCTCGGCGCCTCCCGCGGACGGCCCGGACGGCCGCCAGGACACGCTCGGGAGGCTCCGGTGGGTGCGGCAGATCATCGAGCGCCAGCTCTACGACGCCGAGCCCAGCCAGGCGGCACGGCTCGCCAAGGAGTACCGCGAGACGCTCGAGCAGATTGAACGAATAGAGGGGGCTGGGGAGGACGGTGGCGACGATGTCATCATCAACGCCGTCTCGGTCCTGCGCGACGTCCTCGGCTAAGCCGAGGCTCCGCCTCGTCCAGCCCTACGATAGATCCATCGGCTCCCTCGCGGTCGAGCTCGCCCCGACGATGGGATACAAGCTCGTGCCGTGGCAGGAGCAGCTCGCCCACGACATCGGCGCCGTGGACGCGAGCGGCAAGTGGGTCCACCCGCGCGTCGGCATCTCCATCCCTCGACAGCAGGGCAAGTCCGTCGACATCATCGTGTGGGTCGCGGTCATGGCCGCGCTCGCCGGCTACAAGGTGCTCTGGACCGAGCACAACTACTCGACGACCATGGAGATGGTCGGCCGCTTTCGCAAGATCTTCGGGCGCCGTGTCGGCGACACGTCCGAGGGAATCCCGCGCTGGCGCAAGCTCCTGGTCGAGGTCTGCTCGCAGACCGGCCAGGAGTGGATGCGGTTCAGCTCCGGCGGCGTCATCCAGTTCTCGACGAGGACCAAGTCCTCGCGCCTGGGCTTCTCCTTTGACATCGTCATATACGACGAGGCCCAGGAGCTCACGGGCATCCACACCCAGGTTATCAACCCGACGACGACGTCCGGCGCGAAGCAAAACCTGATGATCGTGTACGCCGGAACGCCGACCCGCGCCGGCAACCCCGCCGAGGTGTTCAAGAACCTCCGGCAGCAGGCGTGGGAGGGCGGCGAGAAGGCGTCCGACCTGCTTTGGCTGGAGTACGGCGTCGAGGAGGTCGGCGACATCTGGGACGAGAGCCGCTGGCCGGAGGTCATGCCCTCGCTCGGATACCATGCCGACATCCGCGCCATCCGCACGGGAATGAAGGACATGGACGAGCTTGGCGCCGCCCAGGAGTACCTGGGCTACTGGCTGCCCTCGGAGGAGCAGGTGGAGCCGCCGGTCATCGGCGCCGCCGCATGGGGCGAGTGCCTCGTGGGGAGCGGCCCAGAGCTTACCGCCGGCTGCAGGATCTGCGCCGGTGTGAGGTTCAGCGCCGACGGCTCGACCGTCGCCGTGGCATGCGCCGTGCGGCCGCCCGGCTCGCCGACCGTGCACGTTGAGCTTCCCTTCTGCAAGGACCCGGAGCTCAGCACGGATTGGCTGGCCTACTGGATCGCCGCGAGGGCGGGCAGGTACGCCTGCGTCGCCATCGACGGCAAGGCGGGCGCCGGCGCCCTGTGCGACAAGCTCGAGGGCATGGGCATGCCCAAGGACTACATCCTGCGCCCGAGCACCGACCAGGCCGTGACCGCCGCAAGCCTCATCTCGTCCGGCGCGAAGGCGGGCTCGGTCACGCACATCGCGTGCCCGGCGCTCGACCTCTCCGCCGAGACCTCACCCAAGCGCAAGATCGGCTCGTCGGGCGGCTGGGGCTTCGGCGGCGACAACGCCGCGCCCATCGAGGCCGCGGGGCTGGCGCTGCTCGCGCTCAACACATCGAAGAGAAAACCCGGAATGAAGGCGAGGGTCACTTGATCTCGATACCTTACGCCGTGGCGTCCGCCGACGGCCTGCTCGAGGAGGACCGCGAGACGGTGCGCTGCCTACTCAACAGCTGGCAGACGCACTACAGAGGCAACCTCCTGCGCTCGGACTACTACGAGGCGCGCAACATGCTCAAGGACCTCGGCATCGCCGTGCCCGACTCGCTGCGCGACCTGGAGGTCGCGTGCGGCTGGGGCTACAAGTGCGTGGAGGTCATGCGCGACCACATCGCCTTCGACGGGTTCACGTGCCCCGACGACGAGGACTTCGACGGCCTGCTCACCTCCGTGGCCAAGCGCAACAAGATGGCCACGCGCGTCGGCAAGGCCGTCAACTCCGCGCTCAAGTACTGCTTCTCCATGCTCGTGGTGACGGCGGACGAGGACGGGCACGCCCGCATCTCGGCGTACCCGCCGACCCTGTGCACGGGCATCTGGGACGACGTCCACGAGTGCCTGTCCTCCGGCATGTTCGTCGTCTCCTTCGCTAAGGACCGCGGGCGCCCCACGGACCGCCCCGACTGGGTCAACGTGATGCTGCCGGACCGCATGGTGCGCATCCGCGAGGTTCGCCGCAACGAGTGGGCGGCGGAGTACGTGGAGCACGGCCTGGGTGCCGTGCCCATGTTCGTCATGCCGCACAATCCCGACGACGACCGACCGTTCGGCGTGTCCAGGATCAACTCCGAGGTGCGCTGGAACATCGACTGCGCCATGCGCGCCAACGTCAACGAGGAGATCGCCGCCGCGTTCGCCGCGTCCACGCAGAAGTACCTGCTGGGCACCGACGGAGACGCGTTCGCCGACAAGACCAAATGGAGCGCCTTCATCGGCTCCATCTTCGAGGTCACCAAGACCGAGGACGGCACGATTCCGCAGTTCGGCCAGCTCACTCAGCCGAGCATGCAGCCAATGACCGAGCACTTCGGCAACCTGTGCAAGCGCATGAGCGCCGCGACCGGCATCCACGTGGGGCAGTTCGGCATCATGAGCGACAACCCCAGCTCCGCCGAGGCGATCTACGCCGAGAACGAGCCGCTCATCCTCAAGTGCAAGAGCTTCATCCGCGAGGCCAAGGCGGCGCTGGCGAATGCCGCGACCGCCGCGATCGCGACGGAACTCGGGTGCTCCTACGAGGAGGCCGAGGACGCCTGCGGCGTGTCCGTCCACTTCCTGAACCCAGCCATGCCGACGCTGGCCCAGCAGACCGACAGTTCCATCAAGCTCGCTTCGGTGGTCGAGGGTTTCGCCGGCACGCCGACCTTCTGGCGCCTCAACGGCCTCGATGACGACGAGGTGCGCAACGTCTCGTCCGAGATCAGGCGCAACGTGACGCGCTCGGCGGCGCTCGACCTGATGGCGGGCGTCACCCAAGCGGCGGAGCCCGCGCCTTCCGCCGATGATTAGCGCGGCGGAGTTCGCGGCCTACAACCGGGCCGTGGCGAAGATAGGCGACGGGGCGGCATCCGACGTGGAGGCCGCCGTGCTCGCCTGGTGCCGCGCCCACGGGGGCGCGACCGTCGCCGAGAAGCGCGAGGCCGCGAAGCTCATCATGGAGGGCTTCGTCCAGGGCTACGACGACGTCGCGGCGGAGTTCGCGGCGCAATGGTACGACGACCTCGCAGAGCGCAACGGCGCCAGGCTGCAGCAGGCCGTCACCATGACGACCTACAGACCCGAATCGGTCGACACCGTTGCCAGATACCAAGCGAAGAAACTCGTGAAGGGCGGCGACGCGGCGTTCGCCAAGGCGTGCGGCGAGTACGCCCGCAACGACGCGCTCCGCAGCCTGAACGAGACTATCATCTCCAACGTGGGCCGCGACAAGGGTGCCGGCGTGCGCTTCGCGCGCGTGCCGACGGGTTTCGAGACCTGCACCTTCTGCATCATGCTCGCGAGCCGCGGCGCGGTCTACCACACGCGCAAGTCGGCCGGCGAGTTCAAGCACTTCCACCGGCACTGCGACTGCAAGGTGGTCCCCGGCTTCGAGGACGACCCCGACGCAGAGCTCGTGGAGGGCGTGAGGCCGGAAGAGCTGCGCGAGCGGTGGTGGCAGCTCGAGAAGGTCGACGCGACCGCGGGGCTGAGCGCAGCCGAGCGAGAGGAGCTCAGGCGCAAGGTCATGGAGGGCGGCGAGCTGCCCGAGAACGTCAGGAAGACCAACCCCGCCGCGCACATGCGCAAGGTCGGCCACAAGAGCAGCGGATGGATGAGCGCGGCGACCCGCCTCAACGCGGAGATCAAGGCGAACGGCTTCGCAAACGCCGAGGAGTTCTACGAATACCTGCGGACCCGCAGGACGCGCGCAGAGACAGCCGAGGCCGTCAAGCTGGCCGAAGAGGTGCTCGGCAACGCCGACGCCACGCCGACGCTCCACGATGTGGCGAGGAGCCACCTGCGCCCATCCATCGAGGCGAACATCACGCATGGCGAGATCGCCGCACGCGAGGTGGCCCCGACATCTGCCGAAGTTAGATACTGGTCAAGTGGAGAGCGAAGAAACTGGCACGCAAAAGAGCACGCCGCAGAATACGGAATCGACTACAGGTCGAAGGCCGGGCAGGACGAATACGATAGAATATTGTCAGAGGTCATCGACGAGGCGGATGATGTCGCGTTCGTGGATGACATAAGAGGCCAAAACGGCCAGCGCTGCGCCGTCTACTTCCGTGGCGGAGATATCGCCGTCGTCAACCTCGACAAAAAAGTCCGTGTTTCGCTGTTCAAATACGAGGAGGGCTACAGTGACTACTACACCTCACTTTGGAATAAGGTACGCAAGTGACCTGACCGGTGAATACAGCGAGTACGTCATCGACTCCGTTGACCTCCTCAACCTGCAGCTTGCGCCGCATGGGATGAGTTTCTTTTTCGACACGATAGACGTCCGCCAGCAGATCATCGGCGGCAAGCACTGCTGGGACATGTTCGGATGGGCCATCCCAAACGACGAGGTTTCCGAGTTTGAGCCGATTTGGCTGGCCGGAGAGGACGAGAAACTCGAAGGCTACAACAGCTACGTCTGCGCAAGCTGGGAGGATCGTGGCGGCAATCCCCATGCCGCCATCGATGGCAACCTCCCTGAGGAGGCATACGCATGATGGCCCACGCCTTTTCGTCCGGCGGTGCGATGTGAGGCGCGACCTCGATATCGTGAGGTACATCCTCATGACCGCCGAGTCCGCCGAGGTCGGGGTGGACGAAACCACCCTCTGCTCTGGCCGGTACGATATTAACCAGATCGCCTTCCATGTCGAACTCCTGAGGGATTACGGCCTCGTCGAAGCAGAGGTGTCCTATGACGGCTTCGGGGAGGAGCCTCTCGGGGTGACCGTCTCGCGTCTGACATGGGATGGGTATGACTATCTCGATGCCATCCGCTCCGCCAAGGTGTGGGGGAGGGCGAAAGACGCCATCTCGAAGGCAGTCGGCGAGACGTCCCTGTCGGTCGTCAAGCAGACGTGCACGATCGTAGCCTCAGAGCTCATCAAGAAGCAGCTGGGCATCTAGCCATAAGGCAGTGATCTCGCCGCCGCACATACGGGGAAACCCGACCAAAACGTTGAACCAGGCCATCCGCACGGGTGGCCTTTTTCATGCCGAAAAGCGCCCCGCACGGGGCAGGACGATGCCCCGCACGGGGCGGAAATGGAGGGAGCATGGCCCAGGAGACCACGCCCGCCGAGACCGAGCCGACCGATCCTGCACAGGGCGGAGACACCGGTCAGGAGCCCGACTACAAGGCGCTCTACGAGAACGCGCTGAAGGAGTCGCGCAAGTGGGAGAGCCGCTCGAAGGCGAACCTCAAGGAGCTCGACGAGCTCAAGGCAGCCGCGACCAAGACCGACCCGACCGTGGAGGAGCGCCTGAGCGCGCTCGAGAGCGAGAACGCCGCCCTCAAGGCGAGCGCCGCCCGATCCGCGCTCGTCGACTCCGTGGCCAAGGCCACCGGGCTCGACCGCTCCATCGTGGCGACGCTCAACGGCGAGGACGAGGACGCCCTCACCGAGCAGGCCAAGGCCGTGGCGGCCATCATGAAGCCGGCGGGCGGCGCGCCGAAGGTGCCCGAGGCCGGCGGCAAGCCCAAGCCCGGCAAGCCCTCCAAGAAGGACATCCTCGGGATCGAGGACAAGAAGGAACGCATGGCGGCCATCGCCGCCAACATCGACCTCTTCAAGTAAGGGGAGAAAGGGGCCCCAATGCCCGATATCAAGACCCTCGCCGCCGCGCGCAACGTCGACCTCGTGAACACCTTCACCAAGTCGCTGGAAAAGCTCACGGCGATGCTGTCCACCTGCGCGCCCATCCACGCCGCCGTGGGCGAGACCCTGCACCAGAAGAAGATCACCGGCAAGCTCTCCGAGGCCGAGTACACCCCCGGCCAGGACATCCCGCTTTCCAGCTACGCCTACGAGGACGTCACGACCTACGAGGTGACGCTCAAGCCCTACCGCAAGCAGACCACGCTGCAGGAGGTCAAGAAGCGCGGCTACGACGGCGCCGTCGACAAGACCGACGCCGCGATGATCTCCGACATGCAGCGCAACATCAAGAAGGACTTCGTCGCCGCCCTCGGCGCCGAGGGCACCACGGCCGCGACCGGCAAGAGCCTCGTGGCCACCGCCGCCAACGCCTGGGCCGCCCTGTCCAACCTCACCGAGGAGTACGGCTTCGGCAGCGGCGAGACGGTCTACTTCGCCAACCCGGTCGACTTCGCCAAGCAGATCGGCGAGTCCGAGGTCTTCAGCGCCTTCGGCATCTCCTACATCGAGAACTGGGCGGGCCTGGGCACGCTCGTCTCCACCGGCTCCGTGACCGCCGGCACGATCTACGCCACCGTCAAGGACAACATCAAGGTCTACGTCGCCCCGACCGACGGCGACGACCTGTTCGGCTTCTACTCCGACGAGAGCGGCTACATCGCCGTGTCCCACTCGCCCGAGCTCAAGAGCCTGACCTACGACACCGTGGCCTACGTCGGCCTCGTGTTCTTCGCCGAGTACATCGACTTCGTGGTCAAGGGCACCATCGCCCCGACCGCCTAGGCAACCCTAAGGAGCATCCATGATCGCTTTGGTCACCTACCCGTACCGTGACCGCGAGACCCTCGCGGTGCACTACGTGGGAGAGGAGGTCGAGCTGACAGATGAGCGCTTCGCGGAGCTGTCCGCCGGCGGCTTCGTCGACCTCCCGCCTGCCGGGCCCGCTGCCGCTGCGGAGCCCGTCGAGGACGATGACGCCGAGGACGGGAACGTCGTGGACGACGAGCCCGAGCAGCCCGTGCACGAGAAGCCCGCGCCGGAGATGACCGTGCAGCAGCTGCGCGATGCCATCGAGGCCGCCAACGGCTTCGCCCCGCGCAAGGCGACCAAGGCGGAGCTCACCGCCATCCTGGAGACGCTCTAGTGGATGCCTTCGCGACCGTCGCCGACTACGAGGCGCGCTGCGGTGCTGCCGAGGACGAGGCCAGGGTTGCCGCGCTGCTCGAGGATGCCTCGGCGTACCTGCGCGGGGCATATCGGCGCCGTATGGGTGTCCAGTACCTCGCCGGCTCGAACCCCACGTTCGATGAGAACGTGAAGTCCGTCTGCGTGGCCATGGTCGCCCGGGCGGTCAACGCGCCCGGCGCCATGGCTGGCATCACCCAGCAGTCGCAGACGACCGGCCCGTACTCGTCGAGCGTCACGTTCGCCAACCCGACCGGAGACCTCTACCTGGGGCGCTCCGACCTCAAGCGGCTCGGCCTGGCCGGGTGCCGCGTGCGCAGTATCCAGCCCGTGACCGCCGCTGACCGCTGGGAGGAGGCGTGATGCCGATGGCGGGGATACCGACCGAGACGGTCACGGTCATCTCCCGCAAGACGGTCTACGACGACCTCCACGAGCCCGTCTCCGAGGCGGTCGCCGAGCGCGACGTCGACGCCGTCGTGGCGCCCGGCGCCACCGCAGACCTCGACGCCTCGCGGCCGGAGGGCGCCACCGTGGCATACACGGTGCATCTCCCGAGGGACATGGCCGGCATCCGCCTCAAGGGCTGCTCGGTCCGCGTGCGCGGCGAGGAGCTGCGCGTCGTGGGCGACCCGAGGCCCTACGCCCCCGAGGCGTGCCCGGGACGCTGGTGCTACCCGGTCGAGCTGGAGGCAGCCGATGGCTAAGGAGTACAGCTGGGGGAAGTTCAAATGGAATCGTCTCGGGTACGCCGAGGCGATGGACGGCAACGCCGCGCTCCAGGGGATGCTCAGGGGCAAGGCCGAGGGCATCGCCACCCGCGCGACGTCGATGCTCGCGCCGGACGGCCACGACGTCCCGGCATTCAGGGTTAGCCGCTGCCAGGGCACGCTCGCCAAGGGCTTTCGGGTCAGCGCATGCTCGGACCATGCCAAGCACGCCCAGGCGAAACACAAGATACTGACGAGGGCGGCGCTCTCGTCCGGAGGTTGATCATGGATATAGAGGCCGATGTCGCGAGGTGCCTGTGCGAACTTGCCGGCGCCGACGCGACGCTCGAGCCGGTCGCCGGGCACCCGGAGCCGTACATCACCGTCGAGCAGGTCGGAGGGGGCGGCGGCTTTCTGGAGCCGGTCCAGCTCGATATCGACTGCTGGGGGACCGAGGGCAAGGGCGGCAGGAAGCAGGCTAAAGCCCTCGCCGAGAAGGTGAAGGTGGCCGTCCCGTCCCTGGAGGACGAGCTTCCCAACGTCTTCCACCCGGAGGTCACGAACCAATACAAGATGCCCGACCCTGACACGCGCAGGGCGAGGTACGTGGTGCAGGTCCAGCTCTGGGTCTGCGAGTAGTAGAAAGGAACGCGCGAATGGCCGAAGTCAGCAACGCGAACAACTCCAACAACGTCAGCGCCGGAAAAGGCGTGAAGGGCGGCTACATCTTCTCGGCCCCCGTCGGCACCACCCTGCCGGACAAGGTCATCAAGAACAAGAGCGAGCTCGATCCCGCATTCATGTGCCTCGGCTTTGTCTCCGAGGACGGCTACGTCGAGTCCGTCTCCGAGGATTCCAACGACACGGTCGACATGAACGGCGACCTCATGGACTCCAGCAATTCCAACCGAGTGGAGTCCGCGCAGCTCACGCTCGCCGAGATCAAGGCGGAGACGCTCAAGCGCCAGTACGGCGACGGCAACGTCACCGACGAGGGCGGCCTGATCACCGTCAAGCACAATTCCGACTCCCACCCGACCTTCGCCTACGTGCTGCTCCTCCTCCTGAAGAACGGCCGCAAGTGGACCAAGGTCGTTCCGCGCGGCCAGTCCTCCGAGCTCGACGACCTCACCATCTCCAGCTCCGAGCTCTGCCAGCGCGCCCTGACGATGAAGTACCTCACCGACGAGGACGGCAACACCTGCTACGACTACATCGAGTCGACCGAGACGGCGGCGGCCTAATGGCGGCCAAGCGCCCCGAGGGCGCGCTCGAGTTCGAGTTCGATGGCAAGAAGTACCAGATCAACAAGAAGGCCATCCAGTCCATGAAGGTGCAGCGCGCCATGGCCTACGACGGCATCCCCGAGAAGATGCACGAGGTGTGGGACGCGATGGACGAGATCTTCGACGGCAAGACCGTCGAGTACATGGACGCGCTCGGCGAAGACGGGCAGGACTGCTCGGCTGAGCGCTGGGGCGCATTCTTCCAGGCCGCCATGGAGGCCGCGGCAAAAAACTAGCAAGCTTCGCCGCCGCCTGGACCTGCATGAGGGGAGAGGTCGTCGCCGACTTCCGGCAGACGTACGGCATCGACCTTCCCCTCGGTGGCGGGTTCGACGGGGCGACGGACGAGGACCTTTGCCGCTGGCAGGTCCTCTACTCCCAGCTGCCGGCGCGCTCGCGGGTCTCCGTTCGCCTTGAGCCCGACAACCTGTGGGACGACAAGACGCGCCTGCTCGACATGATCGAGCACGAGCTCAGGTGCTTCCACTACGGGTTCACCGAGGATGCCAAAAAGCGCGTCAACGCCCCGCAGCGGATCTTATCGCCGGGCGAGCGCGCCAGGAACGAGCGCCGCAGGGACTCGGCGCTGGCGGCGAAGTACGAGATATCTTCGTCGTTCGGAATCGATGTATAAGGAGGCGCCATGTCCACAGACGTCGGATCCGTATCCGTAAAGGTCATGCCGTCCATGGCTGGCTTCGCCTCCCAGGTGGACAAGGACCTGTCCGGGGCGGGATCCTCCTCGGGGTCGCGCTTCGGAAGGGTCTTCTCCGCGGCGGCGGGCAAGTCTGGCGGCAGCGGCCTGGTCGCTAGGGTCTCCTCTGCGCTCTCCGGCGCGACTGGTAAATTCTCCGCGACCGGCAAGGCGACCGGCGCCGCATTCTCCTCCGCCTTCTCCGGCGCGGCGAGCGCTAACGCCGTCGAGGGGCTCCAGAACAAGGTCAAATCCGCCACGCTCGAGCTTCGCTCGGCGATGGCGACCTCGAAGTCGGCCTCATTGTCGGCAGAGGCGGCCCAGGTCAAGTACAACGATGCCGTCGCCAAGTACGGCCCGGCATCAGCGCGGGCGCTGAGCGCTGAAAGCAACCTCGTCACCGCCAAGCTCAGGGCGCAGACCGCGTCGGAGCGAGCCCATGCGGCCGAGTCCAAGCTCGCCTCGGCGCAGAAGCGGCTCGCGAGTGCGACTTCCGCGCCCGTGTCGGCGCTAGGAAAACTCGGCGGCAGCGCCGGGACGCTTGCCGACAGGCTGGGCGCTGGGGAGAGGGCGACGGGCCGCTTCGTGGCGAAGATCGCCACCATCGGCGGTGGCGTCCTGTCCTCGGCCGGCAGCGCGCTGTCATCGCTCTCGAGCGAATTCGGGTCTGCCGGCACGGCGGCTGGCGGGAACATGGCGAGCAAGGTCGCCTCGGGCTTCTCGGCAAAGGTCGCGGTCATCACCGGCGCCGTTGCCGGCGTGGTGCAGAGGGTCGTCTCGACGGTGTCCTCGAGCGTGGACGCCGCGGTCGCGCGCGTCGACACGCTCAACAACTTCCCCAAGGTGCTCCAGTCGCTCGGCTACGGGGCCGACGAGTCGCAGAGGAGCATCGACACCCTGTCCGACAGGCTGTCGGAACTCCCCACGAGGCTCGACGCGGCCGCGACGGGCGTGCAGCAGCTCGCTCCTTCGTCCAAGTCGATCGACCAGGCGACCGACCGCTACCTCGCATTCAACGATGCCGTCCTCGCTGGCGGCGCGTCCGAGGACATCCAGTCCAACGCCATGACGCAGCTCACCAAGGCCGTCTCCACCAACAAGATGGAGATGGACACCTGGATGAGCATCCAACAGGCGATGCCGGGCCAGCTCGACCAGGTCGCGAAGTCCATGCTCGGGCAGAGCGCATCGGCGTCCGACCTATACCAGGCCATGAAGGACGGCAGGGTCACGGTCTCGGACTTCGCCGACGCCGTGGTCGACCTCGACAAGAACGGCGCGGACGGCATCACGAGCTTCTCCGAGCAGGCAAAGGCCGCGACGGGCGGCATCAAGACGTCGTTCTCCAACATGTGCAACGCCTTCCCCAAGGGCGTCGACAAGATCATCGGCGCCATCGGCTCGTCCAACATCGTCGGCGTCATCGACGGCGTAAAGGGCACGGTGAACGGCGCGTTCGGAGCCGTCACCGACGCGATGGCCGACCCGAGCATCCGGGACGCGGCGTCGTCGTTCGCTGCCGTGTTTTCTGATGTGATCGCGGGCGGGGTCTCGGTGGCCGGGGACGCGTTCGCCGGCGCAGTGGATATGACCTCCGCTTTCTGCGAGACGCTGCTCAACAACGAGGCGGCTTCATCTTTCGCCGGAGCACTTGATGCGCTCGGTTACACGGCGTCCTCCATGGGTGACGCCGTATGGTCGACCGTGTCGCAGATCACCGGGTGGTCCAGCCCGGCCGAGGGCGCGGCGGACGCGGCCAACGCGCTCGACACTGCGTTCGAGGCCGCCGAGCCGGTCGTCCGCTCGGTGGGCGACGCGTTCCAGTGGCTCTCCGACCATTCCGAGGAGACTGCCCCTGTCGTCAAGGCCGTCGGCGGTGCCTTCCTCGTCATGAAAGTCGCCGGCGGCCCTGTGGGCTCGCTCCTGAAGGTCATCGGCGGCGCCCTGCTGTCCCTCGGGGCATCCGCACCCGCCGCCGGTGCAGGTCTTGCCACCACGGCGGCGGGCGAGACCGCAGCTGGCACAGCCGCGGGCGCGGCGGCCGGTAAGATGACTTCGTTCGGCGCGGCCGTCCTCATGGTTGGAGCCGGCGTTCTGCTGGCGTGCGGCGGCATCGGTCTTCTCGCCCTCTCCGCGATCAGGCTCGGCGAGGCGG
>CAKWZF010000010.1:25744-29914 GCA_934865005.1 uncultured bacterium | reverse complement strand
CACCGACGGCGGCATCTACCGCGGTCACCGCGGCCGCATGGAGATCCGCGTCGACGTTCACGGCACCTCCTGCCACGGCTCCGCTCCCGACCGCGGCGACAACGCCATTTACAAGATGGCCGACATCATCGCCGACGTCCGCGCCCTCAACAACAACGGCTGCGACGAGTCGACCGACATCAAGGGTCTCGTCAAGATGCTCGACCCCAAGTACAACCCCGAGCACTTCGAGGATGCCCGCTTCCTGGGCCGCGGCACCTGCACCGTCAGCCAGATCTTCTACACCAGCCCCAGCCGTTGCGCTGTCGCTGACTCCTGCGCCATCTCCATCGACCGTCGTATGACCGCCGGTGAGACCTGGGAGTCCTGCCTGGACGAGATCCGCAACCTGCCGGCCGCCAAGAAGTACGGCGACGACGTGAAGGTCTCCATGTACATGTACGACCGTCCGTCCTGGACCGGCGAGGTCTACGAGACCGAGGCTTACTTCCCCACGTGGATCAACAAGGAGACCGCTCCGCACGTCAAGGCCCTCGTCGACGCCCATAAGGCTATGTTCGGTGACGAGCGCATCGGCTGCGAGCCCAGCATGGACAAGCGCACCGGTCGTCCGCTGTGCGACAAGTGGACCTTCTCCACGAACTGCGTTTCCATCCAGGGCCGCTACGGCATCCCCTGCGTCGGCTTTGGCCCGGGTGCCGAGTCTCAGGCTCACGCTCCCAACGAGGTCACCTACAAGGACGACCTGGTCACCGCTGCCGCCATGTATGTGGCTGCCCTGAACCTCTACGATCCGAGCCAGGCCGATGGCGATGCCACCGTGTTCCGCGCCGGTCTGACCAACAACAAGATCGACTAGTCCCATTCCTCGATCTTGTTGAGCCGGGGACAGTTTATGCCCCCGGCACCCCCTGTTGACTTGGGGCCCGCGGTCGTTATCTCCCATGCTTCCTCAACGGTAGCGGGTCCTCGTCATGGTGCTCTGCATGTTCTAGCCACACGCGCATGCCGGAGCACATCTACTCATTGCGATCGTTTCATCTTTAGAAAGGACATTTCCATGGACGCCAAGTTTACCGAGCTCGTCGAGCAGCTGAACGGCCTCGACTTTAAGGGTATGTACGGCAGCGACTTCCTGCACACCTGGGATAAGACCACCGATGAGCTCAAGGCGCTCTACATCGTCGCCGACGCTCTGCGCGAGCTGCGCGAGAACAACGTTTCGTCCAAGATCTTCGATTCGGGCCTGGCCGTCTCGCTGTTCCGCGACAACTCCACCCGTACGCGCTTCTCCTTCTCTAAGGCCGCCAACCTGCTCGGCCTTGAGCTGCAGGACCTGGACGAGAAGAAGTCCCAGATCGCTCACGGCGAGACCGTCCGCGAGACCGCTACCATGATCTCCTTCATGGCCGACGTCATCGGCATCCGCGATGACATGTACATCGGCAAGGGCGACGCCTACATGGCTGAGGTCTCCGAGTCTGTCCAGCAGGCTTACGAGGATGGCGTTCTGGATCACCGTCCCACGCTCATCTCCCTGCAGTCCGACTCCGATCATCCCACGCAGTCCTCTGCCGACATGCTCTACCTTATCAACGAGTTTGGCGGCCTCGAGAACCTCAAGGGCAAGAAGGTTGCCGTCACCTGGGCCTATTCGCCCTCTTACGGCAAGCCGCTGTCCTGCCCGCAGTCGCTGATCAGCCTGCTGCCCCGCTTTGGCATGGACGTCACCCTGGCTCACCCCGAGGGCTACGACCTCATGCCCGAGGTCGTCGAGCGCGCCAAGGGCTATGCCGCCGAGTCCGGCACCACCTTTAAGCAGGTCAACACCATGGCCGAGGCCTTCGAGGGCGCCGACATCGTGATCCCCAAGAGTTGGGCTCCGTTTGCCGCCATGGAGAAGCGCACCAACCTGTACGCCGAGGGCGACGACGCCGGCATCGCTGCGCTCGAGAAGGAGCTGCTCGCCCAGAACGCCACCCATCAGGACTGGTGCTCCACGACTGAGCTCATGGAGAAGACTGCCAACGGCCAGGACACCATCTTTATGCACCCGCTGCCCGCCGACATCTCCGGTGTCTCCTGCGAGCACGGCGAGGTCAACGCCGACGTCTTCGACATGCACCGCGTGGGCATGTACAAGGAGGCCAGCTACAAGCCGTACGCCATCGCAGCCATGATGTTCCTGCAGAAGGTTGCCGATCCCGCCGCTACCCTCAAGGCCCTCGACGAGCGCAACACCGCCCGTTGGTTCCAGGCCTAAAGCTGGGCTGAGAAATGGCTAAGCGTATCGTTGTCGCCCTGGGCGGAAACGCCCTCGGCGCCAACCTTCCCGAGCAGATGGAGGCCGTCAAGACGACTTCCAAGGCTATCGTCGACCTGATCGAGGAGGGCAACGAGGTCGTCGTCGTGCATGGCAACGGTCCCCAGGTGGGCATGATCGCCAACGCGATGGCTGAGCTCACGCGCTCTAATCCTCAGAAGTACGTTCCCTGCCCCTTGTCCGTTTGCGGCGCCATGAGCCAGGGCTACATTGGCTATGACCTGCAAAATGCGCTGCGCGAGGAAATGCTCGACCGCAATATCGACAAGGGCGTCGCCACCGTGCTCACCCAGGTCGAGGTTGCGGCAGACGACCCGGCCTTTGCCGACCCGGTCAAGCCGATTGGTCCGTGGATGAGCGAGGCCGAGGCCAAGGAGCTGGAGGCCGACCGCGGCTACCAGTTCATCCACGACGAGAAGCAGGGCTTCCGTCGCGTGGTTGCCTCGCCCAAGCCCGTGAACATCGTCGAGCTCGACACCATCAAGTCGCTCGTCGAGTCCAACCACGTGGTGATCTCCTGCGGCGGTGGCGGTATTCCCGTCACCAAGGCACAGGGCAACCACCTTAAGGGCGCTGCCGCCGTCATCGATAAGGACTTTGCGGCCGAGAAGCTCGCCGAGCAGCTCGACGCCGATGCCCTGATTATCCTGACGGCCGTGGAGAAGGTTGCCATTGGCTTTGGCACCGACCACGAGCAGTGGCTCGACACGCTGACTGCGGCTGACGTAAAGCGTCTGTCCGAGGCCAACGAGTTCGGTCGTGGCTCCATGCTGCCCAAGGTCCAGGCCGCCTCGACGTTTGCCGAGAGCAAGCCGGGCCGCACGGCGCTCATCACGCTGCTCGAGAAGGCGCGTGACGGTCTTGCCGGCAAGACCGGTACCACGTTTACCGGCGACGCTGAGTAGGCATATCTGCACCATTGAGGAGGGTGCCCTGCGTCGCGGGGCGCCCTCCTTTGTGCTATGGAGAGCCAAGGGGCGTTCGCTGGAAAAACGAGCGCATGCCTGTTCCGACGGAGTGTGAGCTTGGTATGGTGGGTATAGCAACTATGGCGTCCAAGGCAGCCAGGGGAGGTTTGCGGAGATGAAACTTGGTTGCGTGATTATGGCTTCGGGCGAGGGCAAGCGGTTTGGCTCTAACAAGATGCTCGCCGATATCTATGGCGAGCCGCTGATTGTCCGGACCATCGATTCGGTTCCCCGGGGCTTTGACGTCGTGGTTTCGACGCGTTGGCCCGAGGTCGCTAAGATTTGCGAGGACAAGCATTGCCCGCGTGTGCTGCACAATGGCGAGCTGCGCAGCGAAAGCGTCCGTGCGGGCCTTTCGTGGGGAGCCGAACGCAACTGGAAAGGTTGCCTCTTTTTGCCGGGCGACCAGCCGCTCGTGAGCGCGGATTCTTTTGAGGCCATGGTTCGCGCGTTTGACGAGCGTGACCGCAAACATCCGGTGCGCTTGGCGTGCAACGGTGAGCCTTCGAGTCCGGTGCTCTTTCCGGCGGAACTGTTCGATGCGCTCATGCGTCTTGAGGGCAAGGACGGCGGCGGTTCGATCCTCAAGGACCGTACCGACGTGGTGCTGGTCGAGGCGCGTGCCTACGAGCTGTGGGACGTCGATACCGCCAAGGGACAGCAACGCATAACGGAGCATATCGCTGCCTGCTCGTATTTTGATCGCGTGGCCAACAGCATCAATCAATAAGGAGCAATTATGATCATCATAAAAAACGGCGCGCTCGTGACGCCACAGGGGCTTCGCCGTGCCGATCTTGCCATGGATGGCGATAAGATCGTGCGGATTGCCGCGGCGATTGAGCCGGCCGAGGGCGATACCGTCGAGGACGCCGCGGG
>CAKWZF010000010.1:3300-25734 GCA_934865005.1 uncultured bacterium | reverse complement strand
GGGCTGCTGGGTGTTTCCCGGCTTTATCGACGGCCACACGCACATGCAGTGCTGGACCGGCATGGATTGGACAGCCGATAGCTTTGAGACCGGCACGCGCGCGGCTGCCTGCGGCGGCACGACGACCATCGTGGACTACGCGACGGCCGATCGCGGCGTGACCATGCCCGATGCCTTGGCCGAGTGGCATCGCCGCGCCGACGGAACCTGCACGGCTAACTACGCCTTTCATATGGCACTCGCCGAGTGGAACGAGCGCAACCGCGCCGATCTTTCGGCCATGCGCGAGGCGGGCGTATCGTCGTTCAAGACCTACTTTGCCTACGACCACCTGCGCCTGGACGATGCCGAGACGCTCGAGGTGCTCGAGGAGCTCAAGCGTATTGGCGGCATACTGTGCGTGCATTGCGAGAATGGCACGTTGGTGAATGAACTGCAGAAGCGCGTATACGAGCAGGGTATCCACGGGCCCGAGGGCCATGCGCTCAGCCGTCCGGATGTGTGCGAGGCCGAGGCAGTGAGCCGTCTGCTGTATCTGGCGCACCTGGCCGGCGACGCACCGGTCAACGTGGTGCACCTTTCGACCAAGCTGGGACTCGAGGCCATCCGTGCCGCCAAGGCGCGCGGGCAGAAGAATATCTATGTCGAGACCTGCCCTCAGTATCTGATGCTCGACGATACTTGCTACTTGGAGCAGGGTGAGGACGGCTTTGCGGGTGCCAAATATGTGATGAGTCCGCCGCTGCGCCATGCCGGCGACCGTGCGGCTCTGCGCGAGGCGCTTGTGGCCGGCGAGATCGATACGATTGCGACCGACCACTGCAGCTTTAACCTGCATGGGCAAAAGGACCGCGGGCGCGACGATTTCCGTGCGATTCCCAACGGCGGGCCCGGTGTGGAGCATCGTCCCGTCGCGATTGCCACGAGCTTTGAGGGACAGCTGGGACCCGAGGACCTCTGCCGCTTGATGAGCGAGAACCCGGCGCGCGTGTTTGGCATGTACCCGCGCAAGGGCTGTCTTGCCGAGGGTGCCGATGCCGACGTGTGCGTGTGGGATCCTTGCACGCGTTGGACGATCAGCGCCGCGACACAGCATCAGGCCGTGGACTACACGCCGCTCGAGGGCTTTGAGGCACATGGCCGCGCCAAGGCCGTGTTTGTGAACGGCGTGCTGGCGGCACGCGACGGCGAGCCCACCGGAGCCCAGCCCGGCCGCTACGTCCCCCGCTAGCAGCAAAGATGCCGTGTCCCCTCCTCAGTTGCGGGGTAATAAAGGATGGTTGACGCCGGGGGGCGCGCCAACCCACCCGAATGCACCGCCCCTGTCGGCGGGGGGCGGGCGGGCGCCAAACCCGCCCTTATTACCCCGCAACTGAGGAGATGGGGCCGGCTACTTGAGGCTGCTGGCGACGACGGGGCGGTCGAGAGCTGCCTCGAAGCGGTCGGCCATCGTGGGGTCGCTGAGCGTGTCGACTTGGTTGAGCATGACGCGTGCGGTGCTGAGTTTCAGCGCCTGCATCTCGGCATTGAGCACCTGGGCGACGCGCTCGGGCGTGGCGATGTCGGTGAGCTCGCAGCCGCAACGCTCGCAAAAGAGCTCGGGGCGGTGGACGGCTTCGTTGATGGGCTTGCTGAGTCCCGAGGCGCCGACGACCCAGACAACGTTTGCCGTGCCGGCGGGAACGACCGGCTCCCACGGGGCATGCGCCTTGAGCGGGAGTCGCTTGCTACCGTCTGCCTCGGCCAACACATAGTCAAAGCGCTGTGCCAGCCCGCCGAGTGGCTCGGCGGGGGCGGAGAGCTTGCCTGTCTCCGGGTCCAAAACACCCACCTGGCAGATACTTCCGCGGCTCATGCCCGCGCATGCCTCGCAGGTGCAACCGGGGACATGCGAGGCGCCCGGCTTCCAAGGCGCGGCGTCCAGGCGACGATTCGACCCGTCCCATGGCACGCCGGCAACGGGAAGCATATGCGTGGTGGTGCAGAGGAGCACGCGGCCGCCAGCGCGCATGAACTCAAGACCCAGCGTTTTGAGCAACGTCGACTTGCCGCCGCTGCCGATAATCGCGGTAATGCCCGGCTCGATCCTGAGCGCCGAGGCAAGATTGCCGCTAACCGTTTCCATCTGTTCACCGCCGTATAATACTGTGATAATAAATAATCATCAGAGTAGCGGTCGAACCGCTTTTGCTCTGCTCAAACCGTAGCACAGGGAGGTGCCCCGGGAATGCTCGTTTATGTTCGCGGCGCCGGCGATATCGCCACGGGTGTCGCCGCTCGCTTGGTGCGCGCCGGCGTGTCGGTCGTCATGGCCGATATCGCGGTCCCCACGTGCATCCGCCGCACAATCAGTTTTTGCGAGGCTATTCGCCTGGGCGAGGTCCAGGTCGAGGGCATTCGCGCTCGCTTGGCGCAGACGCCGGCAGAGGCGCTTGAGATTACCCAAGCGGGGGATGTTGCCGTCGTGGTGGACCCTCAGGCCAAGATGCTCGATGAGCTTAAACCCGCGGCTGTGGTCGACGCGATACTGGCCAAGCGCAACCTGGGCACCACGCGCGACATGGCGCCTACCGTCATCGCCGTGGGGCCGGGCTTTACCGCGCCGGTCGATTGCGACGCCGTGGTCGAGACCATGCGCGGGCATTTTTTGGGCCGTGTCATTACCCAGGGATCGCCCCAGCCCAACACGGGCGTGCCGGGCGTGATCGCCGGCTATGGCAAGGAGCGCGTTATCCACAGCCCCGCCGCCGGCGTGTTTCGGTCCGACCGCGCAATCGGCGACATCGTGAGCGCCGGAGACGTGATTGGCTACGCGGACGATACGCCCATGTGCACACAGATCGATGGCTGCCTGCGCGGGCTTTTGGCGAACGGCGTGCAGGTGACTGGGGGCTTTAAATGCGCCGATGTCGATCCGCGCGGCGATGCCAGCTATATCAACTACATTTCGGACAAGGCGACGTCGGTCGGCGGCGGCGTGCTCGAGGCACTCGCTATGCTCACCGATATCTTTAGAGGATAGAAGGCGGCAATGGAAAAGCTCGATGTTGTGAATGCGGCGCTTGCCGCCCTGCGTGCTGGCGAGACGTGCGAGCTGGCGGTCGTGGCCGGCACGGCGGGGTCGTCACCGCGCGGTGTGGGCGCATGGATGGCCGTCTTTGCCGACGGCAGCCAGGCGGGCACTATCGGCGGCGGCAAGATTGAGCTCTTTGCGCTGGATGAGGCGCGCGAACTCCTGAGCGCGGGACAGTCGCGTCTGGTCCGCTACACCATGGGCGGCGAGAACTCCGATACCGGCATGATCTGCGGCGGAGCCATTTGCCTGTGCTATCTGCATCTGGATGCGACCCAGGCACCGTTGTTCCAGGAAATTGCCGACGTCTTGGTCTATCGGCGCATCGGCGACTTCGTCATCGACTTTGAGCCGTTTATCGCGAGCGCGCTCGAGGGCGATGTGGCCGAGTACCATGGCGAGGCATCGCGCCATACCATTGCGGGCTGCCCCGGGCTTTCACTGGTGGAGGAGGGGAGTAACGTCACCTACACCAACGCTGCCTCTGAGATCCCCGCGGCGCACATCGAGACGCTCTGCCCCGAGGGCCTGACCTACATCTTTGGCTGCGGACACGTGGGCGCCGCGACGGCGCGCGTGCTCACGGCGGCGGGCTTTGCCGTCGTGGCGTGCGACGACCGCCCCGGCACGCTGACCCCCGATTGGGTACCCGGTGTCTACGATCGTCGCTTGGTCGATTACAAGAACCTGAGCGAGCTGTGCCCCATCGGCCCGCGCGACCTGGTGGTCGTCGCCACGGCGGGTCACAAGTCCGATATCGACGTGGTGATTCAGGCCATGCGCGCCAAGCCTGCCTACCTGGGCTGTCTGGGTTCGCGCCGCAAGACGGCCTTTGTGCGTGCCCGCCTGGAGCAGGAAGGCTTTACGCAGGACCAGATCGACGAGCTGCACCTTCCGATCGGCGTTGCCATCGAGGCCGAGGACCCCGAGGAGATCGCCATCTCCATCGCCGCCGAGATGATCCACCTGCGCCGCACCAAACTCGTCCCCCGCAAGCGCTAATCGCGTCCCCACCAATTAAGTTGCGGTGAAATACGGATTGTTTAAGCCTGTTAGGCCGCCCAACAGTCCCTATTTCACCGCAACTGCTTTTTGGGATCCATTTGTGCGGGGGAGTTGTGGAGTTGTGCAGGCAGACGAGGTTTTTCTGGAAATATGCTCCCGATGCGCGTATAGTACCGATTGTTTTGTCGGCTCCTGCTGCGTCGAGTCCAAACCGCGAAATGCCATGAGCGGCGCGGATGCAGCCAGGAGGCACGAGGACAACCCATCGTGGCCACGCCCCGTGCTTAAAACCCCAAGAAGGAGTGAACAATGGCAGAAGAGAAGTATGTGCCGCGTCTGAAGACCAAGTACAACAACGAGGTCAAGCAGCAGCTTCAGGACAAGTTCCAGTACGAGAACGTCATGATGATCCCTAAGTTTGAGAAGATCGTCGTGAACATGGGTGTCGGCGAGGCCGCTACCGATTCCAAGGCCATCGACGGTGCCGTGCGCGACCTGCGCGCCATCACCGGCCAGCAGCCGATGATCACCCGTGCCCGCAAGTCCATCGCTACCTTCCGCCTGCGCGCTGGTATGCCGATCGGCTGCAAGGTTACCCTGCGTGGCGACCGTATGTGGGAGTTCTTCGATCGTCTGACCTCCGTCGCGATCCCCCGTATCCGCGACTTCCGCGGCATCTCCGCCAAGAGCTTCGACGGCCGTGGTAACTTCTCCATGGGCGTCACCGAGCAGCTCATCTTCCCCGAGATCGACTTCGACTCCGTCGATCACCAGCGTGGTATGGACATCACTTTCGTGACCACCGCCAACACCGATGAGGAGGCCAAGGCCCTTCTGGACGCCTTCGGTTTCCCGTTCAAGAAATAGGTTCACCTGCCCTATAAGCGCCGTTCCCACAAGGGGGCGGCGCTTGGGGCGAACAATACTCTATGTGAGGAGGATATAAGTGGCTAAGACATCGATGATCGTCAAGTGCAATCGCAAGCAGAAGTTCTCTACTCGTGAGTACACGCGCTGCCAGCGCTGCGGCCGTCCGCACTCTGTGTACCGCAAGTTCGGCCTGTGCCGTGTCTGCTTCCGCGAGCTTGCACTCAAGGGCGAGCTTCCCGGCGTTAAGAAGGCCAGCTGGTAAGTCACTACCAGCGTTTCAAGCATCAGTTTGGAACAGGGAAAACGCGCTAAAAAGGCTTTGCCGTTAAGGGCGGCGAAGAACCAAGAGCACGTGTTCATCAAGAACGAAGGAGAATCTGTATGAACCTTACAGACCCGATCGCAGATATGCTTACGCGCATCCGTAACGCTAACTCTGTGAACAAGGCCACGGTCTCCATGCCGAGCAGCAAGAAGCTCGTCGAGATCGCTCGTGTTCTGCACGAGGAGGGCTACATCGAGGGCTACGATGTCGAGGACACCGTTCCCCAGAAGACTCTGCACATCACGCTTAAGTATGGTCCCAAGAAGGCTAAGGTCATCAACGGCATCCGCCGCATTTCCAAGCCGGGCCTGCGTAAGTACACTGGCGTTGCCGACATGCCCCGCGTCCGCGGTGGCCTTGGTACCGCCATTATTTCCACCAGCCATGGCGTCATGACCGACCGCGATGCTCGCAAGCACAACGTCGGCGGCGAGATCATCGCTTACGTCTGGTAATTCGCTCGGTAGGTAGAAGGAAAGGAGATCACCGTGTCTCGTATCGGTAATAAGCCTGTCCAGATTCCCGCCGGAGTCGAAGTGGCAGTCAACGGCAACAACGTTGTCGTCAAGGGCCCCAAGGGCCAGCTCGAGCTCGATGTCTTTGAGAAGCTCGCTATCAACGTCGAGGACAACGTCCTCACCGTTTCCCGTCCCGACGACGAGCGTGAGACCCGTGCCCGCCACGGCCTCACCCGTGCCCTCATCCACAACATGGTTGTTGGCGTTTCCGAGGGCTTCGAGAAGAAGCTCGAGCTCGCCGGCGTCGGTTACCGCGTGCAGCAGAAGGGCAAGAACCTCGAGTTCTCCCTCGGCTTCTCGCACCCCGTGATCGTCGAGGCTCCCGAGGGCATCACCTTCGAGGTTCCCGACAACACCCACGTGAACGTCAAGGGTATCAACAAGCAGCAGGTCGGTCAGATCGCCGCTGAGATCCGCGGCCATCGTCCTCCCGAGCCTTACAAGGGCAAGGGTATCCACTACGTTGGCGAGCACATCCGCCGCAAGCTGGGTAAGGCCGCCAAGTAGTCGTAACCGACTCACTCGCATAAGACCAGCACCCCGTCAGGTGCTGGCAAGATCAACCTTTTTAGGAGTTTACGTATGAACAAGCATAAGGCGAAGCTGGAAGGCCTCAAGCGTCGTCAGCGTCGTGTTCGCGGCAAGGTCTCGGGTACCTCCGAGCGTCCGCGTCTTCGCGTGACCCGTACTAACGCCAACATCTATGCCCAGATCATCGACGACAGCAAGGGCTCCAGCCTGACGCTCGTCTCTGCCTCGACCCTCGAGGCCGAGTTCAAGGGCACCCACACCTCGAACAAGGAGGCTGCGGAGAAGGTCGGTCAGCTCGTTGGCAAGCGCGCCATCGAGGCCGGCATCACCAAGGTCGCCTTCGATCGCGGTGGCCGTATCTACCATGGCCGCGTCAAGGCCCTCGCCGACGGTGCTCGTGCCGCCGGTCTCGAGTTCTAGGAGGTATGTAGCACATGGCTCGTAATCAGAAGCAGCAGCGCGAGGCCTCCGAGTTCGAGGAGCGCGTCGTTTACATCAACCGCGTGTCGAAGACCGTCAAGGGTGGTCGTCGCATGAGCCTCGTCGCTCTCGTCGTCGTTGGCGACGGCAAGGGCAACGTCGGCGTTGGCATGGGCAAGTCCGCTGAGGTGCCCATGGCCATCTCCAAGGCGTCTCTCGATGCCAAGAAGAACATGTTCCACGTGCCGGTGACCGATCAGGGCACCATTCCGCACGAGGTTCTCGGTCACTTTGGTGCCGGCCGCATCATCATCAAGCCCGCTGTCGAGGGTACCGGCGTTATCGCCGGCGGCGCTGTGCGTCCCCTCTTCGAGCTTGCTGGCATCAAGAACGTCCTGTCCAAGTCCCTCGGTACCGACAACGGCCTCAACATCATCAAGGCTGCCGTCGAGGGCCTCAAGGAGCTCTCCAGCCCTGAGGACGTCGCGGCTCGCCGTGGCCTGACGGTCTCCGAGATGTTCGTCGGTAAGGAGAACTAAGCATGGCTGACACCATCAAGATCAAGCAGGTCCGCAGCACCAACGGTTGCAAGCAGGACCAGGTCCGTACTGTCCGTGCCCTCGGTCTCCACAGGATCCGCGAGGTTCGCGAGATTGCTGACAACGAGTCCGTCCGCGGCATGATCTTCAAGGTCAAGCACCTTGTCGAGATTGTAGAGGAGTAGCAAATGCAGCTTCACGATCTTACTCCCGCGCCCGGTTCCACCAAGAACCGCAAGCGCGTCGGCCGTGGCAATTCTTCGGGTCACGGCACCACTTCTGGCCGCGGTCAGAAGGGCCAGGGTTCCCGCTCTGGCGGCACCAAGGGTGCCGGTTTCGAGGGTGGCCAGACTCCGCTGGCTATGCGCCTGCCCAAGCTTCCGGGCTTCCGCAACCCCCGTCGTATCGAGTACACCGCTGTTAACGTTGAGCGTCTCGAGCGCAAGTTCGAGGACGGCGCTGTGATCGACGGTGCCGCTCTTAAGGCCGCTCGCATCACCAAGAGCGAGTTCGAGCCCGTCAAGGTGCTCGGCAATGGTGAGCTCACCAAGAAGTTCACGGTCAAGGTCGACAAGGTCAGCGCTTCTGCGCAGACCAAGATCGAGGCCGCCGGCGGAAAGGTCGAGCTGCCGTGCTAAATGGTCTTAAGAATGCTTTCCGCATCAAAGAATTGCGCGAAAAGATTCTTTTTACCATAGCTATGCTCGTCGTGTACCGCATTGGTGCGCACGTTCCTGTGCCCGGCATTCCCTTCCAGGGGATGCTGGGCCTTTTCTCGACCGATAACAATTCGGTCGCCGCAGGTGCTATGGCCCTCCTGAATCTTTTCTCTGGCGGCGCTTTGAGCTATGTGTCGGTGTTTTCGCTGGGCATCATGCCTTACATCACCAGCTCGATCATCCTCCAGATGCTCCAGGCCGTTGTGCCTTCCCTGCATGAGCTTGCCCGCGAGGGCGAGGTCGGTCAGACCAAGATTACGCAGTATTCGCGTTACCTCACCCTGGCTCTGGCAATCCTCAACTCCGTGGGTTACCTCTTCCTCTTTCAGAGCTTCGGCATCAGCTTTAATGGCGCCGGCGCTCCCGAGATCATCTTCGACCTCATGATCGTCGGCACGCTCACTGCGGGCGCCATGCTGATCATGTGGATTGGTGAGCTCATCACCCAGCGCGGTATCGGCAATGGCATGTCGCTGATCATCTTTGCGAACATCATGGCCGGTCTGCCGCAGGCTATCTTCTCCAGCACCGAGGGCAATGCCGGTGGCGTCATCACCATGGTGATTATCTGCGCCATCATCCTGCTGGTTATCCCGCTGATTGTTTTCCTTGAGCGCGGCCAGCGCCGCATTCCGGTCTCCTACGCTAAGCGCGTCGTGGGCCGTCGCATGATGGGTGGCCAGACCACCTACCTGCCCATCAAGGTCAACACCGCGGGTGTCGTGCCGATCATCTTCGCTTCGGCGCTGCTGTATTTCCCGGCTCAGATTGCCGTGTTCTTCCCCGGCATCGGCTGGATCCAGGCAGTTGCCTCTGCGCTTTCGACCGGTTGGCTCAACTGGGTGCTTAATGTTGTCCTCATCGTGTTCTTCGCGTACTTCTACACCTCCATGGTGTTTAACCCCGATGACACGGCCGACAACCTTAAGAAGCAGGGCGGCTTTATTCCGGGCGTGCGTCCGGGTAGGGCTACCGCGGCCTACATCAAGAACGCGCTCAACAAGATTACGCTTCCCAGCGCTGTCTTTTTGGCGCTCATCGCCATCGTGCCTTCGATCATCTTCTCCTTCACGGGTAACCATCTGATCCAGGCATTTGGCGGCACGTCCATCCTCATCATGGTCGGCGTCGTGCTCGACACGGTCGATAAGCTCGAAGGCCAGATCAAGATGTATGATTACGATGGATTCTTTAAATAGGCTAGAGGAGGATTGCTCATGAACCTCGTATTGCTCGGAGCTCCGGGTGCCGGTAAGGGCACCGTCGCACAGGAGCTCGTCGCCGAGTTTGGCGTCGCCCATATTTCCACGGGCGACCTGCTGCGTGCTGCCGTCAAGGGTGGCACCGAGCTTGGTATTCAGGCTAAGAAGTACATGGACGCTGGCGAGCTCGTTCCCGACCAGCTCGTGATCGACCTTGTCAAGGAGCGCCTTGCCGCCGATGACGCCCAACAGGGCTTCATCCTCGACGGCTTCCCGCGCAACACCGCCCAGGCTGTGACGCTCGATTCCGAGCTTTCCGCCATGGGTCGCGAGATCGACTGTGCCCTTCTGGTCGATGTGGCCCCCGAGGTCATTATCGATCGTCTGTCTTCGCGTCGCACCTGCCGCGCCTGCGGTTACACCGGCACCGCTGCTGATGCTACCTGCCCCAAGTGCGCAGGCGAGATGTATCAGCGCGACGACGACAAGCCCGAGACCATCAAGAACCGTCTCGACGTCTACGAGAAGTCCACGAGTCCGCTCGTCGACTACTATCGTGGCCAGGGTCTGCTCAAGTCGGTCAACGGTGACCAGGCTCGCGAGACCGTGTACGGGGATGTCAAAGAGGCTCTCGGTCTATGATCAAGATTAAGTCTGCAACGCAAATCGAGCAGATGAAGAAGGCAGGAGCGCTATCTAAGATGGCGCTCCGCCACGTTGGAGCCATGGTGCGCCCCGGCGTTTCGACTTTTGAGCTCGATCAGCTCGCGGAGCAGATTATCCGCATGCATGGCGGCACCCCGGCCTTTAAGGGTTACGGCGGGTTCCCGGGGACCATTTGCGCATCAATCAACGATGCCGTGGTCCACGGTATTCCCAACCCCGACATGATCCTGCGCGATGGCGATATCATCTCCATCGATACGGGAGCCGTTGTCGACGGTTGGGTCGGCGATAACGCTTGGACGTTTTTCGTCGGCACCCCCACGCCCGAAGCCAAGGCTTTGTGCGAGGTCACGCGTGATTGCCTTAAGGCTGCCATTGAGCAGGCTGTTCCCGGTAACCATATCGGGGACGTCGGTTATGCCGTTCAGTCCCTCGCCGAGTCTCACGGTTACGGCGTGCTTCGTGATTATGTGGGCCATGGCATTGGTCGCGTAATGCACGAGGACCCCAACGTTCCTAACTATGGAAAGAAGGGGAGGGGCGTTCGCCTCCAGGCCGGCATGGTCATTGCCATCGAGCCGATGGTTACGATGGGTTCCAACCATGTGAGCACGGGCTCCGACGGTTGGATCGTCACGACCAACGACCACCTGCCCGCCGCGCACTACGAGAACACCGTCGCCATTACCAATGACGGTCCGGTGATTCTCACCACGGATGCCCAAGGTGCTTGGTGTTCGCTCCAAGGCGGAGAAATGTAACAAGTTCCACTTAGTTGTGGAGCCATTACGAAGTTATTACGATGCGTGCATACGTGTTGTAGAATACTCAATCGCTGTCGTTTTCTAGAGAAAGATGATTGCTTGTGAAGAAGGAAGACGCAATTGAGCTCGAGGGTACGGTAAAGGAACCGCTGCCCAATGCCATGTTTAAGGTCGAGCTCGAGAACGGTCATTCGGTTCTGTGCAACATTTCTGGCAAGATCCGAATGAATTACATCCGTATTCTCCCCGGTGACAGGGTTGTCGTGGAGCTTTCCCCGTACGACCTGACCCGCGGCCGCATCACCTATCGCTACAAATAGCGGCACGCATACACGCACTCCATTTCCGACTGCAGGCTTAGCTCAACCTACGGTCGGATTGTGTGTGAAGACCAGCCATAGTTTTAAACGCCTGCGGCTGGGCGAGTAGATAGTAGGGAAGTAGTTTGAGCGCTACCGAAAGGAAGAACGATGAAGGTACGTCCTTCGGTCAAGAAGATGTGCGATAAGTGCAAAATCATTAGGCGCCATGGCAAGGTCCTCGTCATTTGCGAGAACCCCCGTCATAAGCAGCGTCAGGGTTAAGAGAGGAGACTACGTTGGCCCGTATTAATGGTGTCGACCTCCCGCGTGAGAAGCGCGTTGAGATCGGTCTGACCTACATTTACGGCATCGGCCGCACCACTGCGACGAAGATTTGCGTCGAGTGCAACGTTAACGTGGATACGCGCGTTAAGGACCTCACCGAGGATGAGGTTAACGCCATCCGCGATTATATCGATAAGAACCAGATCATGGTTGAGGGCGACCTCCGCCGTGAGCGCAACCAGAACGTCAAGCGCCTTATGGACATCGGCTGCAACCGCGGCCTTCGTCACCGCAAGGGCCTCCCGGTCCGCGGCCAGCGCACCCACACTAACGCTCGTACCCGCAAGGGCCCGAAGCGTCAGATCGGTGCTAAGAAGAAGAAATAAGGAGCGCTAGATAGATGGCTACTGCTAAGAAGAACGTTCGCGCTGCCCGTCTGAAGCGCGCGGACCGTAAGAACATTTCCGTGGGCCAGGCTCACATTCGTTCTACGTTCAACAACACGATCGTTTCGATCACCGATCCCCAGGGCAACGTCATTTCCTGGAAGTCGGCTGGCCAGGTGGGCTTCAAGGGCTCCCGTAAGTCCACGCCGTTCGCTGCCCAGATGGCTGCCGAGGCTGCTGCCAAGCAGGCCATGGAGCACGGTATGAAGAAGGTTTCCGTCTTCGTCAAGGGCCCCGGCTCCGGTCGTGAGACCGCCATCCGCTCCCTCCAGGCTGCTGGCCTCGAGGTCTCGAGCATCCAGGACAAGACCCCCATTCCGCACAACGGCTGCCGCCCCAAGAAGCGTCGCCGCGTGTAACTGAAAGGATCGTATCAATATGGCAATCGACAGGACTCCTGTTCTTAAGCGCTGCCGTCAGCTCGGGATCGATCCCGCTGAGCTCGGTTACAGCAGCAAGAAGGAATCTATCCGTCAGCCCAAGCGCCGTCGCAAGGAATCTGAGTACGGCATGCAGCTGCGCGAGAAGCAGAAGGTCAAGTTCATCTATGGCGTTCTGGAGAAGCAGTTCCACGGCTACTTCAACAAGGCCCGTAAGATGAACGGCGTCACCGGTGAGAACCTCATGATCATTCTTGAGTCTCGCCTCGACAACGTCGTCTTCCGTCTTGGCTTCGCCCGCACCCGCAAAGAGGCTCGTCAGTCCGTCCGTCACGGTCACTTCACCGTGAACGGCAAGCGCGTGGACATCCCGTCCTACCGCGTCAAGGCCGGCGACGTCGTCGCTGTCGGCGAGAAGTTCCGTGACCTCCTCCCCATCAAGGAGGCCCTGATTTCCTCCGAGCGCTTTGAGGTCCCTGGCTGGCTCGAGGTCGATATCGAGAAGCTGTCTGGTAACGTGCTCGCTCTGCCGACGCGTGAGCAGATCAGCGGTGATATCAACGAGCAGCTCATCGTCGAGCTCTACTCTAAGTAGTCCATCCGGGCTGCTGAGGCTGGAGGTAATACATGTCAGAATTCATTAGGCCTCAGGTTCAGGTCGAAGAGATCAACGAGACGTCTGCTCGTGTCTCCGTCGAGCCGCTCGAGCGTGGCTACGGCGATACGCTGGGTAACTCCCTTCGTCGCGTTCTTCTGTCCTCGCTCGATGGTGCCGCCGTCGAGGCTATTCAGATCGATGGCGCGCAGCACGAGTTCATGACCATCCCTAACATGGTCGAGGATGTCACCGACATCGTCCTGAATGTCAAGGGTCTTGTCTTCAGGGCTCTCGGCACGACCGACGAGGCGACCGCCACCATTTCGGTTGACGGCCCCTGCGAGGTCACCGGTGCGGACTTCTTTATTCCGTCCGAGTTTGAGCTGGTCAACCCCGAGCAGCACATCGCTACGCTCACCGAGGGTGGCCATCTCACCATGAGCATGCGCATCGGCTATGGCCGCGGCTATGTTTCTGGCGAGGCCAACAAACGCGACAACGATCCCATCGGTGTGATCCACGTCGACTCGCTGTACTCGCCGGTTTCCCGTTGCGCCAAGCTCGTTGAGGCTTGCCGTGTCGGTCAGCACACCGACTACGACCGCCTTGTCCTCGAGATCGAGACCAACGGCTCCATCGCCCCGCGCGACGCCGTGGTCCAGGCTGCCAATATCATTAACCAGCATATGGCTGCCTTTATGAACCTTGCCGAGACCCCCGAGGTCGAGGAGGAGGCTTCGATCTTCGCTCCCGAGGTCACCAACGACAACGCTGAGCTGGACAAGCAGATCGAGGATCTGGACCTTTCCGTCCGTTCTTACAACTGCCTTAAGCGCGCCAGCATTCACTCGGTCCGTCAGCTCGTTGAGTTCTCGGAGAACGATCTGCTCAACATCCGTAACTTCGGTGTTAAGTCGATCGAGGAAGTGAAGGACAAGCTTGAGTCCATGGGCCTGAGCCTGAAGGCTTAATGCTTCGCATATTTGAGGAGAAACTAGACCATGCGTCATAACGTTAAGAAGGGCCTGAAGCTCGGCACCGATGCGAGCCACACCAAGGCCATGAAGAAGAGCCTTGCTAAGGCCCTCTTCGAGAACGACCGCATCAAGACCACCGAGACCCGCGCTAAGGCGCTGCGTTCGGTCGTCGATCCGATCATCACCTGGGCCAAGAAGGGCGACCTGCACTCTCGTCGTCTGGCTATCGCCAAGCTCGGCGATAAGCAGCTCGTTGCCGAGATCTTCGACAAGGCTGCTCAGGGCATGTGGCAGGACCGCAACGGCGGTTACACCCGCATCATGAAGCTCGGTAACCGCAAGGGCGACAACGCTCCCATCGTTATCATGGAGCTCGTCACCGAGCCTTGCACGCCTAAGGCTAAGAAGGCTGCTCCGGCCCCCAAGAAGGCCGCTGCTCCCAAGAAGGTCGAGGCTGCCGAGGAGGCTCCTGCTGAGGAGACCGCTGAGTAGACAATCCGTCTGCATAGGCTATATTCGAGGGGTACGTTCGCGTACCCCTCTTTTTTTGTCGAAATGCCATTGCCTGTTTGTTGGGAGCGTCCATGACCGCGCCGTCTGATTTCAATTCGATTCCTGAGCTCGATGCCACCCTCGTTTTCCGCGTGGCCTACGATGGCTCGTCCTACAGCGGCTTTGCCGAGCAGCCCGGTCAGACGACGGTTGCGGGCGAGTTGCGCCGCGCTATCGAGACGCTCCTGCGCCGCCCGATCGACCTGACGTGTGCGGGGCGTACCGATGCCGGCGTGCATGCGGTGGCACAGTTCATCAGCGTGCCCGTAACGGACGCTGAGTTGGCTTTGACGCGCCGTAGGTGGCTGAGGGCTATGGATGCCCTCCTGCCCAAAGATATCGCCATAAACGAGGTCTACAAGGCCCGTAAAGGCTTTTCTGCACGCTTTGATGCGCGTTCCCGTACGTATACGTACCGTATTGCCGATCGCGACGCGCGCCCTGTGCTTTCGCGCGGTGCGGTGTGGTGGCATCGCTACTCATTGGATGTTGAGGCGATGTCTGCGGCCTGTCCCGCGCTGCTGGGCGAGCAGGACTTCAAGAGCTTTTGCAAGGTGGCGTCTGCTGTGGGCAAGCCCACGCACCGCTGCGTGATGCGTGCCGAGTTTGGCCATGAGGTTGCGTTTGGCGAGGACATCCTGACGTTTACCATCGAGGGCAATGCGTTTCTGCATTCGATGGTCCGCACGATCGTGGGCACGCTTGTCGAGATTGGCATGCATCGCCGTGAACCCGAGTGGATGCGCGAGGTCATCGATGCTTGCGACCGTACCGCTGCGGGCCCCACGGCTCCTGCCTGCGGCCTTACGTTTATGGGCGTGGATTACGATCCCGCCGAGCTTGTCGTGCTCGACTAGGGGAGGGCTCGACGCGTCGTGCGTCGACACCCGTCATCTGTGGGCTGCGCGTGTGCAACATCTGTTCTTGGCGTGCAATACAACCGGTGTCTCATTGCTTTTATTGCCGGGGTGTACCATGAACCACGGTTTGGTTCATTGCTGTCGAGAGGACGGATAACTTGGTTCGACGTGGCTCGCATCCGCGACTTTCAGTGATCCTTGTGGTAGAAGGTTCGCCCAGCTATGCGATGCGTGCGCTCGAGAGTATCCAGAACCAAGACCTCTACGATTTGCAGATTGTCGTTGTCTGCCGCGATGCTGCGCCCGGTGTGCGCCATTCGCTTCAAGTTGCTGCCGACAGAGACATCCATATTGATTTGATTGACGTCGAGGACTCGAAGTGCGGTGCTTGTCTTCGTGCCGGTTTTGCTGCCTCGCGTGGCTCTCAAATCATCGCTATGAACGCCGATGAGTGGTTTGCTCCGCAGTCCCTTTCCAAGATGGTCGATATCGCGTGCGATACTACGGCAGACATAGTGCTCCCCACGGTGTCGCTCGACCGCTATGATGCACATCGAGAGCGCCATTCGCGCGTCTTGGATGCTGCTCATATTTCCATTGATAGCAAATCCTCGATGGTGACCGGGCTGCCCCAGTTGATTTTAGGCGGCTTGGTTGCTCAAGTCTCTGGCGTGATGTATAGCCGTCCGCTGTTTGAAGCATGCCTGTCGCGTGGCAAGGCGTACCGTACGGTTGAGTTTATGGCTTATGCGCTCTCGCAGGCACGATTCGTGTCCGGCTGCGGCGACGCTTGTTTCCACGCGGTGGCACCTAAGCTTACAGATGCCTTTGATCCCACCATGTATGCCAGGATATCCGATGACACTCGAGCGCTCGACGAGCTTGCGGACTCACTCTCGGAAGCAGATAGCGGTGGTCGGCTCAAGCTGGCAAGCCAAAAGTTCTACTTCGCCGGACTGGTCGCCTGCATCGAGAATTTGTGTCTGAGCCCGCATGGAGTGTCGTCAATCGAGCGTTCCGCCCGCATGCGTGATATGCTCGAGGCGCCTCGAACCCGTCAGATGGTCGCCGCGCTCAAGGATAACCATCGGGGACTCGGTCTGTTGTTTGGGCCGATCGCCAGCGCCAAGCCCGCGCGCTGCGTGATGTGTACGCATCTGGCAGCTTTTCTTAACCGGACGGGCGCAAAAACCGCCTAAACGGCTCATTTCGAAACAAATTTGCATAGAATTGTTTCGAAATGCGTTCTTATACACAAAAGCCTTCAAATAGCGTTAAACTATTCAATCACTGATTGATTGTCTCCGCCATCTTTTGGAGAGAGGGTTTGTATGGCTAAAAAACGCAATGGGCGCCAGGATGCCATTAGAGATATTGTGCGCAATAAGGACGTCCGCACGCAGCGCGTGCTGGTCGATGAGCTCCGCGCTATGGGCTTTGATTGCACGCAGGCGACTGTCTCTCGCGATATTGCCGATATGGGGCTGCGTAAGCTCCCTGAGGGCATCTATGTTCTGGCAGAGGACCTGCACCTGCAGCGTATGGTTTCCGAGCTCGTAACGGGCGTTCTGCGCACCGATAATCTGGTTATGATTAAGGCTCAGCCTGGCACGGCTTCCGGCATCGCCGCCGCTGTTGATGCGGCAGAGCTGCCCGATGTGCTTGGCTCGCTTGCCGGCAACGATACGATTTTGGTTATTGCCCAGACGGCCGAGGACGGCGAGCGTCTCGAGGCGCTGATCAATAAGCTGAGCAATTCTCGCAAGTAGGCGTGCGGGTCGTGCGCTCGGCCCTGCGCGCGCTGACATAGTTGCCTGTAAGGGGGTATCGACGAGGGTCGGTACCCCCTTTTTGTTTGCCGGTATAAAGACCGCCTGCCAGGTCGCTTTAAACTAAAAGGCCCCCGAGCAGTTGAATAAGCTGTTCGGGGGCCTTGTTGCTTATGGCCGGATGATTTCTAGCCGACCGTATCGTCAGGCGTGGGCGAGGGGTCGGGAGTGGGCGTGGGCGTAGGCGTGCCGCCATCGCCGCCGGTCGAACCACCGGTGGAGCCGCCCGTCGAGCCACCGGTGGAGCCGCCCGTCGAGCCACCGGTCGTACCGGTGCCGCCGGTGGTGTCGCCGCCCGTGGTCTCGGTGGTCGTGGTCGTCGTGGTAGTCGTTGTAGTGGTGGTTTCCTCTTCGTCCTCGTTCTCGTCCTTGTCGTCGTTCTCCGTCTTCTTGGTGTTGTTGGTGCCGTAGAACTTCCAGACGCTGTTGTTCTTATAGGTGGGCGCCGTTCCGGTCGCAAACTCCTCGCGCTCGGTACCGGTCAGAACGGTGTTCATAAACCGCTTAAAGACAGGCAGGTTGGTGCTGTCGCCCAGCAGGTCTGTGCCGTATTTTTGGATGGGGATCTCGCCCGCGGAATAGCCGGTCCACAGGGCGCACGCCAGCTGCGGGGTATAGCCGCAGAACCACAGGTTGGTGGTGTTGTCGGTGGTGCCCGTTTTGCCGGCATAGGGCTGGTTGACGCTCAGGGCACCGGCAGCACCCGTACCGCCGCCCTGCATGACGCCGGACAGAACATCGGTGACCGCGGCGGCCTCGCCCTCGGTAAGCACCTGTGAGGGATTGTCGGTGTGCTGGTACAGCACCGAACCGGTACGAGAGTCAATCTCGGTGATGGCGATCGGCTGGCGATAGTAGCCGCCGTTGGCAAACGTCGCGTAGGCGGCGGCCATCTCGAGCGGCGAGATCGAGCCGGTGCCGAGGGTCATGACGGGAACGTCCTCGATGTTGTCCTTGGCGGGATCGATGCCGAGCTTTTTGACGAGCGAGATGATCTTGCTGTTGCCGACGGCTTCCGCCACCTGGATGTAGCCGGTGTTGGAGGAGTATGCCGTCGCCTGCTTAAGCGTGATGTTGCCATAGCTATGGTTGGCGTAGTTTTGGACCTCGGTCGTGGTGCCCTTGGCCTTGAGCGGCGAGTTGCAGTTGAGGGTGACGTTGGGGTTCATGCCGTTTTGGATGGCAGTTGCCAGCGTAAAGGCCTTAAAGGTGGAGCCGACGGGACGCTTGGCCGTGGCATGGTTTACGTGGTTCTCGTCGGCGTTGTAGTCGTAGCCGCCCACCATGCACTTGATGTAGCCGGTCTTGGGGTCGACGACGACCATGCCCATGTCCAGGCCGTCGAGCGAGAGCGTGTCGAGCTGCTCTCGGACGGCATTCTCTGCCACCTGCTGCATCGTGGGGTCGATGGTGGTCTTGACGGTCAGGCCGCCCTTAAAGAGCACGTCGGTCGAGAACTCCTGCTCCAGCAGCTGCTTAACATAGGCGACAAAGTAGGGCTGCGAGTATACGTCGACGCCGCTGCCCGAAATCTCGGTCACGTTGAGGGTGATGGGCTCGGCCTGTGCGGCATCGTGCTCCTCCTGCGTGATGTGGCCCAGGCGCAACATGTTGTCAAGGACCTTGTTGCGACGGGACAGCGCCAGGTCGGGGTTGACCGTGGGGTCGTACTGCGAGGGCGAGTTGGGAAGGCCGATGAGCAGTGCGGCCTCGCTCAGGGTGAGGTCGGCGGCGCTCTTGGACAGATAGGTTTCGGCTGCGGCCTCGATGCCGTAGGCGCCGTGACCGTAGTAGATGGTGTTGAGGTACATCATGAGGATCTCGTCTTTGGAGTACATGTCCTCCATCTTGACGGCGATGTAGGCCTCGCGCACCTTACGCTCGATGGTCGAGTCGAACTGCTCCTCCTGCAGGATGGTGTTGCGCACCAGCTGCTGGGTGATAGTCGAGGCGCCTTCGTGCCCGCCGCCGAGGGTTGCCACCGCAGCACGCGCGATACCCCACAGGTCGATACCGCCGTGCTCGTAGAAGCGCTCGTCCTCGACGTCAACGGTGCCCTGCAGCACGTAGGGGGAGACCTCGTCCTTGGTGATGGACTTGCGGTTTTGCGTGTAGAAGCTCGCAATCTTGTTGCCGTTGCAGTCGACGATCTCGGTGGGCTCGCTCACCAGATACGCGTTGGCGTCGGTGTAGTCGGGCAGATCGGACAGCCAGCGGTTGACGTTGCCGACCATGCCGATGCCAAACGCCACGCCCGCGATAAGCAAAAAGCCCAAAAACGAGAGCAGGATTATGGGCAGAGCATGCGTCTTTGAACGGCTGCGTCCCTGTCGTTGGCGAGGACCCATATATTGACCTCCAGGTATGTCGTGCCGGACGGTGGATGTGCCGTCGGGGCAGGATGGACATAAGTTATTACACGATAAACCAAACGGGGCGCGCGAGGCCTCGTGTATGCTGGAAGACGGCATTTTTCAGAGTGAATGCATACCTTGGTAAGGAGTATGTCGATGGCGATTCGGACGATGGGGCCGAGCGGACAATACGAGACTGGATTGGATGCTGCCGGTGCGGCGCTGCCCGAGCTGCTGGCGCCGGCGGGCGGACTCGACCAGATGCTTGCGGCCATCGCCGCGGGTGCCGATGCCATCTATGCGGGGTTGGGCGGCTTTAACGCCCGTGTGAGCGCCCATGGCTTTACGGATGACGAGTTTGCGCGCGGCTGCGCCGTGGCGCATGCCCATGGCGTGCGTGTGTACGTAACGCTCAACGTGTTCGTGTTTGACGATGAGTTGTCCGACGCGGTGGCGTTGGGAGCTCATGCACTGGAGTTGGGCGCCGATGCTCTGATTGTCGCCGATGCCGGGTTGGCCTGCGCGCTGCGCGCGGCGATTCCCGGGGTCGAGATTCACCTGTCCACGCAGGCGGGCGCTCATAGCGAGAGCGCCGTGCGGCTTGCCGCCGATGAGCTTGGGGTCGAGCGCGTGACGACGGCACGCGAGCTGACGGTCGACGAGATTGCGGCGCTATGTGCCACGGGCGTGCCCATCGAGGTATTCTGCCACGGTGCGATTTGCATCGGCTATTCGGGGGCGTGCGAGTTCTCGGCCCTGCGGCGTGGGCGCTCGGCGATGCGCGGCGACTGCACGCAGCCGTGCCGTTTGGCGTACGACCTGGTGGACGAGGCTGGACAGAGCGTTGTCGCCGTCGAGGGAGATCGCCTGCTGTGCCCGCGTGACTATCTGGGTATTGCGCATCTGCCCGAGCTTGTAGATGCCGGCGTGGCGTCGCTCAAGATCGAGGGGCGCATGAAGAACCCTGATTACGTATTCAACGTGGTGCGGGTGTGGCGCCGGGCACTCGATATGCTGTGCGACGGCGCGTGGGACCCCGGTGCCGTGGAAGAGCTCGAGCGCGAGCTGGGAAGGTCGTTTAACCGTGGGTTTACCGATGCGTACCTGCGAGGACGTTCGGGTGCCGAGCTTATGAGCTTTGAGCGTGCGATCAACCAAGGTGTGCGCGTGGGACGCCTGGTGGCCGTTGGCCACGAAGAGGTGACCGTTGAGCTCGATGCCGCCGTGGCGGCGGGTGACACGCTCGAGATTCGGTTCTATCCGGGTGCCGACGCGCGTCCCGATGTGCCCAAGCGCTGGCCGCAGGTGCCCTGTCCGGTGGATGCCGCGGCGGGGGAGCGCGTCGTCGTGCATTGCAAGCGTAAGGTTGACACGGGCTGCGAGGTGTACCTGATTCGCAGCGCCGGCGTGTTGGATCAGACGGCGGCGGTGTTGGAGCGCATGCGGGCCGAGGCGGATGCGATTGCGCCCGTTGCGCGTGCCGTTGAGGTACTGCCCTTTGAGGGCGTTACGGTGGATGGCGGTGCGTCGACGGAGTTGGTGGAGTGCGCGGTTCCCGCTCGCATGGTTTTTGCTTGGCAGCTGATGGATGCCGACCCGCGCGGAGAACTCGATTTGTCCGACGCTGTTGTGGTGCTTGACGAGGTGTGCCGCACGTGTGACGCTGACTGGACCCGCTCACTGATGCAGCGTGCCGGGCGCGTTGTCTGCCGCAACCTGGGACAGGTGGTGATCGCTCGCGAGCTGGGCGTGACGTTTGACGTGGCGGCGCCGGTGTTCTGCGCGAATCGGGCCACGCTTACCTGGCTGCGCGGACTCGGTGCGGGGCGGGTGTACTTGCCGGCCGAGTTGCTCGGCAATGATGCGGAGCGTATTGCCGAACTGGCTGCTGAACCCGGCGTCTGGGGTCCGGTCGACGCCGACCGTCCCGAGCTTATGGTGTGCGAGCACTGCCTGCTGACCGCCGAGGGCGTCTGCGCTACCGATGCGACGGGACAGGTCCGTTGCCGCGACTGCTTGCGCCGTCGGCAGGTACGCTATCTGGTCGAGCGTGACGGTACACGTTTGCCAGTTGCCATTGACGCATGCGGCAGGACGAGGATTTTCCTGTCGTAGGTGCCGCGTCGCGTCAGTTTGTTATCATATGAGAGTTTATGGACTTCCAGCACCGCCGTATCCGGTGAGGGTGCTATAGCAAAAGGAGGATACCCAATGCTGTCTGTTGACGAGCAAATGCGTATCATCACCTCGGGCGCCGCGCAGATCGTTCCCGAGGCCGACCTTCGCAAGAAGCTTGAGAAGGGCGAGCCCCTCAACATCAAGCTCGGCGTCGACCCCCCCAGCCCCGACCTGCACCTGGGCCATGCCGTGCCGCTGCGCAAGATGCGCCAGTTCCAGGACCTGGGCCACAACGTCACCCTCATCATCGGCAACGGCACCGCGCTGATCGGCGATCCCTCGGGCAAGAACTCCACGCGTCCGCAGCTTTCGCAGGAGCAGATCGAGGCCAACGCCGAGACCTACGTGAGCCAGGCCATGAAGATCCTGGACCCCGAGAAGACCACCATCGTGCACAACGGCGATTGGATCCTTTCGATGGATCTGGCCGGCCTGCTGCAGGTGTGCTCCAAGTTCACCGTTGCCCGCATTCTTGAGCGCGACGACTTTACCAAGCGCTACCAGTCTCAGACGCCGATCGCCCTGCATGAGTTCCTGTATCCCGTGATGCAGGCTTTCGACTCTGTGCAGATCAAGGCCGACGTGGAGATGGGCGGCACCGATCAGCTCTTCAACCTGCTCGCCGGCCGCGAGCTCATGGAGAAGATGGGTATGGAGCCGCAGATTGCGCTCACCATGCCGCTGCTCGAGGGCACCGACGGCGTGCGCAAGATGTCCAAGTCCTATGGTAACTACATCGGCCTGACCGACGCTCCCAAGGACATGTTCGGCAAGACCATGTCCATCCCCGACGAGATGATCGGCAAGTACTATCGTCTGGCCAGCTCGCTCACCCCTGCCGAGGTCGACAAGATCGACGCCGCCCTGGCCGATGGCTCCGCCGACCCCTACGAGCTCAAGCGCGCTCTGGGCCGCGACCTGTGCGACACCTACCACGGTGCCGGCGCCGGCGACGAGGCTCAGGCCGAGTTCGACCGCGTGTTCAAGGAGGGCCAGCTCGCCGACTTCCCCGAGAAGCATGCCGAGCTGACTGTCAATGAC
>CAKWZF010000010.1:0-3290 GCA_934865005.1 uncultured bacterium | reverse complement strand
CTCGCCGGTCTGCTCAAGGACCTGGGTCTTTCGGCCAGCGCCGGCCAGGCCCGCCGCGATATCGACGGCGGCGGCGTCAAAATCAACGGCAAGGCCGTGGCTCCCAAGAGCTACAACATCGATCCGAGCGCCCTCAAGCTAGGCGATACCCTCTCCGTGGGCAAGCGCAAGGGCTTCAAGTTGGTCTAACGAGCGAGTTGACCTCACAAGTGCAACAAGGCCGCAGCCGGGATTTCCGGCCGCGGCCTTTTTTGGTTGCGACGATCCCTTGGGGACGGAGGGATCATTTGGCGGTGCCGTTAAGCGGAAGGGGTGTTAGCAGGGCTTCCTTTTGGGCATACAATGGCTATTGGCCTGCTGCGGTGAAGGTTTGCCCGCTCCGCAGCTTTTTTCTACGGTTAAAGGAGTATGTATGTCCGTTGAGGTCATGAGGACTGTGATCGAGGCCGCCGAGGGCCGCGTGCCCGTCGACACGCTGTTTACCAATGCGCAGATCGTCGACGTGTATGGCCAGCGTGTGGCGCCCGGTAGCGTTGCCGTCAAGGACGGTGTGATCGTCGGCGTGCTCTACGATGGTCGCGACGATGCTGCTGGCACCTACGAGGCAACTGAGGTCATCGACTGCCAGGGTCGCTATCTCGCTCCCGGTTTTATTGACGGGCATCTGCATATCGAGTCTTCGAACATCCGCCCCGCCGAGTATGCTCGCATGGCCGCGACGCGCGGTACTACCACCGCCATTGCCGACAGCCACGAGATTGCCAATGTTGCCGGTCTCGACGGCTTGCGCTTTATGATCGAGGACGGCCGCCGCGCACCCATCTCCATCAAGTACATGATGCCTTCGTGCGTGCCCGCGCTGCCCGACGAGCAGGCCGGTGCCGTTATTTCGGCTGCCGATATGCAGGCGTTTTTTGCCGAGCATCCAGGCGATGTCTTTGGTCTGGGCGAAATGATGAACCTGCCGGGCGTCTTTATGGCCGACCCCGAGACCTGTGCTCGCATCGATGCTGCCAACCAGACGCCGTCCAAGCAGGTCGACGGCCATGCGCCGCTCGTTGCCGGTAAGGACCTCAACGCCTATGCCGCAGCGGGCATTATCGCCGACCACGAGTCGACGATTCCCGAGGAGGCGCTCGACAAGCTATCCCGCGGCATGTATGTGATGCTGCGTGAGGGCACGTGCAGCCACGACCTGGCCAATTTGTCCCCGATGCTGCTGGAGAATCCCGCGCGCGCCCGCCGCTGCTGTTTTGCGACTGACGACCGTGCTCCCTCCGATGCGCTTTCGACCGGTATGATCGACAACGCCTGCCGCGTGGCTATCGAGGCCGGTATTGACCCCGTGGTTGCCATCTCTATGGCGTCCCTTTCTACGGCCGAGGCGTTTGGTCTGGACCACGGTTGTCGCGACCCGCACGAGCCCCGCGGCGCAATCGCCCCGGGCAAGCGCGCTGACCTGCTGTTGCTCGATGACCTGACGTTTGCTGAGGCTCCGCATCGCGTATATGCCGCCGGTGCCCTGGTGGCGCAGGACGGCACCTTTGTGGGCGAGATTGCACCCGAGATGGCCGAGGTTGCGGCCCTTGCCGATGAGCTGCGTGCTTCCGTTAAACTGCCGAAGCTATCGCTCGACGTGTTCGACTATGCCTTTAAGCCGGGCGAGGCTGTGATTGACGTGGTGCCGGGTAAGGCCATCACGGGTATGGTTCGTCCTGAGACTGACGAGGACTTGCGCCGCATTATGCTGATTGAGCGCCATGGCCGTGGCGTGTCGCTGCAGGCCGAGGGCGCCGACGGCGACGGCCCCGCGGGTCTGGGCTTGGTCGGCAAGCATATCGGCCGTGGTTGGGTGCGCGGCTTTACCATCACGGGCGGCGCCATTGCCTCCACGATCGGCCACGACTCGCACAACGTGTGCGTGGTGGGCGACAATGCGGCGGATATGATGGCTGCCGTTGAGGCCGTGGGCCAGGGCGGCCACGTGCTGGTGCGCAACGGCGAGGTCGTGGCGCGCATTCCGCTGGCGCTCGGCGGCCTGATGAGCGAGGGCGCTGCCGAAGACGTTGCGGCGCAGCACGACGACTTTATGGTCAAGGCGCGCGCCATGGGTATTGAGCCGCCGCTCGACCCCATCATGGGCATCATCTTCCTGCCCCTGCCGGTCATCCCGACGCTCCGCATCCGCCCCGAGGGCATGTTCGACGTCACAACCTTCACCTACGCCGACTAGTCATCGGGGACGTTTTTAAACGACTGGCCGTCGGGGTGGCGTGTCGCCTGACGCCGCGACCGTAGGGCCTCTGGCGCGCGTGAGCTATTTGCCAGGTCCTTGTAACGTTTGCGTCCGCGGAGTCTTATTTGAGCTCCCTTTGGGTACGGTGATTTTGGATATACATCCGATTCCATCAAGCCCGAAGGGAGCTTTTCTATGTTTAAACTGATTGCATCCGATATGGACGGCACGCTGCTTGACGAAAACGGCCAGGTGCCTCCCGAGACCTACGAACTGATTCTGGCGCTACACGAGCATGGCGTGCATTTCGCCGCATCGTCAGGTCGTCGCTACGATCGCCTGTGCGAGTTCTTTGCGCCCGTTCGCGACAAGATGGACTTTGTCGCCGCTAACGGCGCCCAGGTCTACGCCGACGGCAAGATGGTAGACCGTGAGGTGTATTCGCACCTGGCGATTCGAAGGCTCGCCCAAGCCGTCAGGACGTTTCCCAATCTGCATCTTGCGCTCTTTGACCGAACCAAGTCCTTCTTGCTCGATGATGAGTGCAAGTTCGTGCGCGAGGTCGATAAGGACCTTCCCAATGCCGAGCGCATTTGGGAGCTGCCCGATCCCAGCGTAAATATCATCAAGGCGAGTATCTTTTGCGATGACTGTGCCGTTATGGACAGTGCGTACGTGCTACAGCGAGAACTCGGTCAGCTCTTTACCTTTGCGCCTTCGGGCAACGCGTGGATCGATGCCATGCAGCCTGGTGTGTCGAAGGCCTCGGGTATCGCGCAGCTCGCGGAGCATTACGGAATTGGTCGCGACGAGGTCATGGCGTTTGGCGACTCGATGAACGACTACGAGATCATTCGCTTTGTCGGCACAGGCTGCGCGATGGAAAACGCGCGCCCCGCGCTCAAGGCGGTTGCCGATCGCGTCGTAGGCTGCAACCGCGACCACGCCGTTCAGCATGAGCTCCGTCGCGTGCTGGAGAGTCTCTCCTAATCCGGCAGATGGGGACGTTCCTTTTAATATGAGCAGGACATTGTCAAGAGGCAAAATCGGGCCT
>CAKWZF010000009.1:0-30413 GCA_934865005.1 uncultured bacterium | reverse complement strand
GCCACGGCCACCGCGGTCACCAAAGCCGCCACGGCCGCCTCGATCGCCACCGCGACCGCCACGGTCGTCACGGCCGCCGCGAGGACCGCGGTCCTCGTCCAGGCCCATGGCGACAAGCGGAGCGATAACCTTATCGAGAGCGGCCATCAGCTCGGTGGCCTCCTCGTAAGAAAGCTCGGGCAGGAGCTTCTCCTTCTTGTTGGCAAGCTCGACCAGGCCCTCAGCGGCATCCTCGGCAGCGAAGACGACGATCTTGCGCATATCGCCCTCGGCGTCGTCGATGCGGCCGACCAAATCGGCGGCCTCGGCCTCGGCCATCAGGCCATCGAGCTCACGGAGGCGCATGCCCAGCAGGTCGGACATTTCCTTCTGCTCCATCTTGGGCTTGAGGTCAAGAAGCTTGATGGCGCGCTCGATGTTCGCCATGCGCTCGGCCTTGGCCTCCTCCTCCTTGGAAATAGCAAAGCGACGGCTACGCAGCAGGCGGGCGGCCTTCTGCATCTTGTCCATCAGCTCTTCGTCATCGTAATCAACGGCGGCCTTGACAACCTCGGCCTCCTCCTCGGCGGAAACCTCGTCAGCAGCCTCAACCTCGGCAGCTTCGGTCTCCACGGTCTCGACTGCCTCGACCTCGGCAGCCATGGTCTCGTTCTCGGTCTCGTTCATGATCTCTTCGTTCTCAGACATGAGACTCCTTCTTGGCCCTCTCGGGCATCATCGCCCCATTCGCGGGGCCCGTCGCGCACTCTTTGCGCTTTAAACATTCATGCCTCTCGGCAAAACGTCCATTAGTTTATGGTGTCGCCATCCAATCTAGCTGCAGAATCTATGTGCACACATTAATGCGACATGTGCGACTCGCGATGAGCGTACACCAGCGACGCCACGAACCCGACCACGGCAATTACAGCCGCCACACGCACGGCAGCTGCAAATCCAATCGCCTGGGCAACGTCGATCGCAGCGCCAGCGACGCTGGCAGCCGCCGCAGAACTCGAGAGCAGACCGATAAACAGCGACGGGCCAAACGATGCGGCAATCATGTTCCACGTGTTAAGCAATGCCGTTCCGTGAGGATGTTCAGCGGCAGGCAGCGTCTCCAAACCAGCCGTTTGCGAGGGGCTCAGCACCAAACCGACTCCGGCATACACCACAACGGTCAGCGCAACGACGACGCCGATGTTCATGCTTGCCGCCGTCATCGAGATGGCAGTCTGTCCCACGGCAATCAGGGCAAAGCCGACCGGCAGCAGCGGCCATGCGCCACGGGCGTCCATCACACGTCCGCCCACAATCGAGGTCACGGCGTTGCAGGCAATCGCCGGCAAAATGAGCAGGCCCGCAATAAGTGCGGTCATGCCGTATGCGCCCTCAAAATAGAGCGGCAACAAAACGCTCATCGAGAACGTCGTCATCATCGACACCACCACAAGCAAGCACGCAGGCCAAAAACGAACGCTCGCCATGGGACGCACGTTAAGCACCGGATGCTCGAGCTTGAGCTGGCGGGCCGCAAACAGGCCGAGCAGCACAACGGCAGCGAAAAGCGCCACGACACCGGCAATCAGATTGGTCGAGAACTCACCCACGGAATACACAAACGCCGTAATGCCGGCAGCGAGCAAAACAACCGACAGAATGTCAAGCGTGGTGTTCGAGCGCTCTCCGACATTCTGAACAAGCTTTACGCCCGCCGCAGCGACCACAACGCCGCCCACCAGCGGCACTACGAATACCGCCCTCCAGCCAAACAACGTGCACATAAGACCGCTGATCACGGGTCCAAACGCCGGCCCTAGCGTAATGCAGGCACCGCCCAGACTCAGATACAGACCAAGCTTCTCGCGCGGGGCGCAAGACAGCACCACGTTCATCATGAGCGGAAACAAGATGCCCGATCCCGCAGCCTGCAAAATACGGCTTGGCAGCAAAACGCTAAACGACGGAGCGATCAGACACAGGACTTCGCCGGCGACCATACATCCGCATGCGAAAAACAACAGCTTGCGCGTCGAGAAACGGCCGGACAGGAAGGCCATGATGGCCGTAAAGATCGACGTCACAATCATGTAGCCCGAGACGAGCCACTGCGCCGTGGTGGCACTCACCGAAAAGGCCGCCATAATGTCGTGCAACGCCACGTTAATGATGTTCTCGTTAAACGCGGCAACAAAGGCCGCAATATACATAACGACGAGAATCGCCGCAGTGGCCGATGGCGTTGCTTGAACTTGTTGCTGAGATTTGCTCCCCATGCATTTCCTTCCTCTTGGAACGACAGTCGCATCGCCCCAGAGGAACAGTCCAGGGCGAAAAATGAGCCCTAGACTTACGCCAGACGCCGTACACGACGAATCTGGCAACATGGTCCAACGTTGAAAGATTGTAACGCGGACGCGCAGCTTTCCTTCCGCGCTATTATTAAAAGTCCACGAAAGCATAAGACATGAGGAGCCCGCCATGATTAAGCCCATCATGAAATCCGAGTTCTTTTTGCGCCTGCCTTCCGAAGACGCGGGACCCGACGATGCCGTGACCGGGCAGGATCTCCTGGATACACTCCACGAGCATGAGCACGAGTGCGTGGGGCTCGCCGCCAACATGATCGGTGTGCGCAAGCGCATCATCTGCGTAAAGGACGGCAACAGGACACTCCTGATGTACAACCCTCAAATTCTTGAGCAGGTCAATGCCTATCAGACGAGCGAAGGATGCCTCTCGCTGATCGGCGAGCGCCCCTGTACCCGCTATCGCCGCATTAAGGTTGAGTATTTGGACGAGAACTTCGTCCACCGCATCAAAAACTTCTCGGGCTACACCGCCGAGATCATCCAACACGAAATCGACCACTGCAATGGCGTCGTGGTTTAGGCCACCTGCCAAAATGAGGGTACCGGAGGCCTCCCTATGGATATCAGCCGCTTTGGCGAATTCGCCATCTTAGCGCAGTCACGCACGTTTCTTGATGCGGCGGAACTGCTTTTCATGTCGCAATCAACCCTCTCCAAGCACATTATGGCAATGGAGCACGAACTCGGCTGCAAGCTCATCGATCGAAGCCAGCGCCACGTAACACTCACCGCGCAAGGTGAAGCGCTCCTCCCCTATGCGCAAAAAATTGCGACGCTTCAGCACCGCTATCTTGCCGCCATTCAAATAGGCGCAGGTGAGCCGCTCGAGCACCTCACCGTAGGTTCTATCCCCATTATGGCCCCTTATGGGATCACGGACGCCGTCATCGATTTTCAGCAGGCGAACCCCTCATATTCTGTCGAGCTCATCGAAGGCGAGGGCGACACACTCAAGCGCATGCTCCTGCACGAGGACATTGACCTGGCCTTCATCCGTGACAGCGGCGCCATCGAGCCGGAGTTCAAAAAGATTCCCTTTACGACCGACCGGCTCGTGGCCGTCCTTCCGCTCGACCATCCACTCGCCGAATATGACACCGTCGAGATAGACGACCTTATCGACGAGAATTTCCTCATGCTTCCCCAAGGCTCGTTCGTAAGCGAGCTCGTCCTTTCCCTTTGTCGCGAAGCTGGATTTGGCCCACGTGTTACGTTCACCGGCAAACGAGCCGAGAACATCATCTCTCTTGTCGCACGCGGCGCCGGCGTCTCATTCCTCATGCGCAAGCCGGCGGAATCGCTCGCCAGCGGAAAGGTAGCCCTGGTGCCGCTCGAGCCCGCGACAACCTCCGAGGTCAGGCTCTACCTCAAGCGAAACGCCGCGCACTCGCAGGCGGTCGTCTCGTTCATCGGCTTCCTCCCCTACCGTCAGCTCCTGCAGGGCGACCGTACGTCTTCCACCGCGGCACGACCGTCATAATCCCTGCTGCTCCACAACCGCAGACTTGTGTCCGCAAACACGCTGACAACGGCACAAAACACAAATATGCCTCGGGCGGCACGTCGCCGTCCGAGGCATATTTAGTTAAAGTGCGCAGACAGACTAGTCCACCGAGATGTTGAGCGCCTTACCGCCCTCGTCCTTCCTGGTACCGATCACCATAGCGGCGACAAGAGCCAGAACGAAAGCGACCACACCGGAGATGACAAGGCCGATAAAGCCCATGTCGATGCCGGCAGGGTTAATAAAGCTCGGAAAACCGAGCGGGCCGGAGGCACCGAAGGCATAGAGTTTGGCACCCATGAGGCCGGCGATGGCGCCGCCTACACCAGCGGAAATAAAGGTTGCCCACATAAGGCGCTTACGCGGCAGCAAGATGGCGTAAAGCGCAGGCTCGTTGACACCGAAAATCGAAGAGACAAGGGCGGGAATGTTGACGGCAGCATTTTCCTCGGAATCCTTGGTTCGGATGATCATGCCAAGCACAGCACCGGCGATGGCACAACCGCCTGCATACACGAGCGGATTAATGAGGTCATAGCCGTAGGTTGCGACATCGAGGAACCACAGCGGGATGATACCCCAGTGCAGGCCGAACATGACGAGCAGGCTCCAGAACGTGCCGATGACGAAGCCGGCGATGGCGGGCTGGAAGTTGATGAGCATCAAGATGATCTGGGCAACGATGTTGGAGAGGACCGTCATGACCGGACCGACCACAAGCAGGCCAAGGATGCCGCAAATGAGGAGCGTCAGGATGTTGGAGAAGAACGAGCTCACAAGCGCGGGCAGCGCGTTAGAAAGGGCCTTGTGCACCTTGGAGGCAATCCAGACGATAAAGATCGCAGGCAGAATCGTCGATGAGTAATTCTGCATGATCAGCGGGATGCCAAAAATATCACCGTAGACATTGGACTCGAAGACCGTACCGGCGCCGAGCGTGTAGAGCGGATCTCCGCCCATAAGGGCAACGAGCGTCGGGTAGACGAGGATACCGCCGAGCGCCATTCCCATAACGGGCTTAAGTCCGAACTTCTTGGCCGACGTCCAGCCAATGATTAGCGGAAAGTAATAGAAGACCGAATCTCCGATTGCCGAGAGCGTCACATACGTATTGCTGTCCTTGGCAAGCCAACCGGCAACCGTGCAGAGCGCGAGCATCGACTTGATAAAGCCACCGGCCATAAGCACGCCAAGAACCGGTTGCAGAATCTCGGAGATGATGGCAAGCAGACGCGAGAATGGATCGCTCTTTTTGACGTCGTCGCCTTCATCGATATCGAGCGCGGGTTTGGAGTCGAACCCGCCAATCTGAACGAGGTCGTTGTAGACGGCCTCGACAGTGGCACCAATCACGACCTGATACTGTCCGCCGGTCTGGATGACGTCAACGACGCCCTTCGTCGCCTTAAGCTCATTGGTCTGGGCGAGCGATTCATCCTTGAGGTGGAAGCGGAGACGCGTAATGCAGTGGCTCACGTCTAACACATTGTCTCGACCACCGACCTTTGTGATGATTTCATCGCAAAGCTTCTGGTATTTCATGGAATTCTCCTTTTTCTGAGCGGGGTATAGCATCGATTTCATGCCTCCGTAGTCGACGTGGGAGGGCAAGGAACCCGCTTCCCCCTTTGAAATCCGCGGACGCACGTACGCCCGGGATGGGAAACGGCAGAGAAGATGGAAGATGCCGATCACATGGCAGCGAGCCTCATTGGCCCATGTCACGCAATCAGGTCTACAGACGCGAATCTGCTGCGCCGAGAAGTCTCGTCGTCTGGCAGAACTTGTCACACAGACGTTCCGGTTCGCCCTGGGGAATCTGAGTACGCTCGGTCTCAAAGGAGAGGCCGTACTCGCGTGCCGGAAGGAAATACTCGAAATAGCCGTTGGTGTAACCGCAAACTATTCCCTCGACCGGGCATTCGCGCTTCATGCGAATACCCAAGTCGCTGCCGAGCTCACTCGGGAACACAAAGAGATGCAGGCCGCCCAGACTGATGACGGCACACTTAAGCGTGAGCGAAAAGTCGTCATGGGCAACGGTGTGATAGAACGTCTGAGGCTCGATGCGGTCAAGAACGACCTCGCGATCGAGCTTGATCTGGGAAATCGCCTCGGCAAGACCGGTCGAAACGCGCTCGACCTCGGGAATGCCGCGTCCCTGGCGAAAATTGCGGTCGCTACAGTCGCCAGCAGCACCGACGACCATGGCCGGATAGTAACCAAGACTCTGAGCGAGCTTTTTGCCGGTAAGACCGGCGAGTTCGCTCGTGAGCTCCGTGCAGTCGGGTCCGACACAGGCAGAATGCACCGCCCAGTTCACAAAGCCCGCAAATGGCTTGCCTTCGGTATCGAAGAACGATACGACAATGACCTCATTGTCGGCGAGTTCACCTGGGATGATGCGGTTGTCGTAGAAACCGGTGATGACTTTTTTGCCCATGCGGCAGGTCGCAGGTCGCGCGTTGGCGCGGCACTCTTCGAAGCATTGACAGATGGTATCGAGGAACCAGCGATAGTAGTCCTCGTTGAATTTTCCCGTCCACCAGCTGCGATGGTAGGCGACGATCGAAGTGTGGTCGTGCGTCGCGGAGAGCAGAACGCAGTCACGGTCGATTCCGTAGCGCTCGGCGAGCATCGTCTTAACCTCCTCGGCCATGCCCTCCTCAAACTCGAGAACATCGGCGTTGAAGAGAAAAACTTCGCGGTCGTCCTGTTGGAAAAGAATCGCGTTGGCGAAGACGTCGTCATGGACGCCTGTCGCAGGCTCCAGACGGTTGGGGAGGTTGCGGTATCCGATTAGATAGATGTCGCCTTGCGGGGTAATCTTGCGGCGTGCATGTCCGATATTCATGCAAGTTCTCCTTTTTGTCATGCCGCGTTTAAAGCGGCAAGGATGGTTTGAAGGAGGCGCTCATGGGAACCGGCGGCGAAGCCGGAGTTCATGGCCTCATAGGTGATTTTCTCGTACGCATCGGGGGCCGGCAGATACTTTTGCCCTCCGTTGACAAGCGTGGCAAAGAGCACGGGGCAGAATCGGGCGGCGCGCACGGCGGCGCCAAACGAGCTCGAAACCTCGGGCTGGATACCAACGAACTCGACATTTCCCAGCCGAAGTAAATAGACCCTCGTACGCTGTTCGCCTGCCGCATGAAACCCATAAGTTCGATGCGGGGCCAATGAGCAGAAGTCGGCGCGCGTCTGGGCGGGCAAAAGGACGTCGACCGTGCGAGCATCGACGCCGATGGCATCGTCCTCACGCGCCGCACGGACGGCCTCAATCAACGCATCGCTCATAGCGCGACCCTGTCGATGCAGCATGCGATATCCACTCTCGTGAGCATCTAACGTTTGCTTCGCCCCGGTCGAATCGAACGCAACGGTTACGGCGCGCTCCGCCGGACTCTGATCCCCCGCGGCACCGGGTAGCAGCAACACGACTCCGCCCAATTCGCGCTCGAGAGCCATGGCGGCAAAGCCAAAGAGGTCCCCGCTCACCAAGCGCTTCCCCTGAGAATCGTGCGATCCGTCGAGCACGGAAGACTGGACATCAGCCGTCGCAAGCATGGCAACGAGCCCGCCCTCGGCATCCCTCGCGACAAGTATGGGCATCGCGTGGTCGGCAAACCCCTTGGGGTCTACTCCCAGCCACCAGCCGGCCGGCGTCTCAATGTCGCGGTTAACGTTCACAGGACAGTAGCCCTCCGCCGAGGCGAGCGTGACAGAGCGAATGCCCGCAACCGCCTGCTCAACGGCCGCGCGTGTCGCGGCGATGAGCGCAGCACGATAGCGCTCATTTCGATCGCGGGCATCGGTGTCGGCCAGATGCCCAGGGGTGCGCACGTGAGGCGCAGAAAACGTGTGGGTCGGGACCACCCAAGAAAAGGCGCCGTCGCAATTGGAGACATCCTTGACAACCTCACGCAGATCGACGAGTAGGGCCGGAGCGATCGAGGTAACCTCAAGTGAAAGGATGCAAGCGCGCCGCCCCATCCCTTCGACCACGAAGGCACGGGCAAAGATTTCATGACGGAGTGCGTCGAAACCGTCGAACGGCAATACGTCCTCTAAGTTAATGGCCACCCGGGCGGCTCCGGCCTTCATCTCTCCCTTATCCATGGCGAATGCCCTCCTTTATCTGTCGCTCACTCGATGCCGTACAAGCGCTGTGCCGTGCCGCCAAGCATAAGGTCCTTGTCCGTATCACTTAAATCTGTGGCGCGGACGCAGGCGACACCCTCTGTTAGCCACTCGCGTTTAACGGGATAACTCGTACCAAAGACAATATGGTCTGCACCAAGGACCTCAACCGCACAGGCAAGAAGCGTCTCGCCCCAGGGCTGAGCATGGGACATGTCGAAATAAACGTTGTTCTCAAGACGCTTGGAGACCGTCTCGGTATCGGTCTGGAAGCGACCCGAGGCATCTGGACGCTTGGGACCGTGCGGCAGCAGCATCTCCTTAAACGCAAAATAAGCGCCACCGAGCATGGAGTGGACCATCTTGATATTGGGGTAGCGCTCAAAGAAATCGCCAAAGATCTCTCGGCCGATCGCCGTAGTTTGGTCGACGCAGCGGCCATAAGAGCGGCGAAGGTTGTCGTACGCGAGAAGCGACTCGTTCTCGACCGGCACGGGAACATGGTGCACGTAAACGGTGACATGGCGTTCGTTCAGGTGCTCGAAAAAACTCGAGAAGACCTGGTCGTCGAGATAGCGCTTGCCGTAGTGAGCGCAGAGCTGCACACCCGCAAAACCATCGTCGAGTCTGCGGTCGAGCTCCTCCAAATTTGCTTTGGTGCCAAAGGGCGGCACAGCGACAAGCGGAATCAGACGGCCACTTGACGCCTTCGCGTCAGCAGCCATACCGTCGTTGAAACGCCGGCACATCTCGAGCGACATCCACTCGTGACAGCCGGGGAGCTTGAGGATCGCCTTGTCGACCCCCGCCTCATCCATATCGGCCAAGCGCTTCTCGAGGGTGTAGTCGCCCTCAATGTAGTTAAGACCCGGAGAACCGGCGGGCATCTCGATCACGATCTGTCGTTTGCCGGCGGAATTCGTGGTCAGATAGCCTTCGGTGTCATAGGCGCGGGGTACCTCGGCCAAAAACTGTTCGCAGAGCGTCTCGTCATGAAAGATGTGCTCGTCGAACCAGTAGGAATTTGCATCGATAATCATTGGTTGGAACCGCCTTTCATCTTGTTGATAACATTCTAGAAAAGCAGGTACCCGGACATCAATTCCAGCTTAAGCCCACTGTATTCCATTTTGGAATAGAACTTACCGCTCACACGCGAACCTCGCCCGCTCAACGAGACAAGCGCTAACAGCACGGGCTTAGACAGAAAACGGTCGGCCCGCATCCGTTGCGGGCCGACCGTTTCATTACAGTCTACCTTTGCCGTTACGCCTGGCGGTAGTGATCGAAGAAATCGGCGAGGTCTTCGAGGGACTCTTTGAGCACTTCCATGCGCGGCAGGTACACGATGCGGAAGTGATCGGGCTCGGCCCAGTTAAAGCCGCCGCCGCGCGTGATCAGAATCTTCTTCTCGTGCAGCAGGTCGAGGGCAAACTGCTCGTCATCGGTGATGTTGAACTTCTTAACATCCATCTTGGGGAAGATGTAGAACGCCGCGCGCGGCTTGACCACCGAGATGCCGTCGATCTTGTTGAGCGCCTCATACACAAAGTTGCGCTGCTCGTAGACACGACCGCCGGGACGGATGTAGTCGTTGACCGACTGATGGCCGCCGAGCGCCGTCTGGACGATCGACTGAGCCGGCACGTTGGAGCACAGGCGCATGTTGGAGAGCATGTTGATGCCCATGATGAAGTCGCTCATGCAGCGCTGGTTGCCCGAAAGCACCATCCAGCCAATGCGATAGCCCGCGATCATGTGCGACTTGGAAAGGCCGCTAAAGGTGACACAGGGCAGATCGGGGGCGAGCGAGGCAATCGAGACATGCTCGTAGCCGTCCATGCACAGGCGGTCGTAGATCTCATCGGCAAAGATCATCAGCTGATGCCTGCGTGCAATCTCGACGATGCCCTCGAGCACCTCGCGCGGATAGACAGAACCCGTGGGGTTGTTGGGGTTGATGATGACGAGGGCTTTGGTCGCGCTCGTGATCTTGGACTCCATATCCTCCAGGTCGGGATACCAATCCGCCTGCTCATCGCACAGATAATGTACGGGATGACCGCCAGCAAGGGTTGCGCACGCCGTCCAGAGCGGATAGTCGGGGCTGGGGATCAGAATCTCGTCGCCATTGTCGAGCAGCGCGTTCATCGAAAGCTGAATGAGCTCGGACACGCCGTTGCCCGTGTAGATATGCTCCATCTGAACATTGGGCAGGCCCTTGATCTGCGAATACTGCATGATCGCCTTGCGCGCGGAGAACAGGCCGCGCGAATTGGAATAGCCTTCGCAGTCGGGCAGCTGCTGGCGCATGTCCTTGATGACCTCATCGGGCGTGCGGAAACCGAAGGGCGCCGGGTTACCGATATTGAGCTTGAGGATGCGCTCGCCCTCGTCCTCCATACGGGCGGCCTCGTCGACGACGGGACCGCGCACGTCATACAGGACGTTATCGAGCTTGGTGGATTTAGAAAAAGTACGCATGGTGGTGCTCCTTGCAATTTGAGCTGAGGGATGGGGTTCGGGCTTGGAATCGTTGCGGGGTGATGATGCCTCGCCTTGATCGGCGTCGCCGGCAAGCAGCCAGGTAACATCGACCTCCAAAATACGGGCGAGCAGCTCGGCCACATCGCGTCGCGGGATCGTCTTGCCGCTCACATATTGGCTCATCTGACTCTTGCCGAGTTTTTTGCCGAGCATCTCCGATGCGCGGATCACGTTCGACTGGCGAACGCCGCAATCGGACATAGCCTGTCGCAGGCGATCGCTAAACGTCTCTTGGGCCACAGGAACCTCCTTGCTGGCAAAGTTCAATTTATAGAACACGAATTGAACCGGGGTTCAATTTAGCAAGCAGTATAGCGCCGCGCCTCATTCGAAAGTTCAATTTCATAAGAAAACGTACCGAACTCCGAGATTTGCCCAAAACGGACAATGACGTGTACACGTTTAGAGGTATTCGAGGAAACGGGCGGCGGCAAGCGAAACATCGGCCGTTCGATATATGGCGTTGATTTGGCGATGGGGATGCCCCTCGAGTGGGCGCACAGCAACATCGAACTGACAACGGCGCAAGATGAGCGCGGGAAGAATGCTCACGCCCAGGCCGTCCTCGACCATAGCCATAATCGCATAGTCATCCCAAGTCGACAGCTTGGAGCACACCGTCAGCCCCGCCCGACGGAACAGCGGCGTAATCTCATCATCGGTGCCGCGTTCTAGCAGAATAAACTGCTCGTTGGCTAAATCGGCAAGAGAGACGACCTCCGCCGTGGCAAGCAAAGAGTCTGCCGGCACTACCGCCATCAACTCGTCGCGCACCAAAGACCGCGATGTCATGCCATTTTCTCGAGGCTCATACGGGATAAAGCCCAGATCGCAGCGGTCCTCTGCCACCCATTGTTCGATCTCTGAATAGTCGCCCATCAGCAACTCATAATCGACGTCCGGGTGATCGGCGCGAAAGCGCGCAATCACCGGCGGCAGCACGTGGGTCGCCACGCTCGAAAACGTACCGATGCAGATCTTGCCACGCATGAGCCCTCGCATCTCGTCCACGCGTCGCTGCAGGCGGCCAAACTCTTCGCATAACGCCTCGACTGCCGGCATGACCTGCCGCCCGTCGGCAGAAAGCACCACGCCCTCGCGGCTGCGATCAAGCACCTTAAAACCCCAGTCTGCCTCAAGGTCGCCCACCATGCGGCTCACGCCCGACTGCGAATAGCTCAGGCGCTCTGCAGCACGCGTAAAGCTGCCGGCACGCACCGTCTCGAGCAGCACTTGCATCTTTTGGATATTGGTCTCCACGGCACGTCCCCACCCTTGCATGAGTTTTTGTCATGTTTTCCATGCATTATATTCGCTTTTCTTCTAAAGCCAGTTCACCCATAGTGAACATGTTCGGATATAGAGGGGATGTCAGCGCATGAACAACGGACTGTTTACGTACTTAGCAGCATTGCTATTGTTTGGCTCCAACGGCATCATCGCCGCCGCCATCGCACTGCCGAGCTCCGATATCGTGCTACTGCGCACGTTTTTGGGCGCCCTCTCGCTTGTCACTATCCTTGCCATCACCCAACGCCATAAACTGCAGGTGCCATCTCGTCCCCGCGAAGCCGCAGCACTCCTTCTCTCGGGAGCCGCGCTGGGCGCCAGCTGGATTTTTCTGTTCCGCGCCTACCAGACGATCGGCGTCGGCGTATCCTCGCTGCTGTACTACTGTGGCCCCATCATTGTCATGACGCTCTCCCCACTCATCTTTGGTGAAAAACTGACCGGCGGCAAAATCGCCGGGTTTATCGCCGTCGCCTGCGGTGCTTTTCTCATTGCAGCACAAGGTCTAGGCGGCAATATGCCCATTGCGGGTATCGTCTGCGGTATCGCCTCGGCATTTTGCTATGCGCTGATGGTCATCGCTAGCAAGGGTGCGTCGCACATCGAAGGTCTCGAGAACTCCGCGCTCCAGGTGAGCGCCGCTTTTGTGACCGCGCTGGTCCTCACGCTCATCACGCAGGGCGCTCCCTCATTCCTGTCCGCCGGTGTCGCCGCCAGCATTGATTGGCGCGCCGTCGTCATGCTCGGCGTCGTCAACACCGGACTCGGTTGTCTGCTCTACTTTAGTGCCGTCGCCAAACTGCCCGTGCAGACCGTCGCGGTCGTCGGCTACCTCGAGCCGCTTTCGGCCGTCGTGTTCTCGGCCGTCCTTTTGGGCGAAGCCATAACACCGGTCCGCCTGATGGGCGCCGCACTTATCATCGGCGGTGCGCTCTTTTGCGAACTCGCCGGCAAACGCGCAAGCGCCAAGGCTGGCATAGCCCAGACAGCACGTGCTTAAAAGCCCCTGTTTCGAAATGCTACCCACGTACATAAATAATCCCCAGCTGGGGATTATTGTCTAAAATAACCTGATGTGCCAAACTGCTCTTGTATGTATAAAGACGGCATAAAGGTTATCTGTCCTAGACAGATAACCGGATGTCTAAGGGAGTCCACGTGGCACACAACAAACTGGAGGCAAGCCCCCAAGACCAGCGTGGTCAAGGCGGGCACGGAGCCATTCCCCTCTCCGCTGGCATGCTGCTCGTAACGCTCGGCGTCGTCTATGGCGACATCGGCACGAGCCCCATGTACACCATGAAATCAATCGTCGCCAACAACGGCGGCATCGGTACCGTCAGCGAGGACATGATCCTGGGCGCGCTTTCGCTCGTCATCTGGACCATGACACTCGTGACCACGGTCAAGTACGTGGTAATCGCCATGAAGGCCGACAACCACAACGAAGGCGGCATCTTCGCCCTGTTTAGCCTGGTGCGCAAGGTGGCACCGTGGCTGATTCTCCCCGCCATGATCGGCGGTGCGGCGCTGCTCGCCGACGGCATCCTCACCCCCGCTGTCACGGTTACCACGGCCATCGAGGGTCTGCGCACCATCGAATGGGGCCATGCGCTGCTGGGTGACGGCCAGACCAATGTGATCATCATCACCATCATCATTATCTGTGGTCTGTTTGCCATGCAGCGCGCCGGCACCTCGTCAATCGGCAAGCTGTTCGGCCCGCTTATGACGCTATGGTTCCTGTTCCTGGCGGGCGCCGGCCTGTTCAACATGCTCGGCAACCTGTCCATCCTACGCGCGCTCAACCCCATCCGCGGCATCATGTTCCTGTTCTCGCCCATCAACCACTCGGGCATCATGGTGCTCGGCTTCGTCTTCCTGTCGACGACTGGCGCCGAGGCGCTCTATTCGGACATGGGTCACGTGGGCAAAGCTAACATTTACGCATCCTGGCCGTTTGTTAAGGCGGCCCTCATCCTCAACTATCTGGGTCAGGGAGCTTGGCTGCTCGCCAATAACTCCAACCCCCAGATGCTCGCGATGAATATCGTCAACCCGTTCTATATGATGCTCCCCGAGTCCCTGCGCCCCTTTGCCATCGTGCTTTCGGCCGTAGCGGCCATCATCGCCTCGCAGGCGCTCATCACCGGCTCGTTCTCGCTGGTATCCGAGGCCACGCGTCTCAACCTCATGCCGCATCTGCGCATCCACTACCCCAGCGACACCAAGGGCCAGCTCTATATTCCGCTCGTCAACAACATCATGTGGGTCGGCTGCGTCTTCATCGTGCTGCTGTTCCAAAACTCCGAGCGCATGGAGAGCGCCTACGGCCTCGCCATTACCGTGACCATGCTCATGACCACGACGCTTTTGACGAGCTACATCGCCGGCGTCCTCAAGCACAGGCTGGGCGCCTGCGTCTTCGCCCTGCTCTTTGGTGCCATTGAGCTGTGCTTCTTCGCCTCGTGCCTCACCATGTTCTTTGACGGCGGCTACGTCATGATCTTCCTGGCCGCACTGCTGTTCGGCCTTATGTATGTGTGGCGCCGCGGCACCGCCATCGAGCGCACGCAGACGATTCTACTGCCCGTCTCCAAGTACATCGACCAGCTCAATCGCCTGCGCAATGACGAGACCTATCCCGTGCTCGCTGACAATCTGGTATTTCTCACCAACAGCCCCGACCCGCTCACGCTCGATCGCGACGTGCTCTATTCCATCCTGGACAAGCACCCCAAGCGCGCCAAGGCATATTGGTTCATCAACGTGCATGTTACCGACGAGCCCTATACGCACGAGTATTCCGTTGAGACCTTTGGCACAGACTTCCTGTTCCGCGTGCGCTTGGACCTGGGCTTTAAGGTCAATCAGCGCATCAACGCCTACCTGCGCCAGATCGTCGGCGACTTGATGGCATCGGGCGAGCTGCCGCCGCAACATCACACCTACTCCATCTACGAGACGCGTGGCAACGTGGGTGACTTCCGCTTTTGTATGCTGCGCAAGATGCTTGCCCCCGAAACGGACATCAACCGCAATGACCACCGCGTGATGGCCATCAAGTACGCCGTTCGCCGCGCCTGTGGAAGCCCAGCACGCTGGTACGGTCTTGAGAACTCGGCCATCATCATCGAGTACGTGCCGCTGTTTGCCCGCATGCGCCCGGCCGTTAAGCTCGTGCGCACCCAGGTGCCGCTCGAGGTTCAGATCGAAGAGGCCGAGGAAATGGAAGTCGACATCTTCTCGGACGACTTGGTCAACGGCAACGAGGCCGGTAGGGACATGAACATCGATCCCACCGAGCTGCTCGAGAGCGTCGCCGATACGCCCGAACAGCAACAGCTCGACGGCCTCGAGAGTGAACAACTCAACGACGCCAACTTCTAGCGACGTCACAAATCAACGACAGCGGCCCTGCACCTCACGGGAGATGCAGGGCCGCTTTGCATTGCGGTAAAGCCATCGGCTACGAACGACGCGGCTCGGGAACCACGAGCCTATCGGGGCTCGCGCCCTCGGCATCCATCAGGCTCACGTAGCGAATCGACGGATCCCCATACATCGCGTAGTAATAATTGCCCGTGCGCGCGCTAAAGCATCCGGTGTAGATAGTCTTCTCGAACTTGCCATCGCCCATCCTGGACGCCCCCTCGATCATCACCACGCCCTCGAGCGAGCGGAACATGCGAACGACGTTTTCGGTCTCGCTCTCCTTTTGCGGGTAATTGGCATTGAGGTACGCCGCCTTTACAAAACGGCTCGGCGAATAGCAATCGCCCGGAATGCCGCGCATGCCGGCACCGGCTCCATAGGGCTTGAGCTCGGCGCCACGCCATGTCGCCGTCTGCGGAAAATCGCTTGTGGCGGTGATATAGGTGCGGAGGTTTTCCATGTGCCACGGGAAGGTCGGCTGGTTGGCAAGGGTGTCGACCGGATCGTCGTATACATGCAGCCCGTCAGCCATCATCTCGACCACGATGCTGCGCTGGCTGTCGCCGATAATCCAATGGAGCAGCGACACGCCCAGCCCCTCTCCGGCAGATTTGGCGACAATCACCGTGTCGCGCAGCGCGGCCTCGACCTCATCGACCGTCGAGAACGTCGCTGCCACCCACAGGGGGAACTCATAGGCCGCGATATTGGTCTTGCCGTCGACAGGGTCCTCGGCATACTCGGCATAACCCGGGAAATTGAGACCCGCCACGGCGAGGCCCGCATCGTTACCGCAATCGAAAAACATGGGATAGTTCTTGTAATCGATGCACATACCGATCACCGCGTGTGCCGCCGACGCATCGTCGATAAACGAATACGGAATGTGAAACCCGCGCGGCATCACGCGAACCTGTTGGCCGTAGTCAAAGCTCCAGTCGAGATTGCGGCCCAGATACATGTGGCCAGAATTATCGGTAAATCGAATACTCGTACACATAGCGCCTCCTAGCTTTACGTTCTTGCTAATTTCATTGTCTCCAAACAAAAAGGCGCTAAACACAAAAGCCCGGACATGACAACAATGTCATGCCCGGGCTATTCAAGCAGGATAAACTCAACCAAGTTAACCCCGCAGGTCGTCTAAGGGGTCAAAGTGCCGCAGATTGCCACGAAAGAGGAGCGAAGCGTGCTTAAGGTACGCGAGCGACGATTGAGCGGCAAGGTGCGGTGCTTTGGTCCCCTTAGACCAACTTTCCAAGACAGTGATCGATCATATGCTGGATCATCTGCGCCTCAAAGCCCGCGTAGTCGCGGCGGCACTCCTTCATCTTGCCGTCGACAATCTGATCAAAGGCAACCTTGCACTTGATATAGCGCGTGGACTTGGTGACCCCCTCGTGCGTCAGGCAGCTCTCCTCCATCTTGCTGGCGCCCAGGCCAAACACCAGACGGGGGTTGTAGAGCACGTGGGGCTCGCCGGCATCGTCCAGGTAGACGCAAACCTTCTTGGTAACGCCAATCTGGTTAGCGGCAAGGCAGCCGGCATCGTCGAGCGACTTGATGGTATCGATCAGATCCTGAGCAACCGACTCGTCCTCGACGGTCGCAACCTCGCAACGCTGGGACAGGATAGCCTCGTCGTGGCAAAGCTCTTTAATCATACGTTCCTCCATAGGGGTCGTTGTAACCGCTTAAGTATACGGTACCCACACATTTTCATGCGAAAAATACCGTCCGTCTGCTACAAAGCGCCGAACATCAACATGCGAGGAACAACAGCGTCGTAAAGGGGCTATAGTGGGAGCGTTCGTGTCAATCGGCCTAAACTCGGGGCCGAACAAGGAAAGGGTATGCATGGACGAACTATTTCACGTCAGTGAGCGCAAGTCCACAATCGGGACCGAACTTCGCGCTGGACTGACAACATTCCTGGCGATGGCCTACATCATCGCCGTCAACCCCGCGGTGCTCTCGGGCGCTGGCATCGATGCGGGAGCGCTCGCCTGCGCCACCTGCCTGGGCGCCGGCATCATGACCATCTGCATGGGCATCTTCGCCAACCGCCCGCTCGCCTGCGCGTCGGGCTTAGGCGTCAACGCGATGATCGCCGGAATCACCACCACCGTCTGCGGCGGTGACTGGCACGTGGCCATGAGCGTCATCTTCCTTGAGGGCGTCGTCATCTTGCTGCTCGTGCTTTGTGGCCTGCGCGAGGCCATCATGGACGCCATCCCGGTTGTCCTGCGTCACGCCATCTCGGTGGGTCTGGGCCTGTTCATCGCCATGATTGGCCTGTGCGATGCCGGCATTATCACCGCTGGCGCCGGTACACTCGTCGGTCTGGGCGACATCACCTCCCCCACCTTCATCGTCGGCATCATCTCCATCCTGGTGACGGTCGCCCTCGCCTGCCGCAACGTCCCCGGCTCGCTGCTCATCGGCATCGTCGTCGCCGTCATCGCCGGTATCCCCCTAGGTGTGACCCAGGCTCCGACCGGCATCATCGCCCCGCTCGACTTCTCGAGCATCGGTGGCCCTATCGCCGACGCCGGCGGCGTGCCCGCCATCGTCAAGGTCCTTACCGACCCCGCGCTCCTCGTCATCTCGTTCTCGCTGCTCATGAGTGACTTCTTCGACACCATGGGCACCGCGATGGCCGTGGCCAAGCAGGGCGAGTTCCTCACCGACGACGGCAACGTCGAGAATATCAAGGAGATCTTGATCGTCGACTCCGCCGCCGCTGCTGTGGGCGGTTTCATGGGCGTCTCCTCCATCACCACCTTCGTCGAGTCCACTTCCGGCGCCGCCGACGGTGGCCGCACGGGTCTCACCTCCGTCACCACCGGCGTGCTGTTCATTCTCGCCGCGTTCTTCTCCCCCATCGTCACCATCGTTTCCAGCGCCGCCACCTGCGGTGCTCTGGTCTACGTCGGCTACCTCATGATGAGCGAGGCCTCCGAGATCGACTGGTCCGACGTGTCGCAGGGTTTCCCGGCGTTCATGATTGTCGCCGGCGTGCCCTTCACCTACTCCATCTCTGCCGGCATTGGCCTGGGCTTTATCGCCTACGTGGTCGTCGCGCTCTTTAAGGGCGAGGCCTCCAAGATCAAGCCGCTCATGTGGATCGCAGCCCTCGCCTTCCTCGTCTACTTCTTCGTGGCGTAACGGCATAGTCTGCTAAAGCAAAACAACAAGGCGCGGAATCGCATCGAGCGGCTCCGCGCCTTTCTTTTAGCGTCTGCCCCCGTGTCAGCGTGCGACAATTGAGGCTGTCAATATCACAACACCGAGAGAAGCCTGCCTTGGAAGCGCATCATAAGCAGATAACCGTTTATTCAGAGTGTGCGGAAAGCGCGCCCGTCATCTATCTCCCCGTGGTTATGGGCAACGGTAGTGAAGTCTACGAGCGCTGCCGAGAGCTCGACTGCCCGCCGTTCACCCTTGTCGCCATTGGAGGGCTCGATTGGAATCGCGAGCTGAGCCCCTGGGAATGCGACGGAACTATACGAGATGCCGAGCCCTTTGGCGGACAGGCTGATGGTTTTCTTGACGAGTTGTTGAAGCAGATAATCCCCCAGGCCGAATCATCGCTCCCGCAACCGCCCGCCTGGCGCGGCGTTGCCGGCTACTCGTTGGCGGGTCTTTTTGCACTGTGGGCACTTTGGCAAACAGATGTCTTTGAGCGCGCAGCGAGTGCATCGGGGTCGCTGTGGTTCCCCGGCTTTATCGACTACGCGCGCGAGCGCACGATGACGGCTACGCCCGACGCCGCCTATCTGTCGCTCGGTAAAAAGGAAACCAAGACGCCCAACCGCATGATGCGGCACGTACTCGACGATACGCGCGCGATGGAAGAGCTGTTTATCGAGCGCGACATCCCAACAACGCTGGAGCTCAACCCCGGCAATCATTTTGCCCAAACTGACCTGCGCATGGCGCGCGGCATCCACTGGATACTGACGCATTAAAAATGGCGTCCACGCGTACATGCGCATGGACGCCATTTTTTGATTTAGCTGAACACAACTACTATTCGACAGTCTCCTCGAGTTTAGATACGGCGGGCGTCGAGGATTGGGACATGGAAGTCCTTTCATGATGGAAGGGCGATCAGGCATATCGGATAACCTGCCCGAACGATACGATCCGAACCATTGTACGCGATACGCAATGCCTCGCACGCGCCGCCACCTGCAAACGCTAGCGTTACTTCCAAACGCGCTCGGCAATGCGCTTGACCAGCGCGATCTTCGCCCATTGCTCGTCCTCGGTCAGCTTGTTGCCAATCTCGCAGCTGGCAAAGCCGCACTGGGGCGACAGGTACAGATTCTCGAGCGGCACGTACTTAGCGGCTTCGCGGATGCGCTCGACGATAACATCCTCGTTCTCGAGCTCTGCCGCCTTGGTGGTTACCAAGCCCAGCACGACCTTCTTGCCGGGAGCGACGTACTTGAGCGGCTCAAAGCCGCCGGCGCGCGGCGTGTCGAACTCTAGATAGAACGCATCGACATTCTCATGTGCGAACAGATACGGAGCGATAGGGTCGTAGCCGCCTTCAAAAGCGTAGGTGGAGTGGTAGTTGCCGCGGCACACGTGCGTGTTGATGACCAAATCGTCGGGCTTGCCCTCGATGGCGGCGTTGTTGAGCGCCACGCCCAGCTCGCTTACCTTTTGCAGGTCGACCGGGCTCATGCCGGTTTTGGCGACAAAATCGGTATCGCAGTAGATGCCCCAGGTGCAGTCATCAAACTGGATGTTGCGGCAGCCTGCTGCGTACAGGTCGGCGATCACCGTGCGATAAGCGGCTGCAATGGCGTCGGCAAGTTCCTCATCGGTCTTATAGACAGCGCGCAGGCTCTCCTGCTGGCCATCGCAGCGATCGAGCGTGACCTCAGAGAACGTCTGGATCGGCGCCGGAATGGTCTGGCGTGCGACCTGGCCCTCCTCCTCAAGCGCCTTGACGAACTTAAAATGCTCGACGAACGGGTGGTTCTCGCCGCTAATGGGACCGGTAACCACGGCGGTGTCGGCCGTCGTCTCCTCGTCATGGAACATATAACCCGTGCGTGAGGTGCGGCGCTCAATGCCGTTAAGGCCCCACATAAAATCGAGGTGCCAGTAGCTGCGGCGGAACTCGCCATCGGTGATCACCTGCAGGCCGGCGGCCTTCTGCTTGGCCACCAAATCGCGAATGGCATCGTCCTCGACGGCCTTAAGGCCGGAAGCGTCGAGTTTACCCGCGACATAGGCGGCACGGGCGTCCTTTACAGCCTGCGGACGAAGAAAGCTGCCGACGATATCGGCGCGAAACGGCGCGTTCGGTTGAATCGAAGTGCTCATAGATATCTCCCTTTGCATTGGTTGCTTTACTGGGACAGAGTATGAGCGCTCATATGACCATCGTAAAATATACGTTTATAACAGTTTGATATAGATGTTTCCTATATCAGTCTGGACTGTCATAAAGAGACTTGAACCGTGCGGAGCACAGCAGCCTAGATATGCTGACGAATCGCGTCGATATAGGCCCGACCGTAGCGCGTAAGCGTCGTGTTCTTGCGCGTGATGATGCCAATCTCCATGTACTCGTCCACGTCGAGCGGAATCGAGATAATGCCGGGGCCGTTGAGCTCGTGGCTGATCACGCCCGAGCATACCGTGTAGCCGTTGAGGCCCATGGCCAAATTGAACAACGTCGCACGGTCGCGCACGCGGATATTTTTGCGACGCTCGAACGTCGAGGTCAGCTCCTCGGAATAGTAAAACGAGTTGTAGCTGCCCTGCTCGTAGGACAGGAACGGGTAGTCTTCCAAGTCCTCGAGCGTCACGCTGGAGCGGTCCGCCAGCGGATGGTCGGCGCAGACGAAGACATGCGGCGTGGCGCAGAAGAGTCCTTCGAACACGAGCTCGTTGGCCACCAGCATGCGCTCGATGACCTCGCGGTTATGCTCGGATAAGTACAGGATGCCCAGTTCGCTTTTCATATGCGCGACATCCTCGATAATCTCGTGAGTCTGCTCCTCGCGCAGGGTGAAGTCGTAACGCGCGGCATCGAACTCGCGGATCACGTCGACAAACGCGTTGACGGCAAAGGAATAATGCTGGCAGCTCACACTAAAGTGCGGCACCTGCTCGGATGCGCCCTTGTACTTGCCCTCGAGCAGGTCGGCCTGGTCGAGTACCTGGCGCGCATAGCCCAAGAAGGTCTCGCCTTCCTCGGACACAATGACGCCCTTGTTGGTGCGCTCAAAGATGTGCACACCCATCTCGTTTTCGAGATCGCGGATCGACGCGGTAATCGAAGGCTGCGACACAAAGAGACGGCGCGAGGCCTCGGTAATGCTGCCGCATTCGGCAACTTTGACGACATATCTGAGCTGCTGGAGCTTCATGGCTGTCTCCTTAGCTGTTCGCGAAATTCGCGTCGGCTGCACCCTCCTGACGCATAAACGGCGGCATCTCCCCCGTCGCGGCGCAGGCGGCAATCTGATGCAGAGCCCCGGCGACCGCATCATCTGCCGCGGCGCCGATATGCCAGCGCGCGGCAGCCGTGACGGCCTCATTGGCATTGGCGACTGCAACGGAGTTGGGAACGGCATCGATCATGGGCAGATCGTTATCGGAATCGCCAAATACGGCCACCTCGTCGGGCGTCAGGCCCAAGGCGCGCGCCAGCTCCAGCGCGGCGCAGCCCTTGTCCCAACCATCCGGAAGGATGTCGAACAGGCGCACTCGGTTGTTGGGAAACACAAGCGAGAGTTCCGGCACCTCAACGGCAACGCGCTCGCGTAGCTCCGCGAGCTCCTCACGCGAACGGGCACTCCAGATATTCGCCTTAAACACCGGCGCGCCATCGACGACGGGACGACACGGGGCCTCTTCGCCTTTGAGCCACGCATTGCCGCCCGACTCCATAGCGCGACGCACACGCTCGGGATTGCTCGTCACGCAATAGGCATCGTTGCCCCAAAAGTCATCGCCCAGGCTGTAGACTTTTAGAAATGTATCGTCGGTCTCTTGCTCCAGATAGTCAGCCAAACGCATCAGAGCATCGTTGTCGATTGCGCGCGAAGCAACTACTTCGCCGTCGACAAACATCACCTGGCCGTTACAGAACGCACCGGTCGAAAAACACTCGGAACGGTTTTTGAACATCCAGCCCATCGCGGACGGCTGACGACCCGAAACCGGCCCAAAGTGCAGACCCGCCGCCTGCATGGCATGAATACCCTCAATGGCGTAGTCGCTGGCGCCGTCATGCCCGGCTGGAATCAGTGTATCGTCCATATCGGTCAGCACAAGTTTAATCATAAGGCCCCCATTCGTATCGGTCCTACCTATTGTAACGACCTGCCAAAATAAACCTGTCCCTTTTTGGCAGGTGCGTTAGTATAGGGAACAACAGATTCGATGCGGGAGTGCCGGCGGTGCAAACCACAAGGCTGAGAGGGCATGGGGCCCAATCCTTTGAACCTGTCAGTTAATGCTGGCGTAGGGAGCATGCCGCCGTTGCAGGGGCGCGGTCTATGCCCCGCGCCCCTTTGCTATGCCAGGGTGGCATGGGCAGTGATTGATTCGGAACAGCTTAAGCAACATATGGTCAAGGCCGTGGAGGAGATTCGCACCACCAATCCGATGGCCGGCTCCATCACCAACACGGTGACGATCGACTTTGTCGCCAACGCGCAGCTCGCCGTGGGCGGATCGGCCGCCATGGTCTATCTGCCCGACGAGGGCGAAGCGCTCGTTGCCGGCGGCGGCGCCATCTATCTCAACATGGGCACGCTCTTCCCTATCTACGAGCAGACGATTCCCCGCGCGGCGAAGGCGGCACACGACGCCGGCAAGCCCTGGGTGCTCGATCCGGTGGGCCTGGGTATCGGCAGCCTGCGCACCCAGCTGGTAAACGAGCTCAAGCAGTACAAGCCCGCCATCGTGCGCGGCAACGCCTCCGAGATCATCGCACTCGCCGGCCTGTGGGGTCTTGAGGGCGAGGCGGCTGATCTGAGCCGCGTGCGCGGTGTCGATACCACCGACACGGTCGACGCCGCCCGCGATGCCGCCGTGGCGCTCGCCCGTTACACCGGCGGCGCCGTAGTGGTCTCGGGCGAAGTCGACCTAATCACCGACGGCACGACCGTGGCCAAGTCCCACGGCGGCAGCCCGCTCATGTCAAAGATCACCGGCTGCGGCTGCTCGCAGGGCGGCGTGCTGGCCGTGTACGCCTGCGCTGCCGATCCGTTTACGGCGGCAGTCTGCGGCACTGCCGTCTACAACGTTGCCGGCACGCGTGCCGCCGCTGTCGCCGATGCCCCGGCAAGCTTTAAGGTCGCCTTTATCGACGAGCTCTACCGCGCGACCGCCCAAGACATCGCCAACAACCAGCTCGAGCTCGAGGAGGCATAAGCCATGTCCGAGCCCGCAACCAATGTCGGCATGAACACGCTCGTCGCCGTGGCCATCGCTCCGTGCGGCACCGGCGATGAACTGTCCGCCGAGGTCGCCGAGGTCGTGCGTGTTATTCGCGAGAGCGGCCTTCCCAACCGCACCACCTCGATGTTCACCGAAATCGAGGGCGACTGGGACGAGGTCATGCAGGTCGTACGCGACGCAACCTTTGTGTTGGCGAGCAAAGGCATCCGCACCGAAGTCGTGCTCAAAGCCGATATTCGACCCGGATTTACCGACACCATGACCGGCAAGCTCGAGCGCATGGAAGCACAGATCAAAAAGCAGGAGGAAGCACGATGAGCATCCGCGACAACCTTGATATCTCGGCCTATCTGGTACTCGGCCCCGAAAACACCCTCGGGCGCCCCGTGGGCGATGTGGTGGCCCAGGCGCTCGACGCCGGCTTTACCTGCATCCAGGTGCGCTCCAAGGTGGCAAGTGCCCGCGAAATCATCGCACTGACCGGCGACGCCGCACAGGCAATCGCGCAGGCCGGCAAGACCGGTCAGGTCGCTCTGCTCATCGACGACCGTCTGGACTGCGTACTCGCCGCGCGCGAGCAGGGCATTGCCGTCGACGGCGTGCACGTGGGCCAGAGCGACATCCCCGTCGAGGTCTGCCGCAAGCTGCTGGGCCCCAATGCCATCGTGGGCCTTTCGGCCCGCTGCGAGGAGATGTTCGAGTACGTCAAGACCGCCGACATGAGCCTGGTCGACTACCTGGGCATCGGCCCGCTCCACGAGACCGAGACCAAGCGCGACTGCGGACGCGCAGCCGATGGCTCCATCATCACCAAGAGCTTTGAGGACCTGGCCGCACTCCATGCGGCAAGCCCCGTGCCCATCGTGGTGGGCGGCGGCGTCAAGACGGCCGACCTGCCGCAGCTCAAGGCCACCGGCGTCGACGGCTTCTTTGTGGTGAGCGCCGTCTGCAGTGCCGACGACCCTTACGCCGCCGCCAAGGAGCTCGTCGATACCTGGCAGCAGGCATAGGCATAAGCCGAGCAGCCGATTCGCAGTCTCATATCTTCTAGAGCGGAAAGCGCATCCCAGTTTGGGCCTCCATTCCGGGATGCGCTTTCCGTATGCAACCCCTACCCCGCTAGGTAGGCCTCCAACGCCGGCAAAGTCGCCTCCGCATCATGGCGGCCGATCTGGTAGATGCGCTCGAGCTCATCGGGCTCGCGGCACAGCGACGGCACCTTCACCGATTCGCTCGGCCGCACCACAAAGACCTCGCCGGCAGCCTCGCGACGTGCCAGGTCATCGAGCGTGGCATTGTAGACCTCATGCCGATGCTCAAGCGCTGCGACAAACTCCGGGTAGTGACGAAACACGCGACGCAGCATGGGCATCACGCTGTTGGGCTGCTTTACAAAGCTCGCCGGCTGCGTCAACACCACCACGTTGCGGTCATACCCCTGCGCAAACAGCCATGCGCTGGGAATAGAATCAGCCACGCCACCATCCAGGTACTTACGGCCCTCAATGACAACGGGGCGCGTCGCCACGGGAATCGCCGACGACGCCCGGATCCACTCGATATCCCTCTCGTCGCCATAGGGCAGGTCGTGGTAGACGGCCTTGCCCGTCTCGACATCGGTACACACGCACGTAAATCGCATGGAGCAGGCGCGATACGCCTCCAAGTCGATGGGATCGCGCTCGATGGGCACCTCGTGATAGGCAAAATCCGCATTGAACATATCGCCGGTTCGCAGCCAGCTGGTCACGCCTGCATAGCGCTTGTCGGCACAATAGGCCTTGTTATAGCGAATGGCGCGGCCGATCTGGCGCGATTTAAAGTTGTAGCCAAACGCCGCGCCCGCCGAGACACCCACCATATGGTCGCAGGTCAAACCGTGCTCCATCCAGACGTCGAGCACGCCCGCCGTATACATACCGCGGTAGCCGCCTCCCTCGAGCGCCAGCCCCACCGTGCGCGTCATATTTGGCTGTGTCATGCGACCATCTCCGTTCCTGCGTTTAAAACCGGGACAAGTATACCCGTCAACATATAGCGTCTCAGTCGCATTTTTATCGGACATCGCATCGTCGCGCTGCCGTTTGTCGAATAATGGCCGCCCACAGCATGTGCACCCATATATAATTGTGTGCTGTTGTTTATACTACGCAGTAGTTATCAACAGCGAACATTAGCCGGTAAAGTAACCCAACAACGCAGCAAGGCGGGGCCTGGATACACGCAAAGCGCCGAACAACAACGCGTGTGCACAACGAGCTCGCCCGACGCAATCCGCCCGACCTCAGAAAGCCGCTTACGACATGGATACTGTCAGCAATTACACCGAAACGCTCGAAAAGACCGTCCGTGACCTTCTCGAGCGCCAGGATGATCTGATTAGGACTGCCTTCACCGACCAGCTTACCGGGCTTGGCAACCGTGGCGGCTTTGCCCGTTCCCTCGAGGAGCTCTGGGAGCAGGACACCCCCGTTACCATGGCGTTCATCGATATCGACAATCTCAAGCACTGCAACGACGTCTTTGGCCATGACGAGGGCAACCGCTATATCTTGCAGGTAAGCCTCTATCTCAAGCTGTATATGAAAGTGGACGAGGCGGCGTTTCGCATAGGCGGCGACGAGTTTGCCATCCTGTCTACGATTGCAACCGAGGACGACCTCGCCGAACGTCTGGAACACTGCCGAACGGTCCTGCTCAAAAACAACGATTCCGAGATGCCCCACTCGTTTAGCTATGGAGTGTCGCATGCCGACCCCGCCCTGGGCGAAGCCACCAACCGTATGACGCTCGATGCCGACCATCGCATGTACGACTACAAGCTACGTCATGCCATGCACCTTGATCGACGCAATATCACGCAAGTCCACGCCGACGACTTCGAAATAAGCGATCGCATTTTCGACGCCTTTTCGATGCTCAACGAGGGCCGCTATCTCTTTATCGAGAACTTGGACAAACATCGCACCCTTTGGTCACAAGGCGCCTTGCGCGATCTTGGCCTTCCCTCGGAGCACATAGACAACTGTCGCGATTACTGGAAAACGCGCGTGCATCCCGATGACCTTGAGGCCTACATCAACGACATCGACCAAGTCTACAACGGTACCAAGCACCGTCGCGTCATGCAGTATCGTGTGCGCAACGCCGCCGGCGACTACGTCCTTTGCCGTGCTCGCGGGTTTCGTATCGACGGCGACGAAAATGTCCCCTCGCTCTATGTCGGCGAGCTCGTCAACCACTCACTTGCCGAAACCGTCGACGCCGCCACAGGCCTCGGAACGCAGCGCATGCTGGTCAATGCCATCGATACCTGCCGCCTTGACCGTTGCAAGACAGGGCTTATAGCGGTGCGCGTTCGTGGCACGACAAAGCTCAACGAGCTCTACGGAGCCGAGGCTGTCGACAACATGCTTGCCGAATACGCGGGCCGCATGCTGTCGATCACCCGCGGCAGAAGCCGGGTCTACCGTTCACGTAGCGTCCAGTTCGTCGTGCTCAGCAACGACCTGGACCACGAGGCATTCGAGCAACTGACCCGCCACCTTAAAGAGGCCGTTTTCGCTCCTGTGCAAATCGCAGGCGACACCATTGCTCCCGTCTGTCTTGTCGTCCCGACCTTTTACGAACGCCTGGACCCCCAAGCATCGACTGTTTTGGGCGAACTCGATCGTCGCCTTCGCACGGCCGGCGGACTTGTTCCCAACGACAGTCTGCCCATACCCGAGATGGAACGCAAAGGCGCCGTCGCCGAGCACCTCGACATGCTCACAGGCCTCTACCGCCCCAGCGAGTTTATGCGCCGTGCCAATGCCTTCATCAAGGCAAGGCGCGACGGCGCTTGGTGTATCGCCACCGTTGACATGGGCCACATGCGCCTATTTAACGAATGGTATGGACAGGCCGAAGGTGACCGTATGCTTGCCGATGTGGGCACGGTGCTCAAGGATATCGAGAACGCCAACATGGGTGTCGCGGGATACTGGGGACAAGACGACTTTTGTCTGCTCATACCCTTTGAGCACGATTTCGTTCACCGTGTCTATGCGCGCGTGCGCGAAGCTGTAGCCAAGCACAACGACGGCGTAGGTTTTTGGCCGTCCATGGGCGTTTACCCCATCGACTCCAATGAGGAGATCACCATCGATGCGCAGGCGAAGGCCATGTTTACCAATCGACGCGCAAAAAACGACTTTAAGGAGCGCATTGCCATTTTCTGCCCCGCGGAGTACGAGCGCGAAGTCGCGTTCCACCGCACGCTGACCGAATTCCAGTACGCGCTCTCAGATGGTCGTATTACCTACCACTTGCAGCCCCAGGTCGATATGGAAACCGGCGAGATTATTGGCGCCGAAGCACTCACCCGCTGGATTGACAAGGACGGCTCTCTCATTTCGCCCGCAACGTTTATCCCCGCACTCGAGGAAAGCGGCTTTGTGGTGACACTCGACAAGTACATTTGGCAGGGTGTCGCTTCATGGCTGCGCGAGCGCATCGATCGAGGACTTCGCGTGGTTCCGGTTTCGCTTAATGTGTCGCGCGTGGATATCCTTGCCTGCGACGTTGCCGAACATATGGGGGCGCTCGCCGCCCAATACAACCTACCGCCCGAGCTCATGCGTATCGAGATCACCGAGACGGCTTATACGGGAGAATCCGAAGCCGTGGACAAACTGACAGCCGACCTGCACACCCGAGGCTTCTCGACCTATATGGACGGTTTTGGCACCGGCCAGTCCACGCTCGCGATGCTCAAGAACGTCAACGTCGACGTCATCAAGCTCGACCGCACCTTTGTACCCACCGACCGCGATCAAGGCCGCAGCACGCAAATCATTTCATCGATGCTCGAAATGGCGCAGTCGCTTCATCTGCCCGTCGTGGTCGAAGGCGTCGAGACAAATGAGCAGGCGAACATGCTACGCCACATGGGCGCCCGCTACGCTCAGGGCTTCCTCTACTACCGCCCCATGCCGGCGAAGGATTTTGAGGCATTGCTCGATGGTGACAATGACAACTGATACGCTCACGTGCAAAACGCCACCGCCGAAGGGAGCATTTGTCTCCATTAGCTAACTTATATCCCCAATCCAAGCCGAATTGGGGATATGATACAAACCGTTGTTCTGCCCAAGGAGGTTATCCATCATGAACGAGTCGTACCGCCTGGGCGAGCAATCGATTATTGCCTATCTTCAGCGACTTGCGAATGGCATCTCGACCGCCGAACTCGATGTTGCCGCGCTGCCTGCTGAGCTGCGCGCCGTTGGCGAGCAACTGCAAAAGACGCATGCCATCCTGCAACAAGAGCGCCAGCTGCTTGAGCGCAACGCCTATATCGACCCGCTCACCAACTTGGGCAACCGCAGCGGACTCGACCGTCACGTCGAGCAGCTCTGGCGCAAAGGCGACCCCTTCACCTGCGCCTATATTGACATCGACCATCTCAAGCATTGCAATGATAGGTTTGGCCATGCCGAAGGCAATCGCTATATTCTGAGCATCTGCCGCACGCTCTCCGAAACCATGGAGCACGATGAGATGCTGTTCCGTATCGGTGGAGACGAGTTTGTGCTTATCTCGCTCTCCGCAAACGAGACTGAACTCGAGCAGCGCTTGGAGCAGGTACGTGCCGGGCTGATCGAGGCGAGCTCAGGTGGCAAGGCGCCCATGATCGCCAGCTTTAGCTTTGGCTGCTCGCGCGTCGATCCACTTGCCGGCGACACGCGTCGCCAGATGACGATGGATGCCGATCGCAAGATGTATCGCTATAAGCTTATGCATCGCGTGCAGCAACCGAAAGACAATGACGCGCCGCAACGCCCAATCGTCGATCAGCTTCCCTGCAACGACCGGGTGTTCCAAGCAATCTCTATGAGCTCCGAGACGCGCTATCCGTTTATCCTCAATCTCGATACGGGCGAATCGCAATGGTCGGTCAACGCCGTGCGCGATTTTGACCTGCCTTCCCAGCACCCTTTTAACTCGGTCGATATGTGGCTTGCCCGCGTTCATCCCGAGGACCGCGACAACGTACGCGCCGAGCTCGATATGGTGATAAACGGCACATGGCACTTCCACTACATGCAGTACCGCGTGATGGATGCCCCCGGAAAATACGTGCTTTGCGACTGTACGGGCTACCGCTTGGACGGCACCGATACCGAGCCCAGCATGTATGTGGGCATTATCGTCAACCGAAGCCTAGCTGATACGACCGACTCGGTAACGGGCCTGGGCGATGTCCATGCCCTGGTCAACGCCATTGGCGAAATGCGTCGCGTGGCGCGCGAGGCAGGCTTTATTGCCATTAAGGTCGACGATATCGCCGAAGTCAATGCCCGCTTTGGATTCGATGCAGGCGACCGCGTGCTCGCCGAAAGCGCCGCCTGCCTCACGGATTGCTCGCGCGGCAAGGGTCGCCTGTTCCGCTCGACGGGGCCGACATTCGTGGCGCTTTTCGACGACTTTGATCCCGAAGAGACCGACTCGATCGCAGACGAAATCGAGCGGTTCCTGGGTTCCCCCGTGCTCATCGGCTCGCTTGAATATCAGCCACCCATTCGTGTGGCGACGCTTCATCTGGACGCTGTCGATCGACAGCCCGTTTCCATTTTGAACGAGCTCAAAGCGTTGCTTAAAGAGGCACCGCAAGTACCGGGCACCAAGTTGGACTAGCGTCGTGGGGCGCGATGTGAAACGGCTTGTGT
>CAKWZF010000008.1:21247-32351 GCA_934865005.1 uncultured bacterium | reverse complement strand
GGCGAGCAGCTTCGCCGCGACGGCGCGCCCGCGCGAGGGGACCGCCGTGAGGTTGGCGAGGCGCCCGGCAGCGCGCTCCTCGTCCACGGCGAGCCCGCAGACGATGGCGGACATGAGCGGCATGAGGGCGCCGAGGAACTGGGCGTAGGCGTCCGCGCCCAGCGCCGGGTCCCATCGGGTTACGGAGAAGTACTCGCCGCAGGCAAGACCGGCTGCCAGGCCGCAGACGAGGTGCACCGCCGTGAGCGGGGAGCGCGCCAGGCGCAGGGCCTCGGAGAGCAGGGCCCGCGGGAGAGTCATGCGCGGCGTCGCGTCGGAGGGTCGTGTCATGGCCATCACCTCTCCTCGGAGCGCGCGAACCAGGCCGCGCCCGCCGCCGTGAGCGCGGCGAACGCGAGCGCGCAGACCGCAAGGCCCGCCAGTGTGAGCATGCCGTCCGCCGCGAGCGCCCCGCCGAGCGCCATGTCCGCCGCGAGTGGCTCGCCGCTCGGCAGCACGGGGATGAAGCTCGTGGGGATGACCATGCTCGCCGACGGCGGAAAGAGCTGCGGCAGCGGCACCAGCGACCAGGCGAACCCACCCACGAGCTGCGCGGCGAGCGGGCAGAAGATGCCCGCGAGCATGCCGAGCCGCGCCGTGAGGAAGAGCCCTGCGGGGATCATCCACGCCGCGGTCACCGTGTTGACGAGCGCGCAGAGGAGCATCGTGAGCGTGCCCGCGACCGTGAGGCCCTGCGAGGAGAACGCCGATCCCGCGAGGTAGATGCCGAAGACCACGAGGTTCGAGAGCGTGCAGAGCGCGAGGCACCAGAGCGCCTTGGCCCACCAGGCGCGCCCGAGCGGGAAGCCCAGGCCCAGAAGCCCCCGCATCCGCGTGCGCGCGTCCGCCCGCGCGACGCACGCCACCACGAGCGAGAGAGTCACGGGCAGGAAGAGCGCGTACCAGTAGTTCCACGCGCTGAAGATCTGCACGCCCCGGTAGGGCATCGCGCCGAGCAGCGGCATCGGCAGCGCCATGAGCACGGCCAGGCGAACCGGTGCCGCGTGGCGCGACTTCAGGGCCTCGGCGCGCAGGCCCGCGAGCAGGCCGCCTTTCTCGCCCGTCATGCCGCCACCTCCCCGCGCGCTCGACGCCCCTCCCGGCAGACGCTCATGAAGAGTTCCTCGAGGTCCTGCCCGGGCCGAAGCGCATCCTCGTAGGCGAGGCGCCCCCCGCAGATGATGCCGATGGTGTCCGCCATCTGCTGCACCTCGGAGAGGATGTGGCTCGAGACGATCACCGTCGTGCCCGCCGCCGCGAAGCCGCGGATCTGGTCGCGCAGCTCCTCGATGCCGATGGGGTCGAGGCCGTTGGTGGGCTCGTCGAGCACGAGCAGGCGTGGCCGGGCGATCAGCGCCAGCGCGAGCCCCAGGCGCTGCCGCATGCCCATCGAGAAGCGCCCGGCGCGCTTCTTCCCAGTGTCCGCGAGGTCCACGGCGGCGAGCACCTCATCTATGCGGCTCTCGGGAAGGCCCAGCAGCGTGGTGCGCACGCGCAGGTTCTCGCGCGCGGTGAGGTTGGGGTAGAGCGGCGCCTCCTCGATGAGGCTGCCGATTGCGTAGAGGTCCTCGCGGCGCCAGGCGTGCCCGGCAAAGAGGATCTCCCCGGCCGTCGGCCGCAGCATCCCGCAGATCATCTTGAGCGTTGTCGACTTGCCGGCTCCGTTGGGACCGAGCAGCCCGTACACCTCGCCCTCGCGGATATGAAGGCTCACGTCGGCCACGGCGTCCTGCGCCTGGTCGCCGCGGCCGAAGCGCTTGGTGAGCCCGCGCGTCTCGAGCATGTAACCCATGGGCTTATCCTTTCTCTTCCGGGCGCGCGGGCCGAGCCACCGTGCCCGCGCGCCTTACCTTTCGGGTTCACCATCCATGATGGGGCGCGTTTCTAACGAAGCCGTAACGGCCGTTGGGCTCTTTTGGTGCCAGCCCTTCTCGACCCGTACACCACTCATGGTGTGTTTATCGCGATAACAAGGACGGAGGTGCCCGTGGCACGCAATAAGTACCCGGAGGAGACGGTCGAGAAGATCAGGGGTGACGGCCCAGCGAGTGTTATTTTGCGAGCTATGCGCATTGAAAGCGACCTTTCGTGGTATAAACTACTTGCCGGAAGCCGCGGCTTTCAGAGTACGGCTTACGTGTACGTTTAACCTCCGTGGGCGACGGGGTGCCGCAAGGCGTAGAATATCGCCCACCTGTAGGGGCCTGCAGCGATGCGGGCCCCGTTTCGTATGAAGGGGGGCGAACCGATGAAGATCGTATCCATCTCCCAGGACTTCTTCGACCTCGTCGAGGGCGACCGCGAGCTCATGCTTAAGCACGATCGCCCCTGCATCGTGGTGGTGAGGCTGCGTTTCCGCGGGAAGCGCAGGGACTTCGCCGTGCCGCTGCGTTCCAACATCGCCCCTAACGTGCCCAAAGACCAGTACTTTGCGTTGCCACCCCGCCCCACGACGCGCCCCGGCTGCCGCCACGGCATCCACTACATCAAGATGTTCCCCATAACCAAGGCCTACCAGCGCCGCTTCAGGACCGAGGGCTCGGCCTACTACGAGACGCTCCAGCGCATCATCGACGGCAACACCAAGCGCATTGTCTCCGAGTGCCAGGCATACCTCGACCGCTACGAGCGCGAGGGGAGGCCTCGCTTTGCCGTCGACATCGACCGCATCGTGGGGCTGCTGGAGGGCGAGAAGTAGGGCACCTCGGCTCAGTCTCGAGCCATGCGGAACCGCTCCGCATTTTTGAACGCCGCGTGTGCGTCCCAAATACTTGAGAAACAAGCTGTGAAGTGCGGTGGCGCGACCGTGCCCGTGCATAGCCGTCACCATCAGCGTCTACGCGGCGTCGGCTCCAAGTGGAACTGGCACCGCTGCTGTATATGGTTTGCCTTGCTGCAAATGGCGGTCAGTGCCCGCGATGCTTCTGCTTGCGCTTCAGCTTTCGCTGCTCGAAGCGCGCCTCCGCCTCATCCGCGCGGCGTCGGCTTCTTGCATGAGCCGACTCCCGCTTCATCGCTTCCCGCTGTGCCGCGAGCGCCTGCTGCGCCTTGGTGCTCACCGCGGGCCGCTTAAGGGCTTTCGCCGCCTCGCGAGCGCGCCGCTTGGGGTTCTTCGCGGGCTTGCTTGCCTCAGCCGGTTCGCCACCGAAGAACGAGAGCTTCTCCCATTCACTTGTAACGAATCGCAGAATCTCCTCATCGGACGGCTCCGCGCCGAAGACGATGCGGGTGACGCCATACCTTCCGCCCTCGACGTGCTCCGCCAGCCCGACCCAGAATTGGCCGTCGTGATATACGGTCAGGGTGGACGACACGCTGATCTGCATGGCTGGTTCCTCCTTTATGTAGATGACCATGCAGAGAAGGGACAACCAAGGAGGCAGGTTACTGATGCGGACTCCCGCACGCCCACGACTACCCGACGGGGACTGTGTTTTCATCTCTGATGTCCGCATTGTAGCACGCGTGAATGCGCCCGGCATCGCTGCCGACATGGCGCGACTGGGATTCGCTCCCCGACGCGCCCTTGTGTATATTGTCTACTCGGTTTCGAAACTTTAGAAATATTCGAGTTTCGAAACCGAGAGGGAGCGGATGATGGCATGGGTGGACCGCACTACGTACATGGAGCGGCTTTGGGCGCTCGAGGGCGCCTGGGACATCAAGGTGATCACGGGGATGCGCCGCTCCGGCAAGTCCGAGCTCATGAAGGCGTTCTCCGCCTCCGTTGCTCGGAGGGACCCATCCTCCAACAACGTCTACATCGATCTGCTGGACCTCGACAACGAGCTACTGCTCGAGTACCAGCGCTGCATCGCGAAATCATAGAGCGGCACAAAGAGGGCGCCCGCAACCGTCTCTTCATCGACGAGGTGCAGCTGTGCGAGGGTTTCGAGAAAGCAATTAACAGCATTCACGCGCGTGGCGGATGGGATATCTACCTCACGGGATCGAACGCGTTCCTCCTGAGTTCGGACCTGGCGACCCTGTTCACAGGGCGCCACGGGGAGGTACACATTCTCCCCTTCAGCTTCGGCGAATACCGCTTCTACTTTGACGAGCAGGGGGCCGTCGACGACGACTTCGACGGATTCATCAGGCGCGGCGGGCTCGCCGGCTCCTACGATTACGATGACATCTCGGAGTCGTACGGTTTCCTTCGGCGCGGGCGGATCACCTACCGCCGATCTAGAGGCACTCAGTCAGAATCTGGAACACCTCGCTGCGCTCCAGTTTCTTGGCGCAGCCGCCGGTGAGCACGCAGGTGTCCGCAATCTTGTGCAGCGTCTCGTCGGACGCGTCGGAGCCCATCTCGGCGAAGCTCGTGGGAAGCCCCATCTCGCCGATGAACGTCTGCAGGCGGTCGATGCCCTCGAGCGCCACCGTAAGGTCGTCTTTGCCCTTGGCGTCGACGTCCCACACCTCGCGTGCCCAGCGGGCGAACTGCGCGGGCGCCTCGGGGGCCAGGTGGCGGTAGAGCGCAGGGTGGATGACCGCGAGGCCCATTCCGTGGTTGGTGTGGGTGTACGCGCCGTACTGGTGCTGGATCATGTGCGCTTGGAAGTCCGTTGACTTGCCGATCTTGAGCACGCCGTTCTCGGCCATGGCGGAGTCGTATACGAGCTCGCTGAGCGCCTCGAGGTTCTGATTGTCGTCCGCGATGATCCTCATGTTGCGGATGACGTTACGCTGGATGGCGAGGTTGATGTCGTCGGTGACGTTGCGTCCGCGCGGGCTTCCGAAATAGCTCTCCATGCAGTGCGAGAGCGTGTCGAATGCGCCGCTCATGAACTGCGCGTGCGGTACGGTGAGCGTGAGCGCCGGGTCGAGCGCCGCCCACATGGGCATCGCCCCCAGATAGGCGCCCTTCACGTGTGTCTCCTCGTTGGTGATGACGGCGCCGTTGTTCTGCTCGGCGCCCGTGCCGGAGAGTGTCACGATGCAGCCCATGGGGATGAACGAGCTCGGCATCTTGCCGTCGGCGTGCTCGAACGTCTCGATGTCCTCGTCAAGCATCGCCTGCGCGGAGACCACCTTGCAGCAGTCGAAGACCGACCCGCCGCCGACGGAGAGAATGAAGTCGACCTGTTCCTTGCGTGCGAGCGCGGCGCCTTCCTGGCACTTCTCGTAGGTCGGATTGGGCATGATGCCGCCGAAGTCCACCACGCGCTTGCCCGCGCTCGTGAGCTTATCGACCACGTGGCCGTAGACGCCGGTTCGTTTGACCGAGCCTCCGCCGTAGGCGAGCATCACTGTCTTGCCCATGGCACCCATCTCGGCGTCGAGTGCCTGGTCCATGGCCCCCTCGCCGAAGTAGTTCCTGACCGGGTAGTCGTACGTGAATGAGTTCATGGCAATTCCTCCTAGTAAGTTATCAGTGCGGTCTGACGCTCGTCTACACGTTGCGCACGAGCCCGGACATCCATTCGATGGTGGCGGGGTCGTGGTGGTCGAAGAACGCGCTGCGCCCGGTGTCGAGCGCGGCGATGGCGACCATCTCATCGTCGCCCAGCGCGAAGTCGAAGACGTCGAAGTTTTGCTCCATCCGATCGCGGTGCGTGCTCTTAGGGATACAGACCACACCGCGCTGCAGCAGCCAGCGCAACACGACCTGGGCGACCGTCTTGCCGTGCGCCTCGCCGATGCGAGCGAGGACCTCGTTGCGGAAGAGGTCGTTTCTGCCCTCCGCAAAGGGCGCCCAGCCCTCCATGGCTACCTCCTTGCCGGCCATGTACTCCTGCGCCTCGCGCTGCTGGAAGAACACGTTGCACTCGACTTGGTTCACGGCGGGGGCGATGCGGTTGAACGAGATGAGGTTTGCGAGGTGATCGGGGTAGAAGTTAGCTGTGCCTATGGCGCGGATAACGCCCTGCTCGTAGAGCTCCTCCATGGCGCGCCACGCGCCGAAGACGTCGCCGAACGGCTGATGGATGAGGTAGAGGTCGACGTAGTCGAGCCCCAGCCGCTTGAGCGACGCGTCGAAGCCGCGCTTGGCCCCCTCGTAGCTCACATCCGGCATCCACAGCTTGGTCGTCACGAACACCTCGTCGCGCGGCAGGCCGCTCGCACGAATGGCGGCCCCGACCGCCTCTTCGTTGCCGTAGCTGGCGGCCGTGTCGAGCAGCCGGTAGCCGACCGAGAGCGCGTCCTCCACGGCGCGCTGGCATTCCGCGGCGTCCGGGATCTGGTACACGCCGAAGCCGAGCTGCGGCATCCTGACGCCGTTGTTCAAGGTGATGTAGTCCATGGTGCCTTCCTTTCTCGCAACTTGACGTATCCACCATACGAGGGGCGCCGCGCCGGCGGAAGTTTCCGTTGGTGAGGGTTCTATAACGCTGGGGTGCGCACGGGGTTATAACCCACGGGTTCTAGGTGTCACCTCAAAGAGATCGGCGCCGAGCTCGTCGGCGATGGCCTGAGCTACGACAGCGGTGTGGCCCTGTGCCGAGTAGTAGGCCACGAGGACGTTGCCGTCTGCAGCGGGCACTGCGGCGGGCTCGTCCTCGACAGCCGACTGGTCCTCGGCGGCGGCTTGGTTGGTCCGTTATCGTCTGAGCGCTACTCCTGCGCGTCGAAATCGGGGCGTATGGCCAGGTAGCCCGCGAGTGCTTCCTCAGTGGCGGTGTAGTAGGTCATGGTCCCGTCGAGCTTGGCAATCTCGGCCATCTCGTCTTCGGTGAGGGAGAAGCCAAAGATGTTCGCGTTGTCGGCGATGTGGGCGGGGTTCCTGGAGCCGGGGATGATGGAGGTGCCCATCTGCACGTGCCAGCGCAGGATCACCTGGGCCGGGGTCTTGCCGTACTTCTCGGCGAGAGCGACGAAGACGGGCTCCTCCAGAAGACCTTTGTCGCCGTGGCCGAGCGGGTACCACGCCTCGATCACCGTGCCGTACGGCGCGAGGTAGGCGCGCAGGTCGCGCTGGGCGTGGTAGGGGTGGCACTCAACGGTCACGAGCTGCGGCTTGATATCGGCGACCTCGATGACCTCGGCGATCTTGTCTTGCGGGAAGTTGGAGAGGCCGAGGTCGCGCACCTTGCCCGCGCGGTACGCCTCCTCCATCGTGCGCCACGCGGCCAGGTAGTCGCCTACCGGCTGGTGCAGGATGAGCATGTCGACGTAGTCGAGCCCCAGGCGCTGGAGCGTGGCGTCCACCGCCGGCATGCCTGCGTCGTAGACACTCGGCCAAAGCTTGGTGGAGACGAAGATCTTGTCGCGCGCGATGCCGCTTTTGGCGATGGCACGGCACACGGCGCGCTCGTTCATGTAGGCGTTGGCGGTGTCGATGTGCTCGTAGCCAGCCGCGAGCGCGGCGGTTGCGGCCGCCTCGGCCTCGGCCGGGGTCATGAGGAAGGTGCCCAAACCCTCGATGGGCATCTCTACGTCGTTGTTGAGCTTTAGATACTCCATGGTCTCCTCCTTAATGATGACTTTTCGAATACAAGGCTACGGCGTTTACTGACGTGCGAGAAGTTCGCGTTGGAATGATGGATATAACCATGGGGTATATACGGCACATAATGCGTGACAGGAGGATCGATGTACAACCCACAGCTTGACACTTTCATCCGCGTGGCGGAGGCGGGCAGCTTCTCCAAAGCGGCACAAGAGTCCTTCATCACGCCCACGGCCGTCATCAAGCAGATGAACCTGCTGGAGTCGCGGCTAGGTCTTACGCTGTTCCACCGATCGCATCAGGGGCTTTCGCTTACGCGAGCAGGCAGATCGCTGCTCGCCGACGCCCGCCATATCGTGCAGTACTCTCAAGAATCAATCGCACGCGCCCGCGTCGCCGAGCGCGGAGAGAAGCGCATCATCCGCGTGGGAGTGTCGCTCATGACGCCCAGTACGCCGCTCACGAAGCTGTGGCCGAAGGTGAAGGAACGTTGCCCTGGCATGAGCCTTCAGGTGGTCACGTTTGAAAACACACCCTCGGCGGCGCGCGGTTTGGCGAACCTCGGGCAAGACATGGATATCGTGGTGGGGATTTTCGACGATGCCTTTCTTAAAGAGCGCGGGTGCCTGGGCCTTGAGCTTTCGCGCGAGCCGCTCTGGTGCGCCGTTCCCGTCGACAGCGAACTCGCCAACCGTGACATCGTCACATTCGACGACCTCCACAATCACAGTCTTATGCTTATACGCCGGGGCTGGAACGCCGAAATCGACCGAGTGCGCGACGAGATACTCTTGCATCATCCTCAAATCGCGCTCGTAGACTTCCCGCAATATCGGGCGGAGGTGTTCAATCGCGGCGCGAACGAGGACCTCGCGCTTGCGACGCTACCGTTGTGGGCCAACGTCCACCCCATGCTCAAAACCGTCCCTACCGATTGGGACTGTCTCGTGTCTTACGGGCTGCTTCATTCGTCGCACCCCGCAGACCATGTGCGGGAGTTCCTCGATGCGGTGTCTGCCGTGCTCGTGGCAAAGCATCGATAGGCAATCGCGAGCAGATGCGCTTATGCCTATGGGAATAACGGGAACTGGCTTCTGAACTCGCGTTTTGATACCGTCGAGTACCGCCTGATGCTGTTTCGGAGTCGCCATAGAGCAAAGCCATCAGCGAAATAACGGGAATAAAAGCCTCCGAACCTTCTGGTTCGGAGGCTTCCTTTTTGCATGTCTGCCTAAAACGACTCCTTGCCAAAGCCCCTTGAGCATCGGGCGGCATTATTGGGCGTGGGCGTTATCGTAGATATCTTTGACTTCTTTTGGCAAATTGTCGGGAATCAGCGCCTTCAGTCTATCCTCGCTGCCATCCTGAATCGCCTGCTCGTAGTACCAGCATTTGAACTTCAACATGTCCAGTGCGCGGTTCATCTTCGCGATCTCCGACTCCATGTGGGCCTTCCGCTCCTCGAACATGGCCTTGCGCTTGGGATATGTCGATGGGCCCTCCGCACACCATTCCATGAACAGCCGGATGTCTTTGATTTCCATTCCGGCCTTCTTCAGGCATTCGATGACCCGAAGCGCCTCGAGTTCCGTATCGCTGAATCGGCGAATGCCGGACGTCCGCTCCAATTCCGGGAACAATCCCTGCTTGTCGTAATAGCGCAGCGTGGAAACGGGCAGACCGAACATATCCGCCACCTGTCCGATTGTGTACATGGTCCCTCCGGACAAATCTCGAATTTACTCCTTGACCTAAAGTTAGGTTTAGGTATTACCTTCATTCTCGTCAATACAAATCGGGAACGCAAGGGATTTTCGCCAAAGGCGCGCGCTTGTCGGAACGGTTTTCGCCGGCGGCGTGAACGACGTGGGCGAAATCGCCGGGCATCCCGCTCTTGAGCAGGCGCGACGAATGGGCTTAGGAGTCTAGGCGCGGCTTAGCTGCGCGGAAGCAGTTTTGCACTCAAAACCATCGACAGGAGGAATCAAACATGACGATTAAACAGACGGCGGGCAGAGATGCCCTGGGGGACTTCGCTCCCAAATTCGCTCAGCTCAACGACGACGTGCTGTTTGGCGAGGTATGGAGCCGAGAAGACAGGCTTTCCCTTCGAGACCGCGGCGTGGTGACGGTGGTTGCCTTGATGGCACAGGGGCTGACGGACTCTTCGTTCCAATATCATCTGATGTCCGCAAAGAACAACGGGGTGACCAGGGCTGAGATAGCGGAAATCCTTACGCACGCGGCGTTTTACGCGGGGTGGCCCAAGGCGTGGGCGGCCTTTCGCATGGCGAAGGAGGTCTGGACGGATGACGATGTCGTCGACGCAAAGGCCGAGCACCAAAACGAGATGGCCTTTCCCATCGGTGCCCCCAACGACGCATTTGCGAAGTACTTTATCGGGCAAAGCTACCTCGCGCCCCTTTCCACCGAGCAGGTCGGCATTTACAACGTTACGTTCGAGCCCGGCTGCCGCAACAACTGGCACATCCATCACGCCAAAAGCGGTGGGGGACAGATCCTTGTCTGCGTGGCTGGTCGAGGGCTTTACCAGGAATGGGGCAAACCGGCACAGGGGCTGTGCCCTGGCGATGTAGTAAATATTCCCGCGGGCGTAAAGCACTGGCACGGTGCGGCACCCGACAGCTGGTTTTCCCATCTCGCGGTGGAGGTTCCGGGCGAGGAGACCTCCAACGAGTGGTTGGAGCCCGTGGACGACGAGCAATACTTTAAAGCGTCTGACAAGGAGGCTTAGGCATGGAGCAGTTGAAACTGACGCAGGAATGGGACAAAGTATTCCCCAAAAGCGACAAGGTTGAGCACAGCAAGGCGACCTTCCGCAACCGATACGGCATCACGCTGGCGGCTGATGTGTACGTGCCGAAGAACGCGGAAGGCAAGCTGCCCGCCATCGCCGTCAGCGGTCCGTTTGGCGCGGTGAAGGAGCAGTCCTCCGGTCTGTACGCGCAGAAAATGGCAGAGCTGGGCTTTTTCGCAATTGCCTTTGACCCGTCCTATACCGGCGAGAGCGGCGGCACGCCCCGCTATGTAGCATCGCCGGACATCAACACCGAGGACTTCTGCGCAGCGGTGGATTTCCTCTCGGTGCAGGAAAGCGTTGACCCGGAGCGTATCGGCATCATCGGCATCTGCGGTTGGGGCGGCATGGCAGTCAATGCGGCGGCCATCGACACCCGTATCAAGGCTACCGCGGCTATGACCATGTACGATATGACCCGCGTGACCGCAAACGGCTATTTTGACGCCGAGGATTCCGAGCAGGCGCGCTTTGAAAAGCGGAAAGCGCTGAACGCGCAGCGCACCGAGGACTATAAAAACGGCAGCTATGCGCTGGCGGGCGGCGTGGTCGATCCGCTACTGGAGGATGCGCCGCAGTTTGTAGCGGACTATTACGCCTACTACAAAACTCCGCGAGGCTACCATTCCCGCAGCCTGAACTCCAACGGTGGCTGGAATGTGACGTCCTCGCTGTCCTTTTTGAATATGCCGATTTTGCAATACAGCAGCGAAATCCGCTCTGCGGTATTGCTGGTGCACGGCGAGAAAGCACACTCCCGCTATTTCAGCGAAACCGCGTACGGCAAGCTGGCGGGGGACAACAAGGAATTGCTCATTATCCCCGGTGCAAACCACACCGACCTTTACGATCAG
>CAKWZF010000008.1:0-21237 GCA_934865005.1 uncultured bacterium | reverse complement strand
GCTGAAGGCATTCTTTGGGGAATATCTGAAATAAGGCGTGCCTCGATTTAATGCCAAGTCTCCAGTAACGATTCTTCTAAAGAGTGGGAGTAGCTGAAACGAGGCGATTGAATAACTCCATACGTTAGGGTTAAAACAAACTAATATGCCGCGCGCCTGCGGCATGAAGGAGGGAGATTTCTATGAATATCGTTGTATTGAGTGGCAGCCCGCGCAAGGGCGCCAATACCGACACCATGGTCGAGGCGTTTGCCGAGACCGTGCGCGAGGTCGGCCATACGGTCGAGGTCATCCGCGTTGCCAGTAAGAAGATTGCTGGTTGTCTGGGATGCCAGTACTGCTTTACCCATGAGGGCATCTGTGTGCAGAAGGATGACATGGCCAACGTGATCGAGTCGCTGAAAGACGCCGACATGGTTGTCTTCGCCTCGCCTATCTACTGGTTCGATATCACCGCGCAGGAGAAGGCCGCCATCGACCGCCTGTACGCGTTCGGTGCCACGGGCTTCCCGTTCACCAAGACGGCCCTTTTGCTCGACAGCCACAGCGAGGGCGTCTATGACGCGGCGATCGCTATGTACAAGTCCACATGCGCATACTGCAAGTGGGAGGACCAGGGCATTGTCACCATTAGCGGCATGACCGAGAGCGACAGCATGGCCTCCTCGCCCAAGTTGGAAGAGGTGCGCGAGCTCGCTCGCAAGCTCGCCTAAGGACAAGAGGAGCGCATGGCAATCAGCACAAGCGGAAATGCTTGCTGCCCTTACCAAGAGGATTGCTGATTGCCATGCAACGATGCTCCCGCGGACAATTCCAGTGTGCTAAAACGCCTTCTCGTTCAAGAATTCCCTGAACGCGGGGATGTCAAAGCCAACGAGACCACGCCCGCGCTCTCCGATGACGCCGTCCTCCAGGAGGCGGCGTTTGTATTGGCTTGCGTAGTTGCTGGCGACGCCCATGCGTTTGGCTACCTCCGAGACCCTGCTGGGGCCAGAATCGGGCAGCATCGCCAACAAGAATTCGATGTCTTTGTCAGAAAGCTCCCGATAGGTCGTTTCGAGAATGCGATCGCGCAGTTCCATACGGGCAAGCAGCGAACCCTGCTGGACATCAGGTGCGCTGATTTTGGGCGAGCTCGCCGAAACATCCCAAGTGCGATATCCGACGAGCTGCATCATGTAGGGGAATCCGTCGACGGCCTCCACGGCATCCTCAAGTGCTTCTGGTGTGATTGAGCGTCCTCCTGCTTCAATGGTTTTACGAAATGCATTTGCAATCTCAACATCAGTGATTCGTCCCAGCTGATGGTACTGGGAGCGCCTGAGGAACGAGACGGAATCGTTGCGTAGCAACGCCGATACTTTGTAGGGCAGTCCTGCCATGAGTAGGGCAACTTTTTTACCTTCGCGTACAAAGTGCTGGTAAACAGAGGCAAATTGAAGCATTTCTTCGAGATCGACTGTGACTTCATCGATGGTGATGAGAAGTCCGATGTCATGTTTTTCGAGTTGCTTGAAGATGCCATTCATGCGCGTGCGCCAGTTGCCCTGAGCCTCTTGAGCATATGTCCAATCGATGCCCACTGGGCCAATTTGAACACCGTTTATGCGCGCGTGAGGCTGTGAGAGGTAGCTATCTGCGGCTTCTTTGGTTCGCTCGATAATATCTTCGAGCATGCCTGGCATGGCGGAGACATTTGCTGCGATCCAGTCGTGTTCAAGCGCCGTTTCTGAAAGGAGCGAGAGAAGCGCCGTCTTGCCCGTTCCCCTTGCGCCAGTAAAAATGGTCGACAGGTTGGGATCTCCCGGGCCGTTGATAAAGCCACGGTTGATGTCACGCAGGATATGCTCACGACCCGCTAAAAAGGGAGGGACGCTTCCGAACGTCGGGGTAAAGGGGTTCTTGCTGTACTCCATGGTAGCTCCTTTGCGGGTTTTGCTAATTTTTGCAAGTTTTGCTAACTTTTGCAAGTTTTGCTAACGACTGACCAAAGGGCATCGAAGCAGTGATGCTTACATTTTTTACGCATAAAAATAAGCAGAAATCAATTTATCGGCTTAAAAAAATAGTTGAGAAGAAAAACGACGAGTCCCGGGCGCAATGCCGTTGCGTTCCGGGCCTCGTCGCTTTGCGAAGTATCTAACGATCTCGTTGCCGTCGTCCTAGTCAAACAAACTCGGCATGTCGTTTTCCTTCATGAGGGCACCGGCAGAGGGTAGGCTCTGCGCGGTGAACTTCTCGGCCGAGACGCCGGTGCCAAGGATCTCCTCGGTTGTGCCGACGGTGGTGACCGAGCGGCCCTTCTTGGCCGTAAAGGCCTGGACGCCCTGCGTGTTGGTAGTCGTCTTGGTCTTGAGCAACGACGTGTTGAAATTCATCAGGCGGTAGTCGCTCGAGACCAGTGCGAGGTCGCGGTCCTCCTTAAGCACCTGGGCATACAGCAGCTTGCTGCCGCCGTAGATGGCGTTCTTAAGACGCTTGCGGTTGGTCTTGGTGACGTATCCGGAAAGCGCGACGCGCACCACGCGGCCGTTCTCAAAGACGAACAGCACGTCGGCCTTATAGTCCTCGGGGTCGATGACCCAGATGACGCTCTCGTCGGGTTCCATCTCAAGATCGGTCGGCAGGTACGAGCCCAGCTGGGCCGACTTGGTGTCCTCAAACGCCGCAACCTTGCACTTGTACACCTGGCTCTTGTTGGTAAAGACCAGCAGCTCGTGCGTGTTGGAGGACGGGAACTCGATAAAGGGCTTGTCGCCGTCCTTGTACTTGAGCGTGGTCGCCTTCTTGAGCACGCGGTCGGTCATCTTCTTAAGGTAGCCATCGCGCGAGAGCATGATGGTGACCGGGTACTCCTCGACCTCGGGCTCCAGGCTTACCTCGATAACCTCATGGGGCTCGATCCTGCCCGTGCGGCGCGGCATCACGTACTTCTTGTTGACCGCGGCCAGCTCGTCGCTGATGACCTTCTTGATGTTCTCCTCGCTGGAGAGGATCTCCTCAAGCTCGGCAATCTCGCCCTCAAGCTTAGCGATGTCCTTGGTGCGGTTGAGGATGTACTCCTCGTTGATGTTGCGGAGCTTGAGCTCGGCAACAAACTCGGCCTGGGTCTCGTCGATGTCGAAACCCTTCATAAGGTTGGGCACGACCTCGGCCTCGAGTTTGGTGCCGCGGATGATGGCGATCGCCTTGTCGATGTCGAGCAGAATCGCCTCGAGGCCGTGCAGCAGGTGCAGGCGCTCGGACTTTTTGCCCAGGTCAAAGTTAATGCGGCGACGCGTGGACTCAATACGCCACTTGACCCACTCGTGCAGAATCTGGCGCACGCCCATAACACGGGGATAGCCGTCGACGAGCACATTGAAGTTGCACGAGAACGAATCCTGCAGCGTGGTCGAGCGATAGAGCTTGGCCATGAGCTTGTCGGGGTCGACACCGCGCTTAAGGTCGATGGCGATGCGCAGGCCCGAGAGGTCGGTCTCGTCGCGGATGTCAGCGATCTCCTTGACCTTGCCCTCTTTGGAGAGCTTAACGATGCGCTCGATGATGACATCGGTCTTGGTGGTGTAGGGGATCTCGTAGACCTCGATGATGCGCTCTTCGGGAATCCAACGCCAGCGGGAGCGAATCTGGAAGCTGCCCAGGCCGGTCTCAATAATCTTTTCCATCTCCTCGCGGCGGTAGATGATCTCGCCGCCGGTCGAGAAGTCGGGCATGGGCATGTACTCGAGCAGGTCGCAATCGGGATCCTGCAGGTAGTGCATCGTGGCGGTGCAGACCTCGTTGAGGTTGAAGCCGCAGATGTCGGACGCCATGGCGACGCCGATGCCCTTGTTGGCCGAGACAAGGATGTTGGGGAACGTGGTGGGCAGCAGGCGCGGCTCCTTCATGGCACCGTCGTAGCTGTCGACGAAGTCGACCGGGTCCTTGTCGATGTCCTTGAAGATCTCGGCGCTGATGGGGGAGAGCTTGGCTTCGGTATAACGCGAGGCGGCGTAGCTCAGGTCGCCCGAATAGTACTTGCCAAAGTTGCCCTTCGACTCAACGAACGGTGCGAGCAACGCCTCGTTGCCGGTTGCCAGGCGCACCATCGTCTCGTAGATCGCGGCATCGCCGTGCGGATTGAGCTTCATGGTCTGGCCCACGATGTTGGCGCTCTTCTGGCGCTCGCCCTTGAGCAGACCCATCTTGTACATGGTGTAGAGCAGCTTGCGGTGCGAGGGCTTAAAGCCGTCGATCTCGGGGAACGCACGCGAGACGTTGACGCTCATGGCGTAGGGCATGTAGTTGACCTCGAGCGTCTGCGTGATCGGCTGGTCGGTGACCTCGGAGTGCAGGCCGATGACGTTCTCGGCGTTGACCTGCTTTTTCTTTGGCTGGTTCTTCGTCTTCTTCTTTGCCACGATATCCTCTTGAACTTCTTATGGGCCGTCGTTATCGATTTGCTGTTACTGCAGGTCCAGCTGGTCCAGGTATTCCTTGCCGTGCTCGGAGATATGGCGCTTGCGGCCTGCCTCGTCGTTGCCCAGCAACAGATTGAACATGGTCTCCATCTTGGTGACGTCCTCGGGCTCCACCTTGATCAGGCGACGCGTCTCGGGGTTCATGGTGGTGAGCCACATCATGTCCGGGTCGTTCTCACCAAGACCCTTGGAGCGGTTGATGGAGCACTTCTGGTCGCCAATCTCCTTGAGGATGCCGTTCTTCTCGAGCTCGGTGTAGGCAAAGTAGGTCTTCTCTTTGCAGTTGATCTCGTAGAGCGGCGATTCGGCGATATACACGTAACCCTCGTCGATAAGCGTGGGCACCAGGCGGTAGAGCATGGTGAGCACGAGCGTACGGATGTGATAACCGTCGACGTCGGCGTCCGTACAGATGATGACCTTGTTCCAGTTGAGGTTGTCCAGGTCGAAGGCACCGAGGTTCTTGATGCGCTTGTCCTTGATCTCCACGCCGCAGCCCAGCACGCGCATGAGGTCCATGATGATGTCGGACTTAAAGATGCGCGGGTAGTCCTCTTTCAGGCAGTTGAGGATCTTGCCGCGGACGGGCATAACGCCCTGGAACTCGGCATCGCGCGAGGTGCGAATGGCGCCTGCTGCCGAGTCGCCCTCTACGATGTAGATCTCGCGACGGCTCTTGTCCTTGGAGCGGCAGTCGATGAACTTCTGCACGCGGTTGGCCATGTCGGTCTTTTGCTGCAGGTTGGTCTTGATGCTCTGGCGCGTCTTTTCGGCGTTCTCGCGCGAGCGCTTGTTGATGAGCACCTGCTCCATGATCTTATTGGCAGCGTCTTTGTTCTCGATCAGGTAAGTCGAGAGGCGCTCCTTAAAGAAGGCCGTCATGGTCTGCTGGATAAAGCGGTTATTGATGGCCTTCTTAGTCTGGTTTTCGTAGGACGTCTGGGTTGAGAAGCAGTTGGTCACCAGCACCAGGCAGTCCTGGACGTCCTGCCATTTGATGCCGCTCTCGTTTTTGTTGTACTTGCCCTGTTGCTTAATGTAGGCATCGATGGCGCTGGTCAGAGCGCTGCGGGCGGCCTTCTCGGGCGAGCCGCCATTCTCGAGCCACGATGAGTTGTGGTAGTACTCCTGCATCATGAAGGTGCGCGAGAAGCACATGCACGCGGTAATCTTCACGTTGTAGTCGGGCAGGTCCTCGCGGTCGCGACCTCGACGGTCGGCCTCGATAAAGAAAGGCACGGTGAGGTAGTCGGTGCCGACCTTCTCGAGCACGTAGTCTTCGATGCCCTTGGGATAGCAAAAATCCTCTTCGGAAAACTCGCCATCGTCGCCCTCGATGCGCAGGCGGAAGGTCACGTTGGCGTTGACCACGGCCTGGCGGCGCATGGTCTCGCGATACCAGTCGTGGGGGATGCTGATGGAGGTAAAGACCTCAAGATCGGGGCGCCACTTGATGGTGGTGCCGGTGCGGTTCTCGTCGCTGGGCTCAATCTCGAGTGCCTTCTTTTTGGCACCGACGACCTTGCCCTTCTTAAAGTGCAGGGAGTACTTGTTGCCGTCGCGCCAAACGGTGACGTCCATGTACTCGGAAGCGTACTGAGTTGCGCAGGAGCCCAAGCCGTTGGTGCCGAGCGAGAAGTCGTAGTCGCCGCCCTGGTTATTGTTATATTTGCCGCCGGCGTAGAGCTCGCAAAAGACGAGTTCCCAGTTAAAGCGCTTCTCGGAGGGGTTCCAGTCGAGCGGGCAGCCGCGGCCGTTGTCCTCTACCTGAATGGAACCATCGCGAAAGGCGGTAAGGGTGATGAGCTTGCCGTAGCCCTGGCGCGCCTCGTCAACGGCGTTGGACAGGATCTCGAAGGCAGCGTGTGCACAGCCATCGAGTCCGTCCGAGCCAAAGATAACGGCAGGGCGCAGGCGTACGCGCTCCTCGTCCTTGAGCTGGCGGATACTGTCGTTACCATAGTTTGCGGTGTTTTTTGCCATACTCGCTCTCTCGGTGCTCCCTTGCTGCGTTTAAGTCATATAGATAGTCAAGGTAGCATAGCCCAGCCCATAGGCGATTCCAACCAACACGAAATCCATCGAACAATCGTTCGGAGTTCGATAGAGATTCGTTTACTCGGACAAAACCGAGTCGGATCTGTCCGAGTAAGTTTGAAAGCGGTCGAATGCGTCCTGCTGCGTTTGCGGTTGGACGCGTTTGTCAAAAACGCGCCATGCGGATTGTTGGATTGAATCGAACATTGGGACATGCGTCTCGTTTTGTGGGCCGAGGGTATGCGAACTGGGGCCCTTTTGGTCTGAAAGGGGGTCTAACGGGGCGTTATTTGGGCCACGGGTCACTTCGCCGGCGCCGTGTTTCGTCATACGCTCATTGTGGAAGCCGATGCCACGGGGCGACGAAGGCCTCGGGCAACGGATGAGCTGCAAGCGAAAGGAGCGGTGAGGATGATGAAGCCCATGACGAAGAAGCTGCTGTTAGGAATTCCCACCGTGGCGCTTTCGGCTGTGTTGGCGTGTACGCTTGCTGGCTGCGGCGGTAATGCGCCGAGTGGCTCGGGCGGGAGCGCACCTGTGCAGGAGAAGTCCAAGAAGGCCAAGGCCTATGATTCGCAGACGGTCGAGGTAGCAGGCATTACCTATGAGTCTGTGGCTCACGGTACGTTCTATCGCGGCGATGCCAAGCTGCAGGACGGCTTTTACCTGCACATCAAGATCACCAACAGCAACACAAAGAACAGGACGTTCAGTTCCTTTAACGTGCATGCTGCCCAGGGCGATCTTGAGGCAGGCGACCCGTTGTTTACTTCCGGCAAGGCGGCCGTGCTCGACTACGTTGCAAGCGAGGCTCCCGATGAGCTGCACGAGGGCATCGACCTTTCCGAGAGGCCAGATATCGGCCCGGGCGAGACCGTTGAGTACGTGTATTTCTGGGCGCCCAAGACGGCGTACTACGGGCCCATCACTGTCGAGTTCGTAGACGCTTATGCCCCCGCCAAGAATCATGAGGCCATGCACTTTGACACCACGGGATGCGAGACCAAGGAGTTCAAGGCGGCCGGCGGTGTGGCCGATTCTGGTGACGCGGCCAATATGACCGGCATCGATTGCGCATCGTACAGTATCGAGGCCGCCGATGGGTACACGCTGGATTCGTCCGACGAAGAGCGCGAAAAGGCAAACTTCTTCCACGACGAGACTGGAGGACGCCTGAACATCAGCATCTTCCCGCGCTCGCCGGAGGAAGAGGTTGCAAGCCTAGAGCAGGTCTACGAAGGCAAGGAGACAACAACCGACCAGGTCGAGTACAACGGCATAACGTGGCTGCGCTTTACCGGTCCCGACAACGGCCATACGCTGTTTGCGACGGCTCCCGCGACGGGTGAAACCGTCCGTGTGTCGATCGGCTGGAAGATCGACTGGGATGCTGCCGCGCCCATGATGGAGGCGCTGAAGCTCAAGTAGCGGACTGCGATTCCCATGTCAGGCGACTCAGGGCTGGCTTCGGGTACCCGAGGCCAGCCCTTTTGGTGTTCGATGAGCCGAGTCGGCGTCTCTCACAAAGGTAACTAGGAGCTAGCGAGGCCTATCCGAATTGACCTCATCGGCGGTGTCGTTTTCGAGCGCCGTGCGGCGGGCGCTGTAGGCGACGAGGCCGGCACCTGCCGCGGCGAGTGCTGCAGCGGCTGCCGTAAGGGGAGCGTTGACATCGCCCGTGCCCGCAAGCGCGTCCGCTTTTCCGAAGCGCTTGTTAGTGCCGTGGTCCTTGCCACTGCCAGGGCCACTGCCGCCACCGGAGCTGCTTCCGCCGGAGCCGCCTCCACTCGTGCCGCCATCGCCGTCGACCGTCATCGGGGCGTCGTGAAGTCCTGTCGTATCCGCGCTGCCGCATACGCCGACCTGAACTTCTGAGCGCTCGCATGCCGCGTCGGGCACATGAAGCTCGTGCAGTACGGCACCCAGCGCCGAGTTTGCGCCCGGTCGAATTTCCTCGAGCGTTACGGGATCGAGCGCCACCAGATTACGCGCCTTCGCATATAGCGTTACGCGTTTGCCCACCTCGTCGCTCCAGCTCTCGGGGATGGCGAAGCTCATGCGGAACTGTGCCGTGCAACCCGGTGCCAGCACGGCGTTGCCGCTGTCGGCTACCAGCGGGTGCGTTGCAAAACGTGCACCCAACGTCTCGAGCGCGTACTTCACGTGTGCCATATCGTTGGCCGAAGCGTCCTCGGCAAGCTCTGGATCGTAGATCGAAACCATGCGTGCGTTCATTCCGAATCCGATGGATGCGCTGGAGAACGGCTGGCTGGAGCCCTCTCGGTACAGATCGATCGTGCCGGCGGTCAGCAAGGTGTTGCCGTCGTTTCGCACCGTGACCATGAAGGATTCGCCTGCTGCTCCGGGCACCACCGCGCCCGAGGTGGCTACCGCGCCCGTCGGCGTCGCGCATGCCACCAGAGGCACTTCGATGCCGTGTAGCTCTGCCTCGCTCTTCTCTGCACTCACAATGTGCGTGGCGAGCGCGGAGAGCATGCCCCCCGACGTCAAAAATGTTGTTACCTGATCGACGGGATGGTCCAGCTCACACATCACGAACGGCTCCGTGAATAGATCGCCTGCCAAGGTGCTGGCGAAGATGCGGAAGTGCTTGCCCATCACTGCTACCGGGTTGCCTTCTTCGTCGTAGGTTTGTCCCACCTTGCCATCGGTGTTCTCTACATAGAGCACGCACCTGCCGTTGTTGCTTACGCTAAACGATGCCGGGCCACAGCCTGCGGCACCCACGGGCTGCGTTGCAAATGCCGATGCGCCTCGCGTCCAAGCAATATACTGCAGTTGCTCGTTGACGGTTGCCAAAAAGCCTGTGTGCTGCGGCCACGGCACCGCGTGGGGTACTGTGGCATCTGGCGACATAACGCCCCAGCCCGCAATGGACTGGCCGATCACGGCGTACGATGCGCAGCCACAACCGCCTGCAGTCTCGTATGCAACGGGCACCACCATTTTGCCGTTGATATTCTCGGGCGCGCCTAGCTCGATGCTCGACGGTGCCTGCGGAAAGCGGAGAACTTGGCGGAACGTCAGGCTGTCGCCCGAAACGTCCGACCACAGGGTAAAGCACTCCAGCGAAACCTCGGCCTCGCTGCCGAGCGCTTTTTCTGCGGTGGTTCCTCGGCGGTGGAGGTAGGCACCCGACAGGCGTCCGTCGACCAGCGTCTTGCCCACCGTGATGCGTGGGCACTGCAGGCAATGGTAGCCATCCTCCTGAAGGCGTCCGCGCGAGATGCTGCGCCACGACGTGTGCGATATCACGCGAACTCCGTCGTTGCTTATGCGCAGGCGCACAACGGACAGTATGCCGGATGTGCTCGCCGTATCGAAATGGGTGTTGTCGCCGGCGGGGCGCTCGCCCGAGACCAGCAGCACGTAGGCGTCCTGGTCTCCTCTTCCGTCCGTATATTCCACCACGTCGAAGTCGTAATCGTATATGCCGTCGCGCTCCACGTCGCCCTCGCCAAACCCAAGGGGGAAGTCCACGGGCGTGGGAGCGGACCACGTGCCGTTCGTCTTTGTATGCACCACCAGGCGTGAACGACCATTCTCGCCGTAGCGCACCGAGGCGATACGGAACAGGCATTCTACGCCGGCAATCATTGCCAGCTTCATGTGGGCTTCGCTGAGCACGCCAGCAAACAGCACGTTGTCGCTCGAGGGCTTGATACCGCCACGCTCGTCCTCCGACACGCCGGCAGAATTGGCGTTGGGGTCCGCAACGGCGTTCGTTGCCTGACCGATGTAGGTGTACTCATACATCGGCGCGGCATTTTCATCGTTCTCCATCAGCACGTGGACGAAATACTCGACCTGTCCCGTGTCGTCGCTCTCCGCGTCTGCCTCGAGCTCAATGCGCGTGACCGCTTGATCCCAATCGCGCGCGGTAGGCGCGACGTTTACGGCAGTGGCCTTAACCTCGGCGCGTGCGAGCAGCTCGGCGTTGGTGACGATTGTGGCCGATGCGATAAATTGCGGCACGCCGCCCGCCTCGATGTTGCCGGGCGTGCCGAAGCAGGCATCCAACGTGTAAGGCGTATCTCCACCCAATGCGAGCTCAGAGCGCTGGAGCACATACTGGCTGCCATTGTTCACCGACATATTCCACGAGTCGAGGAGTGTGGGCCACGACCCCGACCAAGCCTTGGTGGTCCACTTGAACATTACGAACTGGAGTATCACATCGACATCGACGTCTGCACCTACGCGCAGTCGCGGAAGCTGGTGTCCATCTGCCTTCTCGTACCCAATGAACAGCGTGAGGGATGCGGCGCCGCGCACGGCAGACGAAGCGACGCCTGCAACGCCGGCGCCAAAGGTGACGGCGAGCCCGATCTGGATGGTGAACGAGCCCGACGTGTTTGAATAGTCGAGCGAAATGTTTTTAAAAAACGCCGCGCCGCTGCCGTGCGTGTGGGCACCCACGGCGAGCGCCAGCTTCGCCAGCACCCAGGGGTTGACGTTTAGGAAAAACGGCACCGGTCCTAGGGTAAACTGCTCGGTCCAATTGAGGTCGGTTCTTACCTGGAAGAGGGCCTTAATATTGCCGTATGCGGGGTCGTTGTTGTTACCCCAGGTTTTGCCCACCCAATCGTAGGCGAGCGAGCCGTACAGCTGTGTGGCGATATCCATCGTGAACAGCGGCGTGCAATGGTGGCGAAGGAGCTTGGTGTTTCTTGGATCGGTGCCCGAACCGGCACTCATACTTTTGTACTGATTCCACTTCCCCTCCATTTCGTCGAGGTAGCGGTTTGCCTGCTTGGCACCCGACTCGCGCGGCGATTTCTTCCAGTATTCCGGATCAGGGTTGCCCGAATCGTTCATATAGCTGGCTGGTTTGTATCCTCCGCCAAACAGCACGTATCCAGCAAACGAGAAATCGAAGAGAATCGGAAATGTGGGCATCCAGCACGTGAACTTATTGCCGCCGATGCCGGGAAACGCTGCGGGGAAATCAAACGGAGTGATCTCTTGGTCCATGGTGGTGGGGACGATAGTGGTCGATCCGGATTCCGCCTTTGCCGCCGGCGCGGTAACAACGGCCATGGGGGAGAAGAGCGTGTAGGTTTTGCCCTGGTAATCGAGGACAAAGCGCAGCTTGCATCCTTCTTCCAGAAGGCTCGACGCTGCATCGAGGAACTTGTCTTCGAGCGTGAACGTCGCCAGATTATCCGCGCCCGATGCGCTGGCCGCGACTTGGCCAATCTGCGTGACGGTTTCGGATGAGCTGCCCGCAGCGGGCATCACTTTATTGATATGCAACGTTGCCTGCCCGCTCTGCGGCAGATGGGCCTGCACGGTAAAAGCGTGCGTGTCGGGCTGATCGTTTGCTGCTTCGTCCGCTGGCATTGCCATAAACGTGGCGTCGGCGTACTGGATGTCCCATTCGTCGAATGTGAGCTGGCGAAAGTACGGCTCGCCATCGGAGAGCGGACGTGTGGGTGCGGTAATGGCGGTGCCGCTTTGGACACGCGCGAGGGGAATCTCGACATCGCGGTAGCCCGCCATGCTAATGGAGATGCCGCCGTTGAAGTCGTACGCTTCGAGAAGCGTCGCCTCGTCCACGTAGCCTTCCGAAAGCGGCGCGACCTCAAAGATGGCCGTGCCTTCGTCATCGGTAGTGGCGGTGAGCTGCTTGCCTGCGGCATAGCGCGATGTGAGTGTGACCTGGGCACCCGTGATGGGCGTATTCTTGTTGGCGACGTCGACCACGACCACACCGAACATGGTGCGCGAGAGAACGAGCACCCTGAAGGGGTCTTTTTCGTCGGCATGGGCTTCGGTGGGCGCGAACGGCAATATGAAGGCGTTTGCGCTTCCCGGCACGCGCGGCAACATAATGCTCGCTAACGAGGACGCTCCGGCGACAAGTAACGAACGGCGATCAAGCATCTTGGGCTCCCATCCCGCAAGTATCGGTGGAAATAATCCAATTTTGCGAGAAGGCGCCCCGTGGCGGTAGTGCCATTCAAGGGTCAAAATGTCCAAATTGATCGAGCGAAGCGCCGGGTTCCGGAACGCGTTCGATGCGCTTGGCAGCCCGGTCGCTAACGCAACATATGCGCGACCAGCTCGGCGCGTGTGCCGATGCCAAGCTTTGCGTATACGCCGGATAGGCGGTTTTTGACGGTGCCCGGCGATACTCCCATATGGCGTGCGATTTCGGCGTTGGTCCACCCACGACAGGCGAGCATGGCCATGGTGAATTCCGTGGTCGTTAGATCGTCGGCCACGTCCTCGCCCGAATCGGGGTTGTGGATGCGCCGCCAGCCGTAGCTGAAGCGGTACGTGATCTCGATGACGCGCGCGAAGTCGTCAGGGTATTGCGTTTTTAGGCACGCCTCGATGAGCCCCTGTAAAAGGCCGTGGTGCTCGCCAATGAGCTCGATAAGGCCGTCGGGACGTGCAATGTTCCAAGCAACTCCGAAGTGTGCCTTTGCGGCGTCGATGTCCTTGAGGCTCATGCATGCCATGGAAGCTGCCAGATGCAGGAACAGTTCCGAGATGGGATAGCTTCCCTGTTTCATGATCAGGGCATTTTCCGCCATGCCTAGGCTGCGGCCGTATTCGCCGCGCAGATACAAGGCGTGTGCCATCACGTAGCTGGCGAACAGGCGCAGGCCTTCGGGCAGATGCGCCGCAAGTGGATAAAACTCTTCGGCAGAATACGGGGAAGGCAGATGTAGCAGGACGCTTGCGGCCGAGGCGAACAGGATATGCGTGGCGTGGACGGCGAGCGATTCTTCGTCGGTGGGCACATCAAGGATGCCCGCAAGGCACCGGCGGGCATCGGCGATACGGTTGAGCGACAGACTGGCATATCCGCAGATAAAGCATGCGGAATAGCGCAGTGCGGGGTCGGTGGCGTCAAGATAGGGGCGTGCTGCCTCGGCGGCGAGAGTGGCCTGTCCGCGAAAGTACAGCGCTTCTGCCGTGGCGATGGTGCGTGAATCGGGGTCGGAAATGCCTGCAACCGCATCGTCAATCTGCCCCGGCACAAAGGCGGTGCACATCAACGGCATGGGAACGCGTGGGTAGCCATCGCAGTCCATCTTCCATCTCCCAACAGCTGGCAACAATGCAGCAATTGTACTCCTGTTGCTCGGGACCCCTTTCGTTTTACTGTTCGGCTAACGCTACAGATCATTTTGGAAGGCTTACGAGCATGGTGGTCCCGTCCTCGGAACTTGCTTCGACCTCTACGGCGCCACCGTGAAGCGCTGCAATCTCCCAAACGAGAGCTAGCCCGAGTCCTGCGCCGCCGTATGCCCTGCTGCGGGATTTGTCTAGACGAAAGAACGGCTGGAAGATGCTCTCTCGGTACTGCTTGGGTATTCCCGGGCCCTCATCTTTGACTCGCAGGAGCACATGGCTGTCGCTGTCGCTGATGGAGACGTTGACAGTCGAGCCGGAGCGGCTGTAACGGATGGCGTTTTCGACCAGATTAAACACCAGCCGATAGAGGAGCGTATCACTTCCGATTGTCAAAGCGTCTCCGGCGCAATCGAGGGTTACGTCCTTATTCTCGGCAAGTGGCGCAAGGTCGGTGAGGACCTCTTCGGACAGGGGACCAAGTTCCACATCGTCATCGCAAGGAACGCTGCGGAGCTCACTCATCTCGAGCAATACCTTGGTCATTCGAGACATGCGCTCGGTTTGTTCTTGTAGCAGGCCGAGCAGCTCGGCTGTTTCGGGCTGCAAACCGGAGTGCTCGGAGATGAATAGTTCAATCTGTGCTTGCATAAGGGCGAGCGGGGTGCGCAGCTCGTGGGCGGCGTTGCCGGTAAACTGACGCTGCGCAGAGAACCCTTCGCCAAGACGGGCGATCATGTCGTTGAAAGAGGCGCTGCATTGTTGTAGCTCGGTGGGCACATCTTCACTGAGTCTGATTTCGCTTAGGTTGTCAGGCTGCACGCGCTCTACCTGGGCGGCAAAATCGTGCAGCGGCTTGAGCGCACGGCCGCTCGCAAAGTATGCCAGCGCGCCGCCAAGGAGTGTGACTCCAGCCGTGATGTACCAGGTTGTCGTGCCAAAAGACTCCTGTGCGTCGTTTACGACGATCGTGACCTTGTCATCGGGGGTCGCTTTCGTTGGGTCGAACGCCTGGGGCGAATCTTCGCCGGTTGCGTTAAATGCCGAGATGTTACTGCCGATGGCATCCATGTAGCGCATGCCCGTATAGCCGACCAGGCAGTTCGTCAGCACGCATGCCGCACACGTGAGCAGTGCCGTCATAATCGTTATGCGCCATTGCAGAGAAAGCCTTTTCATTCGCCATCCTCCATAACGTAGCCCTCTCCAATCCGATTGCGAATCGGGTCGTATCCCAAAGCGCTGCGTAGCTTTTTGCGGAGTGACGAGATGTGAACGCGGGTTGCGTTGCTAAAGCTATTCACGCTGCTATCCCAAACGTGCTCTATAAGCTCCTCTTGGCTTACCGGTCGCCCCTGATTAAGCATCAGGTATTCCAAGATTCCCGTTTCCTTGCGCGTAAGAGATAGGGCCTCGCTGTCTACGGAAGCGATGCGCGCCTTGGTGTCAAAGCGGAGCTTTCCACAGGTTAATACTATGTCGCTTTGTGCAAAGCGCCTGAGGGTAAGGCTGCGGATCCTTGCCGCAAGCTCGTCAAGATGAAACGGCTTGGTAAGGTAATCGTTGGCGCCGGCATCGAGTCCGGCGACCTTGTCGGCGACCTCGCCGCGTGCGGACAGAATCAGTACCTTGGTCTCGCAGTCGGTTTTCCTAAGTTCCCTGAGCACGGTCATGCCATCGATACGGGGAAGGTTGAGGTCGAGTACCACGAGGTCAAAGACTTCGACGCCCAGCAGGTCGAGCGCCTCCTGTCCGTCGTGGCAGCAGTCGACGCTGTACGCCAAGTTTCGCAAGCTGCGCGCGATTGCATCGCACAGCGCTCGCTCGTCTTCGACGATCAAAATACGCATAACAGTCTCCTTGCACATTCCAAATCGCGCTTAACACGGATTTTATAGTCGATATGGTCCAATGGTCGCGTAACGAAAGGAGTGGTCAGGTTGTTCAAAGCGGTAAAGCCCGTGGTACAGGTCGCTTTGTTGATCGTCGGAATTGCCATGGTGTGCTTTGGTGTTATGCGTGGCGAGGCGGATGCCGTGCTGGCCAAAGCGATTAGGCTGTGCTTGGAGTGTATCGGAATTGGATAAAAGAGAAAACACTGCGTCGCATGTTTTGGCCCGATTTCGCGGATTCATTCAGGCGGCGGCGACGCTGGTCACCAACATTCACCTGCCAAACTTTGCCAAAGGCGGCATCTATCAGGGCGCGGGAAAAACAGTCTGCGTACCTGGACTTAATTGCTATTCGTGCCCCGCGGCATCGGGTGCGTGCCCCATCGGGTCGTTCCAGTCGGTGGTAGGTTCATCCAAGTTCAACTTTTCTTACTATGTTACCGGTACGCTCATTTTGCTCGGCGTGCTGCTGGGACGCTTTGTATGCGGCTTTCTGTGCCCGTTTGGCTGGCTGCAGGAGCTGCTTCATAAGATTCCCGGCAAAAAGCTTTCCACGAAAAAGCTTGAGCCGCTCACGTACATCAAATACGTCGTGCTGCTGTTTGCCGTGGTGCTGCTGCCCGTCTTGGTGGTCAACGATGTGGGGATGGGGGACCCGTTCTTTTGCAAGTACATCTGTCCACAGGGTGTGCTCGAGGGCGCCATTCCGCTGGCCATCGTCAACGCCGGCATTCGATCTGCGTTGGGGCAGCTCTTTACCTGGAAACTTGCTGTTCTCATTGCCGTGGTAGTGCTGAGCGTTTTGTTCTACCGCCCCTTCTGCAAATGGATTTGTCCACTCGGCGCATTCTATGCGCTCATGAATAGGGTGTCCTTGTTGGGGATTCAGGTTGACGCGTGCAAATGTGTCTCGTGCGGCAAGTGCTCAAAGGTTTGTCAGATGGACGTTGATGTGGTCCGCGCGCCCAATCATGCCGAATGTATCCGGTGCGGAAAGTGCATCGGGGCCTGTCCCGTCGATGCCATCAGCTATCGCTATGGCCTGGATGTGTCGGCGGAAAAGCTTCCCTTGACCGCTGATAAAAAGTAAACAAGCTTCGACAAAACGGAGGAATGACTATGAAGCTTTCTAAGATTGCGGCCCTGTTTATGGTGCCGGTATTGGCCTTGTGCCTTGTGGCATGTTCGGCGCCCGGTGGCAATGCGAGCGAATCTGCGAGCTCCGATCCTAAGATCGCGGAACTCACTGCGCAGAAGCCGGCCAATGTCGACGAGGCCGCCGAGTTGTATGCAAAACTCATGCAGAAGGAGAACGAGATCTTTTCGAGTGATAACGCGCTGTGGGAAAAGGTATTCAATGCGGCAAATAAAGACTCGACAATGATTGAGGACGGCAGCAATTACGGCGATTTCTTGCTCAAGACCATCGACGGCGCCAAGGATGAGTTTACGGCGGATGAGCTTAAGACGCTCAAGGCCGGTGCGCAGCAGATCAAGGAAATCGAGGACAAGCTCGAGAGCTTGGAGAAGGAGTTCCCCGGCTGTGGAAGCACGCCGAGCGCAGGCGAGAGCGTCGATGCTTCGACCGCTGGCATGACGGCTGGTGCCAATGCTTCGAGCGAGGCGACGAAGTTCCCCAGCTTTACGGGCAAAGACCTGGATGGCAACGACGTGAGCAGCGACGAGCTGTTCTCTAAGAACAAGGTCACCGTCATGAACTTTTGGTTCACCACTTGCAAGCCGTGCGTGGGTGAGTTGGGCGACCTTGAGGACCTGAATAAGGAGCTTGCCAAGAAGGGCGGCCAGGTCGTGGGCGTCAATTCCTTTACGCTCGATGGCAACAAGGGCGAGATTGCAGATGCCAAGGACGTGCTGAGCAAGAAGGGCGTGACGTATAAGAACATCTGGTTCAAGTCGGATAGCGATGCCGGTAAGTTTACGTCAAATTTGTTCTCGTTCCCGACAACGTATGTCATCGATCAGAATGGCAACATCGTAGGGGATCCAATCGTGGGAGCCATCAGCTCCGCTGAGCAGCGCGCAGCGCTCGACAAGCTTATTGACCAGGCGATTGCGAATAGCGAGCAGTAGAAAACGCGTAAAGCATGGCGAAGATCGTGCGCCGCTGTGCGAAGTAGTCCGCTACCTTTCAAGATAAGCTCCACCATATAGAGGTCCCGCTCGGGACCTCTTCTTTTGGGCGCCGTCCCGTTCGTTTTTTGGCGCGGTTCCCTACATTCCTCACTGGCGCCGGTAAAAAATGGGGATAGAGTAGGACAAACGCGTCGAATACGAACGGCGGAGGAGAGCGGGCAGGGTGCCTGCGCAGGAGAGGTTGCCGTCCATGCTGGAGCTCAAAGGTATTTGCAAAAGGTACGTTACGCAGTCGTTTACGCAGGTGGCGCTCGACAACGTAAGCCTGTCTTTTCGCGATAACGAGTTCGTGGCCATTCTGGGTCCCTCGGGTTCGGGTAAAACTACGATGCTCAACGTTATCGGTGGGCTCGATCATTTCGATTCCGGCGACCTGCTGATCGACGGCATCTCGACCAAGGATTTTCGCGATCGCGATTGGGATGCCTACCGCAACAACCGCATCGGCTTTGTGTTCCAGAGCTATAACCTCATTCCGCATCAGACCATCTTGGAAAACGTGGAGCTGGCGCTTACGCTCACAGGTGTGGGGCATGCCGAGCGCCGCCAGCGTGCGCGCGAGGCGCTCGAGGCGGTTGGCCTGGGCGAGCACGTTAACAAGCGCCCGAGCCAGCTATCGGGCGGACAGATGCAGCGCGTGGCCATTGCCCGCGCCCTGATCAATGACCCTGAGATCGTCCTTGCCGACGAGCCGACTGGCGCTTTGGATTCAACGACATCCGTACAGGTTATGGATTTGCTCAAAGACGTTGCGCGCGACCGCCTGGTTATCATGGTCACGCACAATCCCGACCTGGCGTACCAGTACGCCACGCGTATCGTCAATCTGGCGGACGGCAAGATCACCGACGATTCCGACTCCTTTGATGCTGCCAAGGCCGCGCGTCGCGAGGCAAAGCCTACGCGCAAAACCTCGATGAGCTTTGTGACGGCGCTGGGGCTTTCTGCCCGAAACCTCATGACCAAGAAGGGCCGCACGGCCATGACTGCCTTTGCGGGCTCGATTGGCATTATCGGCATTGCGGCGATTCTGGCGCTGTCCAACGGCGTAAACGGCTACATCAAAAAGGTCGAGGAGGATACGCTCTCGAGCTACCCACTCACCATTTCCAAGCAGGATTACGACCTGTCGTCCATGATGGGCGGACAGGGGGCTGCAGATGATGACTCGCCTGAAAACGTGGATTCGTCCGACGACAGTGCCGGCGGCAAGGCTCGGGGAACCGATAAGATTCCCGTGGCCACGGCCGTAAAGGATATGTTTGCGAGCGTTAAGTCCAACGACATGACGAGCTTTAAGGCATGGCTCGACGACGGTGGCGATGGTATTGACAAAGAAGTCAATGCTATCCAGTACGGTTATGGCGTGACGCCGGTTGTCTATCGTGCGGGTAAGGATGACGAGAAGCCGGTTCGACTTGTTCCCAATGCCATGACCGAGGCCATGAGCGGAGGCGCGAGCTCGGCGGCAACGGTGAGCATGGAATCCATGGGAACCTCGGTCTTTAACGAGATGATTGACGACCAGAGCCTGCTCGACAGCCAGTACGATGTCGTCGCCGGTCATTGGCCCACGTCTGCCAACGAAGCCGTGATGGTGCTTTCGAGCCGCGGCACGGTGGGCGACTATACGCTCTACAGCATCGGTGCGCTGGATATCGATGAGCTCAACGACCTGGTCAACAGCGCCATGGCGGCCGACGGCAAGATTGAGACGCCCGAGTCCGCCGCCGACTTTACCTACGACGATGCGCTGTCCACGACGTTTAAGGTGTTGTCGTCGGCCGATGCCTATCGCAAAAACGAAGAGACCGGCATGTGGACTGACATGTCTGGCGACGCCGACTTTATGGCAGCCAAGGTTGCCGACGGTATCGACGTGCACATTGTGGGCGTGGTGCGACCCAACGAGACGGCCAACGCGAGCGCGTTGTCCCCGGGCATTGCCTATACGCATGCGCTGACTCGCCAGCTTATGGAGCGCGCTGCCGATTCGCAGATTGTGCAGGAGCAACTCGCCCACCCCGAGACGGATGTCTTTACGGGCAAGTCTTTCGATGAGCTGCAAAGCGAGGCCAAACAAGACGTGGATCTGGGCAGCATGTTCAGTGTGGACGAGGCGGCGCTCAAGAGCGCGTTCTCGTTTGATGCGTCTGCACTCTCGGGTGCGGCCGGCGGTATGGACCTTTCTGGTATCGACTTATCCGGGCTGGACATTGACCTTTCGGGCGTCGGAAGGGACATCGACTTCAGCGACATCATGGCAAAAGCACCGGCCCCAGATTTCTCGGGCATCTTTGACGGTCTGGAGCTCACGCCCGAGCAAATGCAGCAGGTGGGAATGCTTGCCAACCAACTTTTTGAGGGCTTTTTGCAGTCTGATCAGTTTGGGGCGCTGTCACCCGAAGATCTTAAAGACGCGTCAAAACTCGCTGCCGCATTCTCGACGTATCTTGAGAATGATGCCGCAGCCCAGCAATGCCTGGCTCAGCTCAAGGCCCTCGGCGGCGACGCCCTAGCAGAGCGTCTCCAGCAGGCGATGACCGACTATGTGCAAAAGCAGCTGGCTCCGTATCTGCAGCAGGCTATGGATCAGGTGACGAAGACGATCAGCGATCAGATTGCGGCGACGGTGTCAGCTCAGCTCAAGGCAGGCGCGGCAGGGCTCATGGACCAGATGGCGACGCAGGTGTCTTCGAGTTTTGCTAACCTGGCAAGCGCCATGCACGTGGATGCGAGCGCCTTTGCCCGTGCCATTCACTTCAACATGGACGCCGAGGACCTGAGCTCGCTCATGATGAGCTATGCCAAGGCGTCGAAGCTCACCTACGACAACAATCTGACCACGTTGGGCTATGCGGACGAGGCGGACCCCATCTCGGTCAAGATTTTCCCACGTGACTTTGAGGCCAAGGAGCGCGTACTCGATCACATCGATGCGTATAACAAGCAGGTCAAAGCCGCCGGCCACGATGATCGGGCAATTACGTACACCGACTACATGGGCATCATTATGGGTTCGGTGACCGACATTGTGAACACCATCAGCTTGGTGCTCATCGCATTCGTGAGTATCAGCCTGGTGGTGAGCTCCATCATGATCGGCATCATCACGTACATCAGCGTGCTGGAGCGTAAAAAGGAGATTGGCATCCTGCGTGCGATTGGCGCGTCGAAGCGTAACGTGGCAAACGTGTTCAACGCCGAGACCTTTATCGAGGGCCTCATTGCCGGCGTCTTTGCCATTGTCGTCGTGGTGGCCGTGAGCTTCCCGGTTAATACCTGGGCGCTTACTGCCAAACAGGTACCCAATCTGATGAGCCTGCCCGTGCAGGATGCGCTGGTGCTCATTGCAATTTCGGTGCTGCTGACGGTTGTCGCTGGCCTGCTGCCGGCCCGTAGCGCGTCCAGGAAGGATCCCGTGGAGGCCCTGCGCTCCGAATAATGTGACAAAGGGGCAGTCCCTTTGCCACGTTCGTTGATATGAGAGAAGAGTAGATGATTCTATCGTTGGCCCCTATGGAGGGGATTACCGGGCATGTGTTCCGTCGCGTGCATGCGGAGTGCTTCGGTGCACTCGATTG
>CAKWZF010000007.1:0-33374 GCA_934865005.1 uncultured bacterium | reverse complement strand
GGCCGCGGCGGCCCGCGCTGCATGAGCATGCCCTTCTGGCGCGAGGACCTCTAAGTCTTTCCGTTTCCGGTGCGGTCCCCCTACAACCGCACCGGCTTCGCCCGTTAAACGGGCAACACTGATACTTACGTAATTCATTTCTTCGAAAGGAATCGAACCATGGGTGTTAACCTCTCCGGCCGTAGCTTCCTCAAGCTTCTCGACCTCACCACCGAGGAGATCGAGTACCTGCTCAAGCTCTCCAAGAACTTCAAGGATATGAAGCGCGCTGGCGTTCCGCATCGCTATCTCGAGGGCAAGAACATCGTTCTGCTCTTCCAGAAGACCTCCACTCGTACCCGCTGCGCCTTCGAGGTCGGCGGCATGGACCTGGGCATGGGCGTGACCTATCTCGATCCCGGTTCGTCGCAGATGGGCAAGAAGGAGTCCATCGAGGACACCGCCCGCGTTCTCGGCCGCATGTATGACGGCATCGAGTTCCGTGGCTTTGCCCAGGACGACGTCGAGGAGCTCGCTGCTAAGTCCGGCGTGCCCGTGTGGAACGGCCTGACCACTGAGTGGCATCCCACCCAGATGCTCGCCGATATCCTGACCGTCCAGGAGAACTTCAACTACGACATCAAGGGCAAGACCCTCGTCTTCATGGGCGACTGCAAGAACAACGTCGCTCGCTCCCTCATGGTCGTCTGCTCCAAGCTCGGCATGAACTTCGTGGCCTGCGGCCCCGAGGAGTGCATGCCCGCCGACGACGTCATCGAGGCCTGCAAGCCCATCGCCGAGGCCAACGGTTGCACCATCAAGCTGACCACCGACGTCAAGAACGGCGTCACCGGTGCCGACGTTATCTACACCGACGTGTGGGTCTCCATGGGCGAGCCCGACGAGGTCTGGGCCGAGCGCATCGCTCAGCTCACCCCGTATCGTGTCACCTCCGAGGTCATGGCTATGGCCAACCCGGGTGCCATCTTCCTGCACTGCCTGCCCAGCTTCCACGACACCAACACCACCATTGGCGCCGAGAAGTGCGAGCAGTTCGGCATCACCGAGCAGGAGGTCACCGACGAGGTCTTCGAGAGCCCCGCTTCCAAGGTCTTCGACGAGGCCGAGAACCGCATGCACACCATCAAGGCTGTCATGTACGCCACGCTCAAGTAAGAGCATCTAGCATCTCGCTCGGGGTGTATTGCTGCACACCCCGAGCAGTTTTATCTGGTAATAATCTCGCATCAAGCGGCAGGCACGGCACGGAAGAGCCGCTTCTGGCGAGATCAGTAAATGATTTATGAAGGGGGGATGAGAACTATGACTGAGACCGCTAAGAAAAAGCGCGGTATGCCTTCATCGTTCACCATTCTTCTTGCTCTGCTGGCAATTGTCGCAGTGATTACCGTTATCGTCTCCGGCACGTCCGGCGGCGCGGTTACTGCCGCCCGTCTGAGCGATTTCTGCACCGCCCCGATTAAGGGCTTCGCTGACGCTCTGCCCGTCTGCCTCTTCGTTATGATCCTGGGCGGCTTCCTCGGTATGATGACCGAGACCGGCGCCCTGGACAACGGCATCGCCGTTCTGGTGCAGAAGCTTAAGGGCAACGAGATTATGCTCATTCCCGTGCTGATGCTCATCTTCTCCCTCGGTGGTACCACCTATGGTATGTGCGAGGAGACCGTTCCCTTCTACGCCCTGCTCGCCGCTACCATGATGGCTGCTGGCTTCGACCCCATGGTCGGTGCCGCTACCGTCCTGCTCGGCGCTGGCTGCGGCTGCCTGGGCTCCACGGTTAACCCGTTCGCCGTCGGCGCTGCCGTCGACGCTCTGACCGGCGTTGGCATTGAGGTCAACCAGTCCATCATCATCGGCCTCGGTGCCGTCCTGTGGATTGTCACTACCGCTATGTCCATCTTCTTCGTGATGAACTATGCCAAGAAGGTCAAGGCTGACAAGGGTTCCACCATCCTGTCGATGCAGGAGCTCAAGGACGCCGAAGAGGCTCACGGCAAGGCTGCTTCCGAGGTCCACAAGGAGGTCAAGCTCACCGGTCGTCAGAAGGGTGTTCTGATCGCCTTCGCCTTCACCTTCGTCGTCATGATCGTCGGCTTCATTCCGCTGGCCGACCTCAACGAGGGCGTCGCCAACTTCTTCGACGCTGGCGCTGTCTACGACGCCGACGGTAACGCCGTCGTCCAGGGCTGGTCTGCCCTGATCACCGGCCTGCCCATTGGCCAGTGGTACTTCGACGAGGCTTCCACCTGGTTCTTCCTCATGGCCGTCCTGATCGGTATCATCGGTGGCCTGTCCGAGAAGCAGATCGTTAACACCTTCATCACCGGCGCTGCCGACATGATGTCCGTTGTTCTCGTCATCGCCCTCGCCCGTGGTATCTCCGTCCTCATGGCTAACACCGGCCTCGATGTCTTCGTCCTCGACGCTGCCGCCAATGCCCTGGCTGGCCTGTCCGGCGTGATCTTCGCTCCCATGAGCTTCCTGGTCTACTTCGGCCTGTCCTTCCTGATCCCCTCGACCTCCGGTATGGCCACCGTCTCCATGCCCATCATGGGACCGCTGGCTGTTAAGCTCGGCTTCTCGCCTGAGGTCATGGTCATGATCTTCTCCGCCGCCATCGGTGTCGTGAACCTATTCACCCCGACCTCCGGCGCCATCATGGGCGGTCTCGCCCTGGCCAAGATCGAGTGGACGACCTGGCTCAAGTTTGCCCTTAAGCTCATCGTCGCGCTCTCCGTCGCCTGCGCCATCATCCTGACCGTCGCCTGCGTGTTGATCTAAGTACCCAACGGGTACCCCACGGAAACCTTGACGATCCTGTAGAGGATCACCTGGTCATCGTCTGTCCGGCGGGGTAAACCCACCGGTAGACTCCTACCTTTAGCCCCCTTCCGTTCCGTGCGCGGGAGGGGGCGCTCTTGTGTTCCGGCGTTTTACCAAACGCCGGAACCACTCGACGCTGCAAGCCCGCCAGAGCGGCAATCTGACGTTCAATCGTCGGGCATGGCCAAAAGGCCTATGCCCTCCTCTTTCACGTCACCTTGCTCGCTCTGGCGGGCTTTCGCTGACTTTTGCTCCACCTGCGGCGCTGCCATTGTTGGTGTTATGGGGCGGTGCAATGGGGTCAGGTTAGTTTGCACCAAATATGTCCGACAAGAGGTTTGACGGATGTTTGGTTGGTGCCTGTTGATGGTCTGGGTATCGGGGAGGGCGGGCTCCGTTATAATCGCCTAGAACATTAAATGGAAACGGGACGGGAGCCATATATGCGCCAGGGTTTCGACAACGCGAAGTATATCGAGCTGCAGGCTGCTCACATTAAGGAGCGCATCTCGCAGTTTGGCGGCAAGCTCTATTTGGAGTTTGGCGGTAAGCTATTCGATGACTATCATGCGAGCCGCGTGCTACCGGGTTTTGAACCGGACAGCAAGTTCCGCATGCTCAAGAGCATCGCCGACGATGTCGAGGTTATCATCGCGATCAACGCGAACCACATCGAAAAAAACAAGGCTCGTGGTGACCTCGGTATTACCTATGACGAGGATGTGCTGCGCCTGGTTGACCTGTTCCGCGGCAACGGCTTTGCCGTCGCGGCTGTGGTCATCACCCAGTACGCCGGCCAGCCTGCTGCCGATGTGTTCCGCAACCGCCTGAACGCGCTCGGTATTCCCGCCAAGCTGCACTATCCCATCGAGGGGTATCCGCACGATGTCGATCTGATCGTGTCCGACGATGGCTACGGCAAGAACGAGTTTGTCGAGACCACCCGACCGCTCGTCGTGGTCACTGCCCCCGGTCCTGGCTCTGGCAAGCTTGCCACCTGCCTGTCTCAGCTCTATCACGAGCACAAGCATGGCACGGCCGCCGGCTATGCCAAGTTTGAGACCTTCCCGGTCTGGAATCTTCCTCTGACGCATCCGGTCAATATTGCCTACGAGGCCGCCACGGCTGACCTCGACGACGCCAATATCATCGATTCGTTCCACCTTGAGGCCTACAACAAGACCACAGTCAACTACAACCGCGACGTCGAGGCCTTCCCGGTGGTCCGTGCTCTGATGGAAAAGATCCTGGGCAAGAGCCCCTACAAGAGTCCTACGGACATGGGCGTCAATATGGTCGGCTTTGCCATCACCGATGACGATGCCTGCCGCGACGCTTCCAAGATGGAGATCGTCCGCCGCTACTTTACCGCGGTCGAAAATGTGCGCCGTACCGGCGTGGGCGATGAGCAAGTCGACCGTCTCAAGATTATTATGAAGAAAGCCGGCATCGATAAGAACTACTCACCGGCGCGCTCGGCGGCCCTCACCAGGGAGCAGCTGACGGGTGGTCCCGTGGGGGCCATGGTCATGCCCGATGGCTCCGTGGTGACCGGTAAGACCTCCACGCGCCTGGGCGCCGCAAGTTCGCTCATTATGAACGCCCTCAAGCACGTCTCGGGCGTCGACCTTGAGCTCGAGGTTATCAGCGATGAGGCGATCGAGCCCATCAGCAAGCTCAAGACGCATTTCCTGGGCAGCAAAAACCCGCGCCTCCACACCGACGAGACGCTTATGGCGCTGTCGATCACCTCGGCCACGAGTGAGACGGCCGCCCGCGTCCTTTCGGGCCTGGAGCAGCTGCGCGGTTGCGATGCCTTTTTTAGCGTGATTATCTCGCCGACGGACGAGACGGTACTGCGCAAACTGGGTATCAACGTGTGCTGCGAGCCCAAGTTTGAGCGCCGCGGTTTCTTCCATCGCTAAGTTTGAAGCACCGCGGTAATTGCATTGCATTTTGGCCGTATCGGGTTAGCGCCCGGTACGGCTTTTTGATCAATAAAGCGCCTATTTCGGCGAAAAATAGCTGTTTACCTGCCTAGAAACAATTTGAGCGGTATACAATAACCATAACTGTTTCATCCTTAGCGGGATGCCGCATGATGGATATTACCTGCCATCGTGAGGTGTGTCGGTCGCGCACGGCGCGTTAGATGCTCGTGCTCGGTTTGAGGAGGCTGCTATGGCGGGCAAGGGTCGTGCGAGTGTCAACGATATGAAGCGTGTCGAGGTGCTGGTGTTGATGGAGATCGACCGGCAAACCGAAGACAATGGCGGGCCGTATGGTTTCTCGCGCAAAACGCTTGCCGAGCGCGTGGGGGTTTCGCCGTATCGTGCCCGCGCCGCAATCGATCGCTTGGATTCCGAAGGCATGATTGATGTCGTCTCGCGTTATAGCGACGACGGCGGTCAGCTTGCAAATGGCATTTGCCTCACCGAACATGGCAAGTGGTATCTTGAGGGCGTCCGTACCGGCATGCTCGTTCAAGAAATGCTCGAGGACGAGGTTGCTGATCGATAGCAGCATGTAACCCTTGCCATAGCGACGCCGCCTGGGAAACCGGGCGGCGTTTTGTTTCAAGATTGAGAAATGCAATCGCACGCGAGAAAAATTGCGAACGGTCCGCGGCGCGAGTATTACAATGAAGACCCGTAAGATGTGGATAAACAACTTCTACGGGAAGCGCAGGTAACTCAATATGACCAAGCATGTGTTCGTAACCGGTGGCGTGGTTTCGTCCCTGGGCAAGGGTATCACCGCGGCCTCGCTGGGCCGTCTGCTCAAGTCGCGTGGCTACAAAGTAACGATGCAGAAGGCCGACCCGTATTTGAACGTCGACCCCGGTACCATGAGCCCATTCCAGCATGGTGAGGTCTTCGTTACCGAGGATGGTTACGAGTCCGACCTGGATCTGGGTCATTACGAGCGCTTTATTGATGAGAACCTGACCCGCGATTCCAACTTTACGACCGGTGCCATCTACAAAAGCCTAATCGCCCGCGAGCGTCGCGGCGACTTTTTGGGCGGTACCGTGCAGGTAATTCCCCACGTCACCAATGCCATTAAGGACAAGTTCCGCCGCATCGAGGAGCAGACCGGCTCCGATGTAGTCATCACCGAGCTGGGCGGCACGATTGGCGACATCGAGTCCCAGCCGTTTGTCGAGGCCATCCGTCAGTACCGCAAGGAGGCCGGCCCCGAGAACGTCTGCTACATCCACGTGTCGCTCGTTCCCTATATCGCCGCCGCCCACGAGGTCAAGACCAAGCCCACACAGCATTCCGTCAAGGAGCTCCGCAGCTTTGGCATCCAGCCCGATATTATCGTGCTGCGCTCCGACCACCATATCGATGACGCTATCCGCGGAAAGATCGCAAGCTTCTGCGACGTCGACACCGATTGCGTCTTTACCAACGAGGACTGCGCGAGCATTTACGATGTTCCGCAGCTGCTTGCCGAGCAGGACTTTGACCTGCGCATTTGCGAGCGCCTGGGTCTGGACCCGCGTGAGCGCGACATGAGCGAGTGGAACGAGTTCCTGCGCAAACAGAATCACGCCAACCATCACGCCGACAAGGTGAAGATCGCCGTCGTGGGCAAGTACACGCAGCTGCCCGATGCGTACCTGTCGGTTATCGAGGCCCTGCACCATGCGGGCGTCTTCTACGATCGCCATGTGGACGTCCAGCTGGTCGACGGCGAGAGCCTCGACGAGCAGAATGTCTCCGAGGTTCTGGGCGACGCCTCGGGCATCCTGGTCCCCGGCGGCTTTGGCAAGCGCGCCCTGGAGGGCAAGATCCTCGCGGCCGAGTTTGCCCGTGAGCACAAGATTCCGTATCTGGGCATTTGCCTGGGTATGCAGGTGGCCGTGTGCGAATTTGCGCGCAATGTCGTCGGCCTTGCCGGCGCCAGCTCCTCTGAGTTCGATCCGGATGGCCCGTATAGTGTCATCGATCTGATGAGCTCGCAGGAGGACGTGACCGAGAAGGGCGGCACCATGCGCCTGGGCGCCTATCCGTGCAAGCTCGCCGCCGATACCCTTGCTCGCGAGGCATATGGCGAGGAACTCGTCTACGAGCGTCACCGTCACCGCTTTGAGTTCAACAACGCCTTCCGCGACCAGCTCGAGGACGCCGGTTTGGTTATCTCGGGTCTGTCGCCTGACGAGCGCCTGGTCGAGATGGTCGAGCTGCCGCGCGACGTGCATCCGTGGTATGTGGCAACCCAGGCTCATCCCGAGTTCAAGAGCCGCCCGACCAACCCGCAGCCGCTGTTCCGCGAGTTCGTACGCGCTTCGATCGGCCAGCACGAGGGTGTCGACCGTCTGCAGGTGACGCCCATGAACCTCGCTACGGACTAAGGGTGCCGGCGAATAAGGAACATACCGAAGCTACTCCCTCGTCGCTCGCCGTGGCGGCGGGGGAGTATCTCGATTACCTCGCGGTCGAGCGGGGTTTGGCGCGCAACACGATTGCGGCCTATCGTCGTGACCTGACGACGTACTGCGCCTATCTGGAGCGGGCGGGTATTGTGTCTTTTGAAGAGGTGACCCGTCGGGTCGTGGAGGGCTTTGTCGCCGACCGTCGCGATGGGGGCTATTCCGATGCCTCGGTGGAGCGTGCGCTTGCGGCCGTGAAGGGCCTGCATGCCTTTTTGGTGCGCGATGGGGCTGTGGCCCAAAATCCAACGGCGGCGTTGCGCCTGCCTAAAAAGGCTGAGCGTTTGCCGGAGTATCTATCGGTGGAGGATGTCTCGGCGCTGCTCGATCAAGACTTCCCCGAGGGCGAGATGGGCTTGCGCGACCATGCCATCTTGGAAGTGCTCTACGGATGCGGCTTACGTGTGAGCGAGTTGGTGGGGCTCGATGTGGGCGATATCCATATCGACGATGGTTTTGTGCTCGTTCGCGGTAAGGGCTCAAAGGAACGCCTGTCACCGCTGGTGGGAAGCGCGGCGCGAGCTCTGACGCTCTATGTAACTGAGGGGCGTTCTCGCTTGGCGGTCCATGCCCGCGGAACCGAGACCTCGGCGGTCTTTTTAAATAAGAACGGCCGCCGTCTGTCGCGCCAGGGCATCCATGCCATCTGTGAGCGCTACGGGCGCCAGGTGGGACTGGTGGGGCTCCATCCCCATACGCTGCGTCACTCCTTTGCCACCCATATGCTTGCGGGCGGCGCAGACCTCCGTGTGCTACAGGAGATCTTGGGGCATGCCGATATATCGACCACGCAGATCTACACGCATGTCGATCGTACGCAACTGACCGAGGTCTATCTGGCGGCGCACCCGCTGGCACATCGCTAGCACCTCGCTGACCTGCATATTTATAAATATTAAAGGGGACGGGCCCCAGATTGCCGAGACGCACTTTTGCGCGCATGGGCAATCTGGGGCCCGTCCCATTTTTCGCCAGACACCGACGCGGTGGTGGGCCGTGTGTGTCGTGGGTGGGGGAGTTTGGGGGCGATGTGAACGGCGTGTAAAGGGACGTAAAAATCGCCTCAAGGTCAACTTGAAGGTTGAGGTTCGCGGGCGTGGTTCTACAGGTGGCATCACGCCTTTGCTGCAAACACAACATATTGTGTTTTCGAACATATGCTCGGGGGTGTTTTACAACATATTGAGGGTGGAGTGGTGGGGCGGGGTGGGGGAAGGGGTGGGGAAAGGTGTTGAAAAATGGGGCGGTTCCCCATATTATTGATGACGTCGACAGGCGGGGTGGTTCCCCGCGTACGTGCCATCTGAGTAACCGAGGGGAGGGCGCACATGGGAATGACGGGTGCATACGAGCGCAATCTCGATGCAAAAGGTCGTCTATCCCTGCCTGCACCCCTTCGCGAGGAGCTTGGAGAGCACGTTCGCGTGTTCAAAGCCCTGGATGTCGATGCTCTGTACGTGTTCTCTGCCGAGGCCTTCGATAAGTGGGTCGAAGGACTCTTCGCGGGTCGTGAGGGCCACGAGGGTTTTAACCCGCGTGACATTAATGACCAGAAGCTCATGAGGGCGATCAACAAGCGCACCACGTCGATGGACGTGGACAGCGCCGGTCGTATCGGTCTTTCCGAGTCTCTCCGCAAGCAGGCGAACCTCGACCGCGAGGTCACGGTTGTGGGCAACTACGACCACCTTGAGGTTTGGGATCGCGCCGCGGCCGATGAGGACGATGACGATGAGGCCCTGCTGGACCTCTTCTTCTCGTAAGGGCAAGGCACGGGTAACGGATGGAGCGTGGGATCTTGACACAAGAATATCGGCATGAACCTGTCATGCTCGGCGAAGTGCTTGAGTCGCTGCGGCTAAAGAGCGGCTCCGTTGTCTGCGATTGCACCCTTGGCGGTGCCGGCCATTCGGTAAAGATGGCCGCGCAGGTGGGGGAGACGGGCCTTTTGCTCGGCGTCGATCAGGACGACATGGCCCTCGAGGCCGCTGGCGCCCGTCTGGACCGCGAGGTTCCCGGCGTTCCGCACCAGCTGCTGAAGGGCAACTTCGGCGACTTGGACGAGCTGCTTTGCTCGGCCGAGGTGCCCGGGGTCGATGGCTTCCTGTTCGATTTGGGCGTTTCGTCACCGCAACTCGATATCCCTGGCAGGGGCTTTTCGTATAACGAGGACGCCCCATTGGACATGCGGATGGATCCGGGTAATAACACCTTAAACGCAGCTGAGGTCATCAACACCTATAACGAACACGACCTCGCCCGGATTCTACGCGTCTACGGCGAAGAGAAGTTCGCCTCGCAGATTGCGCGCGAGATCGTGCGCCGCCGCGAGCAAGAACCGATCGAAACCACCGGCCAATTTGTCGAGATCATCAAGGCGGGTATCCCGGCTGCCGCTCGTCGGCATGGCGGACACCCGGCCAAGAAAAGTTTCCAGGCCATTCGCATCGAGGTCAATCACGAGCTCGATGTGCTCGAACGAGGGCTTGATGCCGCCACCAGGTGGCTCAACCCGGGCGGACGTATCTGCGTCATCTCGTATCACTCGCTCGAGGACCGTATCGTAAAGAACCACTTTAAGGAGATGAGCCAGGGGTGCACGTGTCCGCCGGAGATTCCGGTGTGCGTGTGCGGCAACGTGCCGATACTCAAGGTCATCACCCGCAAACCCTTGGTTGCCCAGCCTGATGAGGTTGAGCGCAACCCTCGGGCGAGATCAGCCAAAATCCGCGTGGCGCAGCGTCTGTAGACGCGACCGCGCGATATTGGACCTCCCGCTCGCACCATAAACGAAGCTTAAACACACTACCAACGTACTCGGGATGGGAGGCGGCATATCATGGGCTACAACACTTCAAGCGCAGCACTCGCCTATGATATGAACGCCATGCCCGCCTATCGTGAGACGCCGCAGGCCCCCGTTGCTCCCCGTGAGCAGCGCGCGCCGCGCTTTGATGTCTACACGGGCGCGGGCCGTCAGGCAAACCAGGTGGTAAGCCCGGTTTTCATGAGCGTTCTTAAAACGTTTTGCATCATTGCGGCTATCTTCATGACGATCGGCGTCGCCCGCGTGGCGCTCGCCGGCGTTACGGCCCAGGTGCTCAACAGCAACGCCGAGCTTACCAACACGCTCGAAAAGGCGACCGATGAGAGCTCCGACCTGGAGGTCATGCATTCGGTCTATGGCGCCGACACGCGCATTCGCGACCTTGCGGGCGCTTATGGCATGGTGGAGCCCAGCGAGAGCGTTACACTTGACTTTTCGCAGGATGCAGCCGCGGGCGCCAACGCGACCGCGACCGCTCAGTAGCAAGACGGTAGCTGAGTATGACAAATGACTATCGCCGCGGTTCCGATGGGGGCCGCGGTTCTGGACGTCCCTCGTCGCGGGGACGTTCTGGTTATCAAGGAACGGGTCGGCAATCTTACAACGCCGGGCAGTCCCGTGGCAACGACCCGGCGTCGCGACTTCGCGGCTCGGGCGGCCCTCAAGTGCATAACGCCGGGTCGCGCAAGAGTTCGTCGACCGAATGGCTCACAGGCGCGCCTCTGCCTCGCCGCAAAGCCATCATGGGCTTCATTGGGCTTGGCTTGGGCTTGGGCGTCTTTCGCCTTGCCGACTATCAAATTGTCGAAGCCGATAAACTGCGCGAGCGTGCCGATGCGCGCCGCCTGCTTGCGCAGACCCTCTATGCCAAACGCGGCACCATCTACGACCGCAACGGCAACGTGTTGGCGTCGTCGGTCGAATGTCGCAACATCGCCGTGAACCCGCAGCTTGTCGAGGATGTTGACAAGACGGTGTCGGCGCTGGTCAAGGCAACTGGAATCGATAAAAAGACCTGCCGCAAGCTCGTTGAGTCCGATGGAACCTGGGTGTATATCAAGCGCCAGGTGGACGAAGACGATGTTGCGGCGCTGGAGAAGAAGAACCTGCCCGGCGTGCTTTTTGAGCAGGCCATGAAGCGCGTATATCCATACGGCAATCTGGCATCGCAGGTGCTGGGTGTAGTGAATGTAGACAACGACGGCTTGACGGGTCTCGAAAAGCAATACAACAAGCTTCTGACCGGCACGAACGGTTCTCTCGTACGCGAGCGCGCGAGGGACGGCAGCTATATCGCGGGCGGTGCCTATAAAAAGGTGGCTGCGGTCGACGGCGTTGATATCGTGACGACGCTCGACGTCAATATCCAGCGTGCGGCCGAGGATGCCCTGGCAGAGGCAGTTGAGAAGACTAAGGCCAAGAACGGCTCGGCGCTGGTCACCGATCCTACGACAGGCGAGATTTTGGCAGCCTGCTCGTACCCGACCTACGACCAGACCGATCTGGAGAATGCCAAGACCGAGGATATGAATCTGCGCCTGGTCACCGACGCCTACGAGCCCGGCTCGGTCTTTAAGACGCTCGTGGCGGGCGCCGGCTTCGACTTGGGCGTCGTGCGATCGAGTACGTCGTTTGAGGTGCCGGCGAGCATCAAGGTGGGCGACGATACCGTCACCGATGCCGACAAGCGCGACTATGCCATGACCATGGATGTGCGCGAGATGATGCGCCGTTCGTCCAACGTGGGCTTTGTCCTAGTGGGGCGCAAGATCGGTGCCGACGACTTTGCCGCCTATGTGGACAAGTGGGGCATCGGTCACAGCTCGGGTGTCGATTTTCCGGGAGAGAGCCTGGGTATCGTCAAGGAGCGTGACCAGTATGACGGCGCCACGCTGGGCTCGATGAGCTTTGGACAGGCACTGTCTGTCTCGCCGATTGAGATCGCACGTGCCGTGGGCGGCATCGCCAACGGCGGCGTGATGATGACACCGCACTTCTATAAGTCCAGCAAGGGCGACGAGAAGGACTGGGGCGAAGGCGAGCGCGCGATTTCGGAGGACGCCGCATCCCAGGTGACATCGTGCATGCAGACGGTCGTGTCCGAGGGAACGGGCGTTGGCGGCGCGGTTGACGGCTATGACGTGGCGGGTAAGACCGGTACGGCCGAACGTGCCGACGAGAACGGCGGCTACCTCAAGGAGAACTACATGTCGTCCTTTATGGGCTTTGCACCGGCACAATCGCCCAAGGTGCTGTGTTATATCACGCTCGACGGAACGCCGAGCGGCTCAGATGCCGCTGCGGTGCCGTTCCAGTCCATTATGGCCAACGCGCTCGACGTGCTGGGTATCCCGCACACGAAGTAGGGGGTTACAATCTTTGGGGCGTGGTTTGTTGTCCCATATGAGGGTGTTCACATGCCCTGCACCACGCATGTGCGGCGCTGGGATACAATACGCCGATAGCATTATTAGGTTTACAGGGGAGCTGCAATGATAGAGATCGCCGTCAACAACCTCGCGGCCGCAACAGGGGCCCGAACCGTGACGGGAGAAGCCGATCGGGTATGCCGCGGGTGCGTTATCGACTCGCGCCAGGTCGAGGAAGGGACGATTTTCGTCGCCTTTCCCGGTGAAAACGTCGACGGCAATGATTTTGCTTCCCGTGCCGTCCAGTCGGGTGCCGGCGCCGTCGTGATGACGCGTGAGCCCGAGGCCGAGCTGGTCTCGCTGGCGCAGGACAAGGGGTGCGCCATCCTGCTGACCGATGATCCCGAGGAGTTTCTGCTGCGTTTGGCGCACACGTATCGCCTGGAGCTTGGCTGCCTGGTCGTTGGTATTACCGGTTCCATCGGCAAGACGACGACCAAGGACGTGCTCGCCGCCGTGCTCGCCAAGCGCTATCGTGTCTGGGCCACCAAGGGCAATTTCAATAACCTGATCGGCATGCCGCTCACGGTGCTTTCCGCTCCGGCCGATACCGAGGTCCTGGTGCTCGAGATGGGCATGAACCATTTCCACGAGATTGAGCGCCTGTCCCAGTCCGCCAATCCCAACCTTGCCATCGTGAGCAAGATTGGTACCTCTCACATCGGCATTTTGGGCAGCCGCGAGAACATCGCCCGCGCTAAGGCCGAGATTGTCCAGGGTATGTGCGCCGCCGGCGACTTCTTGCCGCTGCTGGTTTTGGGCGGTGAGGACGACTTTACGCCGTTCATTCGCGATACGTTCGCCCAGCCTGCTGGTATCGATGTGATGCTGGCCGGCGTCTCGGACGATGATGAGGTCCGTGCCCGCGACATTCGTGTTGATGACGAGGGCCGTCCGGTCTTTACGCTCGATTTTGGCCAGGGTGAGACGACCGATACCATGCTTGCCATCCCCGGCGTGCAGTCCGTCCCAAATGCCGTTAAGGCCGCCGCAGTTGCCTATCGCCTGGGCGTGACGCCCGAGCAGATCGATGCTGCCTTTAGGGGCCTCACGATCACCGGGCACCGCCAGGAGATCAAGCGCGCCAAGAGCGGTGCCCGCGTCATCGACGATTCCTATAACGCCAGCGCCGAATCCATGGCTGCTGGTCTCGATCTGCTGTGCTCGCTTTCGTGCACGGGGTCTCGCATGGCGATCCTGGGCGAGATGGGCGAGATGGGCGATGAGGCTCCTCGCATGCATGAGCTCGTGGGCGCCTATGCCGCCGCCAAGAAGCTCGACATGCTGGCGTGCGTGGGTGGTGAGCTGGCCCAGCTTATGGCCGATGCCGCGCGCATGATGGGCATGGACGAGGACCGCATCCAGGTGTTCTCCGATTATCAGCAGGTGCTCGACCGCATGGGCGGCGCGCTTGAAAAACATGATGTTGTACTGGTCAAGGGTTCCCGCTTTGTTGAGCTCGACCGCTTTGTGGAAGGTGTGTGCTAGCCCATGTTCGGCAATCCCTCGTATCCAACGTATCAGGCTTTTTTGGGGCTTGGCATCGCAGCTGCCATTGCGCTGCTGCTCATGCCGTGGTGGATCAAGCTACTTAAGGTCGAGGGTATCGGCCAGCAGGTTCGTGCCGACGGCCCCAAGCGTCATTTGGTTAAGCAGGGAACGCCCACCATGGGTGGCGTTGTCATTCTCGTCGCGATTTCGCTGACCTGCCTGCTGATGGGCAAGCTCACCACCGAGCTCGTGCTCGTGCTGCTCGCCACGCTGGCGACCGGCGTGCTGGGCCTGATCGACGACCTGACCTCCGTTACGCATGGGCGCTCGCTCGGTCTGACGCCTCATGCCAAGATGATCGGCCTAACCATTATCTGTGTCACCTTTACGGTACTTGCCGTTAACTGGTGCGGCGTCGCCCCCGAGATTCGTTTTCCCGGCGGCCTGACGATTGACCTTGGCGTGCTTTCGACCACCATCTGCGGCCTTTCGTTCCCGTGGCTCTACATTGTCTTTTGCTGGCTGATGATCGCCGGTCTTTCTAATGCCGTGAACCTGACCGATGGCCTTGACGGTCTTGCTGGCGGCACCTCCATGATTGCCATGCTCGCCATGGCTGCCATGGCGTTTTTGCACGGAGACGTGAACCTGTCCATCTTCTGCACCGCGTGTGCCGGTGCCTGCTTGGGCTTTCTGTGGTTCAACTGCTATCCGGCGAGCATCTTTATGGGCGATACCGGCTCGCTTGCCCTGGGCGCCGCGTTTGCCTGCACGTCCATCATGACCAACACCGAGGTCGTCTCCCTCATCATCGGCGGCCTGTTTATCGTTGAGACCCTGTCGGTCATGATTCAGGTTGTCTACTTCCACTTTACGCACAAGCGCGTCTTCCTTATGGCGCCCATCCATCATCATTTAGAAAAGAAGGGCTGTGCCGATACCAAGGTCGTCATCCGTTTTTGGATTATCGCTGCTGCCTTTGGCGCCGTTGGCCTTGCTCTGTTCTTCCAGTTGGGATAGTGGTCTTTCATGTCTCTTGCTGATGTCTTTAGCCTGCTCGTTTTGGGTCAGGGCAAATCCGGTCTCGATGTCGCCCGCTGGGCGCTGGCACATCCCGAGCGCGTAAGTGCCGTTACCGTGTATGGCGGTGGCACCTCTGAGCCCAATGACGCCACGCGTGCGCTCGAGGCTGCTGGTGCGTCGTTTGTCTATGGGACCGAACAGGTCGAGGGCGCCTATGACGTATGCGTGACGTGCCCGGGCATCTCGGAGTTCTCGGGCTTCTTTAAGGCTGGGCGCGAGCATGCCGCCCAGATTATGGGTGAGCCCGAGTTTGCCTATCGCCTGTCGCCCGATAACTGGATTGCCATCACGGGCACCAACGGCAAGACGACCACCACGTCGCTGACTGATTATCTGCTTAAGGCTGCCGGCGAGGCCAGCGTTGCTGTCGGCAACATCGGCGAGCCGCCGGTCAACGAGATTGACGGCCGAGCCCACAACGAGTGGTTTGTGGCTGAGCTCTCGAGCTATCAGATTGCTACGACAACCGAGCTCCACCCCCGCGTGGCGGTGCTGCTCAACATCACTCCCGACCACTTGGGCTGGCATAAGAGTCATAAGAACTATGCGCTTGCCAAGATCAAACTGTTTGACAATATGGTCGATGACGATCTGGTGGTTGTCGACGTCGAAGACGCCGGCATTCACGAGTTCGATGAGTACATCTACACGCCGGGTCGTCGCATCTGCAAGGTTGCCTTTGACGAGCCTGAGGGCGAGGATGCCGCCTTTGTGCGCGATGGCAAGATGATCGTGCGCCTGAAGGGCGTCGAGACCCCGCTCATCGCTACATCCGAGCTCAAGATCTCGGGCCATCACAATGTTATCAATGCCCTGTGCGCTGCCACGGCTGCCTTGGCAGTCGGTGCCGATGTCGACGGTGTCTGCCGCGGTCTGGCCTCGTTCCAGCCGCTCGAGCACCGCGTGGAGCCGTGTGGCGAGATTGACGGCGTGCGCTACGTCAACGATTCCAAGGCGACTAACACCGATGCGGTCGAGAAGGCACTGACGGCATTTCCCGATGACGACGTGATCTTGCTGCTCGGCGGCCACGATAAGGGCACTCCGCTCACGGACTTCGCGCGCGTCGTTATGGACAACGTGCGCTCGGTCGTCTGCTTTGGCGATGCGCGCGAGCGCTTCACCGCCGCTATGGACGAGGCCGATGTCGATGGCGATGTGGATATCGCCCAGGCGGATGACCTACGCGACGCCGTGGACGTCGCCCGTTCGCTTTCGAGCCGTGGTGACGTGATCTTACTTTCTCCTGCCTGCTCTTCGTTCGATGAGTTCTCGGGCTATGAGGAGCGCGGCCGCGTGTTTAAGGACTACGTGGCTCAGCTTGCCGCTACAGCGAAATCACAAATGGAATAGGGGTTGCGGTGAGAGAGGAGAGCCCCCGACAAGGTATGAGGAGGCCCGACTCGGACCGTGCTTCCTCACGTCGCACCACACCGCGTTCCAGCCGCGGCGGGCAGTCGTTTAGCGAACGCTATATTGCCGGCGTTCCCGCCCGTATCATGCGCCCCCGTTTGATATTCATGGCCTGCTTGTTTACCTTGGTATGCTTTGGCCTGCTGATGGTGTACTCGGCGTCTTCGGTCGAGGCGCTGCACGAGAATGGCTCGGCGACGTTTTTTCTGGGTCGACAGGCCGCGTTTGCCGTGGTCGGTGTTCTGGCGCTGATTGCCATCGTGCGCGTTTTGCCGGACAGCTGGTTTCGGGAGGATGTGCTCAGGATCTTCCTTATCGGCATGATAGGGCTACTGCTTCTGGTGTTCTTGGTGGGCAGCGGCAGCCGCGGCGCCACGCGCTGGCTCAACATCGCCGGTATTCAGTTCCAGCCTTCCGAGTTTTTAAAGCCATTTGCCATTGCGTATTCGGCCATCATGCTTGATCGCTTCTTTTCGCCCGGTGGCAACATCAACGAATTCCTTCGCAAGATGGGCATCTACCTGGGCATTTCGCTCTTTCTGATCTTTATCCAGCCCGATTTCGGTACTGTCCTGATCATCCTGTTGACCCTCATGTGCATGGCGTTGTTTGCGGGTCTCGACCCCAGATTTATCATCGGCGTGCTAATCTTCGGCATTCTCGTGATCGTGATTGCGCTTGTCGCAGAGCCATACCGTATGGTGCGTATTCAGGTTGCCTTGAACCCTTGGGCCGACGAGTATGGTGACGGCTATCAGGCCACGCTTGCCATCATGGCCTTTGCCTCGGGCGGTCTGTTCGGCCGTGGCATCGGCAACTCAACCATGAAGTACTCGTATCTGCCCGAGGCACACAACGACTACATCTTGGCCATCATTGGCGAGGAAGTCGGTTTTGTCGGAACCGTGCTGTTCTTCTTGGTGTTTGCGATGCTGATCTACTCGGCGTTTCGCATTGCCGAGCAGGCGACCGATCGTCGGGGCGCGCTCATGGCGTCTGGCTCCGCGGTCATTCTCGCAGTGCAGTTTTTGATTAACGCGCTGGGCATCCTCAACGTGTTTCCCATGACGGGCAAACCGTTGCCGTTTATTAGCTACGGCGGTTCGTCGATTATTGTGTCGCTCATGCTTGCCGGGTTGATCCTGCGCGTTTCGTACGAGAGCGCCCGCCGCGATGAGTATGACCGCCGCCGTGAGAGCTTTGCCGTTATGGATGAGAGTACCGCCGGCGTGCCCCACGTGCGCGGCGAGCGATCTTCGCGTAACGGTTTTACCGTCCTGGATGGCTCTGCGACCGACCCCGCAGCCCGCCCGCGTCAGCGAACGGCGCCGCAAGGTCGTCCTCAGCGCCCCACTCCTCGCAATGCGGGCGGCGGATATAATCGAATCGATTTGAACTCAGACCCGTCGGCGCGTCTGCGTACCGACGGCCAGGGACCGCGTGTACGAAGGGACTACCATGACCGATAAAATGACCGTTGCTATTGCAGCCGGCGGCACGGCAGGGCACATCAACCCCGCGCTCGCCTTGGCCGAAGAGCTCCGTGACCGTGGCCACCACGTTGTGTTCGTGGGCCAGTCGCGCAAGCTCGAGGGTCGTCTGGTCCCCGAGGCTGGGTTTGATTTTGTGCCCATTACGGTCACGGGCTTCGACCGCTCCCGTCCTTGGACGGCGCTGACCTCGCTGTGGCGTGTCAACAAAGCCAAGCGTGCGCTCGCCAGTCATTTCTCAAAGGTCGGCAAGCCCGATGCCGCCATTGGTTTTGGTGCCTATGTCGAGGTTCCGCTGCTGGGGTGGTGCAAGGGCGCGGGCGTTCCGTATCTGCTGCATGAGCAGAACTCTGTTCCGGGCCTGGCCAACAAGATGATGAACTCCCACGCCGCCCGCGTGTGCATCTCGGTGCCGGCAGCGCGTTCGGTCTTTGAGCGCGAAGGTGACCCTGACCACGTGCTCATGACCGGCAACCCCGTACGTCGCTCGGTGATCGAGGGCGATCGCGCTCGCGGCCGCAAGGCACTTGGCGTTCCCGAGGACGCTACGCTGCTGCTCGTCTTTGGCGGTTCACTTGGCGCCCAACACCTCAACGAGCGCGTGGTTTCGCTCAAAAACGAGCTGCTTTCGCGCAAGAACCTCTATGTGTTGCATTCGACGGGTGCCGACGGCTTTGAGGAGACCGAGCGCGCTTTGGCGCTGACGCCCGAGGAGGCGAAGCGTTACCGCGTCCAGCCTTACATCGACAACATGGGCGATATGCTGGCTGCTGCCGATTTGGTGCTCTCGCGTTCGGGCGCATCGAGCGTGGCCGAGATCGCTGCGCTCGCCGTGCCCTCGGTGCTCGTGCCTTATCCGCATGCGACGGCCGACCACCAAACCACCAATGCTCGTTATCTGGTCGACGCCGGGGCCGGCGTGCTCTGCGCCGATGCCGATATCGACGGTTCTGCCTTTGCCGATGAGCTGCTGCACCTGGTCGATGACGCGGCGGCACGCGACGCCATGCGTCAGGCGGCGCGTGGTCTGGCTCAGGATAGGGCCGCCGCTCTTCTGGCGGATGCGGTAGAGGGTTTGCGTTAGTTAGACGGGATATCGTCGGTCGCCCTCGCGCTGATGCGGTAGGTGCGGTACAGTTAACGGGTTACAGGCAGTGTTTACGCAAGGAGTACACGAGCACATGGCTGATTCCCAGACTGCAACCTCCGCGCCCGAGTTTAAGAGCGCCCACTTTATCGGTATCGGCGGCGCCGGCATGAGCGGCATCGCCCTCGTTCTGCACGAGCGCGGTTATGCCGTTACCGGCTCCGACCTTAAGACGTCACGTTATATCCGCCAGCTTACCCGCGCTGGTGTGAAGGTGCATGTGGGCCATGAGGCCGCCACGATCGACGAGGTCAAGCCCGACGTGGTTGTTGTCTCCACCGCTATTCCGGAGTCCAACCCTGAACTCGTGCGCGCTCGCGAGCTTGGTATTCCCGTGTGGCCCCGTGCCAAGATGCTCTCTGCTTTGGGCCACGGCTACACCACCGTCGCTGTTGCCGGCACGCATGGCAAGACCACCACGTCTTCGATGTGCGCCACCATGCTCGACCGCATGGGTCTGGATCCGAGCTTCCTGATCGGTGGCATCGTCGAGGGCTATGACACGAACGGCAAGAACGGCTCGGGCGACTACTTTGTCGCCGAGGCCGACGAGTCCGACAGTTCCTTCCTGTTCCTGAACCCCAACGTGGTCATTGTGACCAACGTCGAGGCCGACCACCTCGATCACTACTCGGGTATCGAGGAGATCGAGGCGACTTTCGCCAAATTCATGAGCCTGGTGGGCGAGGACGGCACCGTCATCGTCTGCGGTGAGGACCCGCATCTGGTCGAGCTCGCCAAGTCGACGGGCCGTCACGTGCTTTCCTACGGCTTTGCCGAGAGCAACGACATCGTCTGCATGCACCCGGATGTCAAGGGCATCCAGAGCGACTTTATCGTTCGCTTTGAGGACGGCACTGAGCACGCTGTGGAGATCAAGAGTAATCCCGGTCGCCACAACATGCTCAACGCCACGGCGGTGCTCACCGTCGCCCATGTCCTGGGCCTTGACATCGACGCCGCCGCCAAGGCGCTTTCGAGCTTTGAGGGCGTCCGTCGTCGCTTTACCCACGTGGGCGATATCGATGGCATCACCGTGGTCGATGATTACGGCCATCACCCCACCGAGATCAAGGCGACGCTTGCTGCCGCTTCGTCGCTGGGCTACAAGCACGTCGACGTCGTGTTCCAGCCGCACCGCTATTCGCGCCTGCAGGCCCTGTGCGACGACTTTGCCGATGCATTTGCCAATGCCGATAAACTGCTGCTGATTGATGTGTTCTCGGCTGGCGAGATGCCCATTCCGGGTGTTACCTCTAAGATGCTCGCCGATACCGTGTGCGCCAAGCATCCTGGCAAGGAGGTCGTGTACTGCTCCAGCCGTCTTGAGCTCAATCAGGAGCTCGAGCAGATGGTGGGCGAGGGCGACTTGCTGCTCACTATGGGTGCCGGTGACGTTACGACCGTCGGCCCCGAGTTTATCGAGTATTTGACTGCCAAGAAAGACGCTTAAGTCTAATGGGTCTGTTTAACGCCGTCATGGCGCTCTCGGGCATGATCGACACGGATGTGATCGAGGACGAGCGCCTTGCGCGTCATACGAGCTATCGTATCGGCGGCAAGGCCGACCTCTTTGTGACGTGCCATAGCTATCATGCCCTCCGCCGCGCCGTGGCGGTGCTCGATCGCGAGCAGGTGCCGTGGGTCATCATCGGCAAGGGCTCCAATCTGCTGGTTGCCGATGGCGGTTATCGCGGCGCCGTCATTTCGCTCGGACGTGAGTTTCAGCGCACGGTTGTTGCCGATGACGGTTGTACGCTGACGGTCGGTGCGGGCGTGATGTTTGCGCGCCTGGTCAACGATGCCCTGTCGCGTAGCCTCTCGGGCCTTGAGTTTGCCGTTGGCATCCCTGGCTCGGTTGGCGGTGCGATATCTATGAATGCCGGCACACGGACCGAGTGGATTGGCTCGCTGGTTGAGGATGTCGTAACGTTTGACCCGGCATCCGGTATCAAGCATTATGCGGGGTCCGAGATCACTTGGGGCTACCGCGAATGTAGCCTTCCCCGCAATGAGATTATCCTCGAGTGCGTGCTCAAGCTTAAACCGGCGCCCAAGGCCGACATTCGCGAGCGCATGGAGCGGTACCTGACGAGGCGCAAGCGTACGCAGCCCATGGGTCGCGCATCCTGCGGGTCGGTCTTTCGCAACCCGCCCGATGCGAGTGTGGGCAAGCTTATCGAGGATTGTGGATTAAAGGGTTTTTCGATTGGCGGCGCGGAAGTTTCGCCCGTTCACGCTAATTTTATCGTTAATAACGGAACTGCCTCGGCCGATGACGTTGCCGCGGTTATCAGACATGTGCACGGAAAGGTGAGGGAGGCGTATGGCATCGAGCTCAGACCGGAAGTTAAATTCCTCGGCTTCTAGAGCATCGAAACCCACCTTCCGCCGCGCCGGAGGGCGTTCCGGCGCGCCTGCCAAACCTCAACGCAATACCGTCGCGCACTCTAAGTCTGTCGGGCATGCTCGACAGACCAGTCGTCCGGTTGTCGGCTCGCAGCTCGGCAATCGTCCGGCCGCAAAAAAGTCCTCGCGTCCCTCGGTGACGTCAAAGCCTGTTATGGGCGCCAAACCTGCCCGTCCCATGGCAACTCCTAAGCCCTCGACGGGAACTAAAGCGCCGCGTCCGGGTCGCACGCTGGGCGCATCGAAACCGCGCTCGCTGACATCGGTGCCGGCTACCGCCAAGAAGCCTTCGGGTAAAAAAGGCGTCAACCCGTTGTCTTCACTTGGGGCGATGGCAAATAAAACGTCAGACGCCGCTTCTCTCGTTACAGGCAAAGGCAAAATCGTGGGCGGCGTTCTGGCCGTCTTGGCCGTGCTCGTCGTCGTTGCCGTCGTGGTGATCAACTCTGGATTGTTTACCGCCACTGATATTCAGATTCAAGGCAGCGAGCATGTGACGAAGCACGATGCTATCCAGCTGATCGATTTGCCCGAGGGAACGTCGCTTTTTAACGTCGATCCTGACCAGATTACCGAGGACCTCAAGCAGAACCCGTGGGTGTCGGGCGTGGATGTCCAGCGTCAGTTCCCGCATACGCTCATCATTACGCCGATGGAGCGCAAGGTCATCGCAATTGCCTATATCAGCTCCGATGACCTTGCCTGGGCCATCGGGGATGATGACACCTGGATCGCCCCGCTGTCGACGTCGGTCGAAGTGGATGACCAGGGCAACGTCATCACGACGGGGCAGGGCTCAAATACCCTGACCGGCATTGATGCCGCGCTGGCGCTCGCTAAGCACTATGGCGCGGTGTTGTTGACTGATGTCTCGGCGGATGTCGCTCCGGTTTCCGGCCAGGCGGTGAGCTCCAAGGCCGTTAAGGCTGGCTTGGATTATGTGCGTGGTTTTTCGAGCGAGTTCTTGGGACAAGTCAAGGATATTTCCACGCCTTCGGTCGAAGCCATCTCGGCAAACCTCAATAACGGCATTGAGGTGTCGCTGGGCGATTCGAACGATATCGTCAAGAAGGAGCGCGTAGTCACCAAGCTGCTTTCGCAGGTAGAGGGCGTAACGTATATCAATGTGCGTTCTCCGGGTAACTATACATTTAGGAACACTCCGACCTCGTAGCGCTGGTTGATGCTTTGTTGAGGGGCCATACCACGCCGTTTATCTGGTTTGTTTGGTTTTCACGGTCAATTATTTGACTGATACGTTCATAATGTGCAAACATAATACAGTTTACCTTTGCATTTACTTTCAACCTGAAGGTTAATGTGCGCAGGGGTCAACCCATGCTATGGCTATAACCTTTGTTCGGAGGACCGACATGCACGAGACAGAGATCAACAACTACCTTGCCGTCATTAAGGTGGTCGGCGTCGGCGGCGGCGGTACCAACGCGGTCAATCGAATGATCGAAGAGGGCATTCGCGGCGTCGAGTTTGTTGCCATCAACACCGATGCTCAGGCGCTCGCGATCTCTGATGCCGATATCAAGGTGCACATCGGTACCGACCTTACCCGCGGCCTGGGCGCTGGCGCCAACCCTGAGGTTGGTCGCAAGGCTGCCGATGAGTCACGCGATGACATTGCCGAGGCGCTCGCTGGCGCCGACATGGTGTTCATCACCTGCGGTGAGGGCGGTGGCACCGGCACCGGCGCCGCTCCCATCGTTGCCGATATCGCGATGAACGAGGTCGGTGCGCTGACCGTCGCCGTCGTGACCAAGCCCTTCACCTTCGAGGGCCGCAAGCGTAAGAAGAGCGCCGAAGAGGGCATCAAGACCCTTTCCGATTGCGTCGACACCATGATCGTTATCCCTAACGACAAGCTGCTCGACATCGCCGAGAAGAAGACCACCATGCTCGAGGCCTTCGCTATTGCCGATGGCGTCCTTTCCCAGGGTACCCAGGGCATCACCGACCTCATCACCGTCCCGGGCATCATCAATCTGGACTTCGCCGATGTTAAGACCATCATGAAGCAAGCCGGCACCGCCATGATGGGTATCGGTACTGCTTCTGGGGACACTCGTGCCGTCGACGCCGCCCAGCAGGCTATTTCCAGCCCGCTGCTTGAGAGCTCTATCGATGGTGCTACGCGCGTCCTGCTCTCCATCGCCGGTTCCAAGGACCTGGGCATCCAAGAGATCAGCGACGCCGCCGACGTTGTCGCCAATGCCGTCGATCCCGAGGCCAACATCATCTTCGGTACCGTTGTCGACGAGTCCCTGGGCGACCAGGTGCGTATCACCGTCATCGCTACGGGCTTCTCCGACTCCAACGTCAACCGCCAGGACGAGCTCTTTGCTGCTCAGCAGTCTCAGAGCAAGGCCGCTGCCTCCGCTGAGCCGCAACGCACCGCTCCGGCCACCAGTCCGGCTCAGGCCGCTCCGACCCGCAACGTTGGTGGCACCGAGCTTCCTAACTTCGGCAACGATCAGTTCGAGCTTCCCGACTTCCTGAAGCGCGGTAGCTTCTAAGTCGTTCTTTGCATTGTTGTGCACAGGGGCGTGTCCGTATGGACGCGCCCTTTTTATTTCGACTTTGTAAACTAGAACCTCCAATCTCTTTACGTTCCCTTTACGATTGCCTCCAGCGCAGCAGGTATCCTTTTAGAGAAGTATGACAGCCGTATAAACGCGGGCTGTAGCGGCGATGCCGCGGTACTTGTGTTATTAGGAGGCTTTAGTATGGCAGCACGTGCGGACAACGTTTCGCGTGTCGACCATGATGGAGTTACGTTGGTGGAGGGCGCGACATCCGATGTTCGCTTTGCCTTCACCGAGCGCGCCGGTGGCGTTTCCGAAGATGCGTACTCCTCACTCAACTTGGGCTCGCATGTTGGCGATGACCCCTTTGCTGTTCAAGAAAATCGTCGTCGTGCGCTCGAAGCTATGGGTGCCGCCGAGTGCGAGCACAACCTGCTCGTTCCCAATCAGGTCCATGGTGATCATATCGTTGCGGTGACCTCGAACGGCGCCGATGACCTTGAGGACGTTCGCGAGCAGATTGCCGAGGGCTGTGATGCCATCGTCTGCACGGCGCATAACGTGCCCGTGCTGCTCTGCTTTGCCGACTGCGTTCCCGTGGTGCTGGTGGCCCCTGGCGGATTTGCCGTGGTGCACTCCGGTTGGAAGGGCACGATTGCACGTATTTCTGCCAAGGCGTGCCAGGCGCTTTGCGATGCTGCCGGCTGCGATGCGAGCAACGTTTCCGCCTATATCGGCCCCCATATCTTGGGTGACGAATATGAGGTATCCCAGGAACTCATGGATCGCTTTGCCGCCGAGTTCTCTTGCATCGATGCGAGTGCCTCTCGCATGCTCGATCTTTCCGCTGCCATTCGCGAGGCGCTGGTAGATGTCGGTGTCGACGCGGATAATATCGTGGATACCCAGCTTTCGACTGTGCGTCAGAACGACCGCTTTTATTCCTACCGTAACGAGGACGGCACCTGTGGGCGCCATGCTGCGATCGGCGTGATGCTATGAGAAAGATCGTATCGGTCCTGAGCGCCGCTGTGCTTACGCTTACGCTGTGCGCCTGTTCTTCGGGATCTTCTACCTCTTCCATTACCGTCGCCGGCTCCACGACCTGCCTTCCTATCGCCGAGATTGCGGCCGAGGGCTTTAAGGAGGAGACCGGCATCGACGTGCTCGTTTCCGGTTTGGGTTCTTCCGCTGGCATCGAGGCCGTCAGCGCCGGCACAGCCGATATCGCCAGCTCCTCCCGTGGACTCAATGCCGACGAACAGGATCTGGGCCTGACTCCCATCGTCATTGCCCACGACGGTATCGCGGTCATCGTGAACGACGATAACCCGGTCGATAACCTCTCGACCGAGCAGCTCCGCGATATTTACGCCGGCAAGATCACCAACTGGAAAGAAGTCGGTGGCGAGGACCTGAGGATCCAGGTCATCAATCGAGATGAGGCGTCCGGCACGCGTGAGGCCTTCCGCACCATCGTGATGGACGGCACCCCGTTCGATCGCCGCTCGGCCGTTCTTTCGGGCACGGGCCAGGTGCGCGACGTGGTATCTCGTTCGCGCGGTGCCATTGGCTACATTTCGCTGGGCTTCGTCGATAGCCTCAACGCCAAGACCTCGGTCAAGGCCGTCTCGGTCAATCATGTTGAGGCGTCCGAGAAGACGGTCGCGAGCGGCGGCTATCCCATCTCACGCGACCTTTACTTCTTTGTGAAGGGTGCGCCTTCGCAGCAGGCGCAGGATTACATCGACTATGTGACGTCCGAAAAGATGGACAAGCAGATTCGCGAGGCGGGCTTTATTCCCGTCACCAACGACGAGAAGGGGAGTGAGTAGCATGGAAGCACAGGAAAACTCCCAGACTGAGCAGAATGTTCAGACGCCCAAGAAGCGCGAGCTGGCGCTCGTATCGCACAGTACCTATATCAAGGAGAAGGCGCTGCAGTGGATCTTCTTTGCCTGCGCGTTCTTGGCGGTCGTTACCGTCATCCTGATTTTTGTCTTTACCACGTACTCGGCGCTGCCCGTCTTTACCGACATCGGTCTGGCGGACTTCTTTAGCTTTACGTGGGCGCCTTCCGAGGGCCACTACGGCATCTTGTCGCTGCTTGCCGGCTCGGGTCTGGTGACCGTCGGTGCGCTCGCCATGGGCGTGCCGCTGGGCGTGGGTACGGCCGTTTACCTGGTCGAGATTGCCAGCAAGCGCGTGCGCAAGCTCATCAGCCCCGCCGTTGACCTGCTGGCGGGCATACCCTCCATCATCTACGGCTTCTTTGGCATGATCATCATCCGCCCGTTTATCGCACAACTGACCGGCGGCCTTGGTTTTGGTGCGCTGACGGCGTGGTTTGTGCTCGCCATCATGATCGTCCCTACCATCACCACGCTCACCATCGATGCTCTCAATTCCATTCCCATGGGCATTCGCGAGGCATCGTATGCCATGGGCGCCACCAAGTGGCAGACCATCTATAAGGTCGTGCTACCTGCCGCGAAGCTGGGTATCGTTGATGCCATCGTGCTGGGTATGGGCCGTGCCATCGGCGAGACCATGGCCGTGCTCATGGTCGTAGGTAACGCCCCGGTTATTCCCGACAGCATTGCGAGCCCCATCTCGACGCTCACGAGCCAGATTGCGCTCGACATGAGCTATTCCTCGGGTCTGCACCGCTCGGCGCTGTTCGGCATGGGTGTGGTCCTGTTTATCATCTCCGCCACGCTGGTGGGCATCGTCCGTCTGATTTCCAAGAAGAAGAGGGGGTAGGCTATGTCCGATTCCGTTGACACGACGGTCGATACGACCTCGTCGCGCGAGCGCATCCAGCGTGCCCTTTCCCACGGCAAGAAGGGCCGCATCAACAAGGACCTGTCCAACAAGATCATGCTTGGCGTGTTCCGTGCCGCTGCCTACATCACCACGCTGGTGCTGGTCGCTATCATCGCCTACGTGGTCATCAACGGCCTGCCACACATCTCGCTCGACTTTATCTTCGGTTGGCCCCAGGGCGTCAACGCCGAGGGCGGTATTTGGCCCACGATCGTCTCGACCGTCTATGTGACGGCGCTCGCCATGCTTATCTGCACGCCGATCGCTGTGCTGGCAGCCGTCTATCTGGCCGAGTACGCCAAGCAGGGCAAGGTCGTCGAGCTCATTCGCTACGCTGCTGACGCTTTGGCCTCGGTGCCCTCCATCGTTATGGGTCTGTTTGGCTACGCCTTGTTTGTCGAGGCCATGGGCTTGGGCCTTTCGATGGTCTCTGCCGCCCTGGCACTCGCGCTCTTGATGCTTCCCATCGTCATGCGCACCACCGAAGAGGCCATTCGCGCCGTTCCGCGCTATATCCGTTGGGGCGCGTACGGCCTGGGCGCCACCAAGTGGCAGGTTGTCTCCAAGATCGTGCTTCCTTCTGCCTTTGGCCGTATTGCCACGGGCATCGTCCTCGCCATCGGCCGTGCCATTGGCGAGACCGCGGTGGTGCTCTACACCATGGGGCAGGCCATCAATCTACCTATTTCGCCGCTCGATTCCGGCCGCCCCATGACGGTTCACCTGTACCTGCTTGCCAACGACGGCATCAACATGAACGCAGCCTACGGCACCGCGCTCTTGCTGATGGTGATCATTTTGGCCTTCAACCTGTTTGCGCGCTTCCTGTCGCGCAAGCGTCGCTAGTTAAGGAGTCCCATGTCCGTTTATCAGTCCGCTCCCACGCTGGAGCAAGCGGCCATTACGGCCAAGGATTTCAACTTTTGGTACGGTGACTTTCATGCGCTGACGGGGCTCGACCTCAACATCGCCAAAAACGCCATCACCTCGTTTATTGGCCCTTCGGGCTGCGGCAAATCGACGTTTTTGCGCTGCATCAACCGCATGAACGACCTGATCGAGGGCACGCGCATCGAGGGCACCATGACGCTCGACGGCAACGATATCTATGCCGAGGGTGTCGACCCGGTCGATCTCCGTCGTCGCGTGGGCATGATCTTTCAGCAGCCCAACCCGTTTCCTAAATCCATCTACGAGAATGTCGCCTTTGGCCCTCGTCTGCAGGGCGTGACTAGCAAAAGTGACCTCGATGACATCGTGGAAGAATCGCTCAAGCGCGCCAACCTCTGGAAAGAGGTATCCAATCAGCTCAACAAGGATGGTTTGGCACTCTCGGGCGGTCAGCAGCAGCGTCTGTGCATCGCGCGCGTGCTCGCGGTGCAACCCGATGTCCTCCTGATGGACGAGCCCTGCTCCGCCATCGACCCCACGTCCGTCTCTAAGGTCGAGGATCTGATGGCCGAGCTGGCGCCCGAGATGACGATCATCATCGTCACGCATTCAATGCAGCAGGCAGCTCGTATTAGCGACTACACCGCATTCTTCTTGCAGGAAGTTGCCGGCGAGCCCGCCACGCTCATCGAGTATGGTCAAACCGACGCGATCTTCACCAGTCCGGTGGACTCGCGGACGGAAGACTATATCACCGGCCGCTTTGGCTGATCGGTGCGACTAGTCCCAAGCTGATCGGACCTGGTCCGGTGTATATTCACTGTGCGGGCGGCATGACCGCACCCAACTGATTGGAGTGAACCATGCGCAAACTGTTTTCCCGTCAGCTCGTCGAGGCCCGTCACGAGATGCTGAGCATCTATGAGGCCGTCGATCTGGCCCTCCACGATGCCGTTAAGGCCTATGTGACCGACGACCGCAAGCTCGCCACCAAGACCAAGAAGCGCACGCTTTCGATTGACGCGCGCTGCGCTAACCTGGAGGCCGTGTGCTACAACCTGATCGCCACGCAGTCACCGGTCGCCTCCGACTTCCGCTTGCTGCAGACGATTATCTACGTCGACTTTAACCTGCAGCGCATGACCGATAAGGTTCGCCAGATCTGCCGCGCCACGCGTCATATGATCAAGGCCGACATCTCGCTGCCCCAGGAGCTCGCCGGTACGGTCGAGGCCGAGGCTGAGGCCGTCTACCAGGTGCTGGGCTCTTCGCTTTCTGCGCTCGTCACTAACGACATGTCCATCATCTGCAGCCTGGCCGTCGAGGACGAGCCGGTGCATGCGGCGTACGAGAAGTTCTTCCGCACCTTTAACCGCATGGACACGGGCGATTTTATGGACGACGACAGCAACTATGACGACCTGCGCCGCGCCATCATGGTTTCGCGCTACCTCGATCGCGTCGCCTCGATTTCCATCGATGCCGCCTACCGTCTGACCTTCCTGTTGATTGGTCAGCGCATGAATGCCGGCGATATCGCCCGCACTGATGAGGATGAGCTCGAGAGCATGCGCGTGCCTTCGGGCGAGGGTGTTATCATGAGGCCCGCCGTCGACGCTCGCTACGTTGCCAAGGTGCCCGCTAACGAGGTCAGCGAGGGTCTTCGCTACCTGCTCGATCATCTTGAGGATGAGGACGATGGCGAGGACGACGAGGAGTAAGTAACCCCGTTCGTCGAAAGATTGTAAATACCTAAGTGAGCGCGGCCTTGCACATGCGGGGCCGCGCTCTTGCGTTAGCATGGGACTACTTGTTTGGCTGTCAGCGGAGGCGATTAGCAATGGATAACTATTTGGACTTGATGCGCGCTCGCCGCGAGCAGATTCTGGAACGTTTTTATGCGGCGCTCGATCGCGCAGGCCGTCCCCACGACGCCGCGCGCCTCATTGCCGTGTCCAAGACCGTTGGTGTCGATGAGACCGTTGCCGCCATCCAGGCGGGGTATCGCCATTTTGCCGAGAACCGCCCGCAGGAGCTGGTTCGCAAGCTCACGGGTCTGGCGGAGCATCCGGAGCTGCCCGAGGTACGCTTCGATATGATCGGCAACCTGCAGACCAATAAGATCAATGCGGTGCTGGGCTCAGCCGAGCTGATTCACTCGGTGGGTTCGCTGCATCTGGCGCAGGCGATCTCGAGCCGTGCTGTCCGCAAGATTGAGGCAGGCGAGCTCGCCGGCCCCCAGCGTGTGCTCATCGAGGTCAATGTGAGTGGTGAGGAGTCGAAGGGAGGCTTTTCGCCCGATGAGATTCGCGCCGCCGCGGGTGAGCTTGCGGAACTTGAGGGAATTTGCGTGCAGGGGCTTATGACTATGGCGCCCCGGGGGAATAAGGATGTGGCACGCCGCACCTTTGCGGGGCTTCGTGAGCTGAGGGATGAGCTGGATGCGGCGCATCCCGATTTGAACCTGCCTGAGCTTTCCTGCGGCATGAGCGAGGACTTTGAGTCTGCCCTTGAGGAGGGCTCTACGCTCGTTCGCCTGGGCAGGGTAGTATTTAGCCCGGAGTTTGCAGTAAAATAAGGCTCTGAAGTGCGCACTGATTATCGGGGCGCCTGCACTAAACCGCGAGAGGACACAACCATGGGCTTCCTTGACGAGATTAAAAATAAAATGCACCTGGGCGGCCAGCAGGGTTACGACCAGGGTTATGGCCAGGACGACGACTACGGCTACGATGACGGCTATGACGATAGTTATCAGGGCAACGGCTACAGCGGTGCTTCGGGCGAGGGCTTCTACACCCAAGACGAGCCGAGCAACGGCCTGCTTGGTCAGACGCGCCGCGGTGAAGCTGAGTCGGTTGCCGTGTATACGCGCTCCGGTCAGCTGGTCGGCGATGACTCCCGCCATGCCACGACGTATAATCCGCCTTCGCGCTCGCAGGACAGTGTTGCGAGCGGTTATCGTCCTGGTGCCTATGACACGCCGTCGAGCTACGCCGAGAACACCCGCGCCCGTGCCGCCGCTGCGCCCGCGCCTGCACCGAGCGATGCCTCGGCCTATGCGAGCAATATCATCAACGCCACACCGCAGCTGCCGGCCTATGTCCTGCGCCCCGAGAGCTATGACGACGTGGAGACCGTGGTGCGCCGCGTTCGCACCAAGCAGCCTGTCGCACTGATTTTTGTGGGCGTACGCACCGAAGTTGCCAAGCGCGTCTTGGACTTCTCTTACGGCTTTGCCTGCGGTCTGGGTGCCACGGTCAAGGAGGTGGGCGACCGCGTGTTCATGGTGCTGCCCGCCGGTTGCGAGGTCAAAGATTCCGATCTCAAGAAGCTTCGTGCGGACGGCTACCTTAAGTAAAGACAAGACGAGGAGATTCCCATCAACATCTACACTATCGTCCAGCTGGTCAACACGCTGTTCAACTTCTATTCCACGCTTATTGTCGTCTACTGCTTTATGACGTGGATTCCCATGAAGCAGGGTGGTTTGCTTCAGGATATTGCCGCGGTGCTTGATAGCGTGTGCGGTCCGTGGCTCAACCTGTTCCGTCGTTTCATCCCGCCGATGGGCGGTATCGATTTTTCGCCGGTCGTTGCGATTATTGCGTTGCAGTTGGTGCAGAGGCTGGTTCTGCAGCTTCTTATAGGTATACTCGTGTAGAACTGACTTAGTAACTTACGTCGGGCGTGTAGCGCCGAGGCGATGAAAAAGGAGACTTGTTATGGCTATTACCCCTGCAGACATCCAGGCTCAGACTTTCTCTGAGGCCAAGCGTGGCTACGATCCTGCCGAGGTCGACGTCTTCTTGGAGACGCTGTCCTCTGAGGTTGACGCTATGCTCGCTAAGATCGTCGACCTTAAGGGTCGTCTGACTGCTACCGAGCAGCAGCTTGCCGATGCGCAGGCTCAGCTTGCCCAGGCTCAGGATGCCCCCGCCCAGGCCGTTCCTGCCGCCCCCGTGGCTGCTCCCGCCCCTGATTTCTCCGCTCAGGAGCGCCAGATTTCCGCTGCCCTGATCGCTGCCCAGCAGACCGCTGAGACCATCGTCAACGATGCCAATGAGAACGCTGAGCGTATCCGCAACGAGGCTGACGCCAAGGCACGCGAGGTTATCCGCCAGGCTCTGACCGAGAAGCAGGCCGAGCTCGAGGAGATCGATCGTCTCAAGGCTTCCCGTGAGGAGTTCAAGGCCGAGTACCTCAAGCTCATCCAGCACTTCATGGACGATGCCCAAAACTCCTTCCCGGCCGACCTCATGGCCTCCACGCCGGTCGGTTCCGCCGCTTCTCCTGCGGTGACTGTTCCCGCCGAGCCGCTGCCCGTCGCTGACCCGGTTGTCCCCGTGGCCGATCCCTTCGCCCCGATCGACAACTTCGCTGCCGACGACCTGGACTAACATTCGGCCTACAATTTAGTGCCTAGAAAGGACCCGCAGCTTGCGGGTCCTTTTTTATGACTGTACCGGGGCGCGCAACATAAAAAACCGAGCCCTGCACATAGTGGCGCAGAACTCGGCGAACCGGTGAGCGGTCAAGGATAGGTTTTAGGGCATGTCCCAAAATCTACTTGAGGAGGAAGTCGGAGAGGGGAATGGTACGGGCCTCGCGATGCTCGGGATCGGCGATGTGGTCGGCGGGATAGCCACAGACGAGCATATGATAGGGATAGACGCCCTTGGGCAGATTGAACTGCTCTTGTGCCACCTCGGGCTTAAAATGGCATACCCAGCACGTTCCCAGGCCATGCTCGGTGGCCTCCATCATCATCTGATCGCAGACGATCGAAGTATCGATGGCACTCGAGTTCATCTGATCATACGGGCGCACCCAAGCATCATCGGTAACGCTGCAAATAAGAAAGATAAGCGGAGCTCCAAAGATAGATCCATCACGAGCAAAGCGCGGCTGACAAGCAGCAGCCTTCTCCAACAACTCCGGAGTATCAAGCACCATCACGCGGGTCGGATGATTATTACAAGCAGAAGGAGCAATACGCCCAGCCTCAACAATGGCATCCACAACAGCTTGCTCAACAGAACGATCCTGAAATTCACGACAAGAATACCGACCCCGAGCCAGATCCAAATAAGACATACAAGCCCTCCAACAATTAAAAATCAAACAAACCCAAAGTAACCCAAACAGTACCCAAAGCAGCAATCAGCCAAACGCTCATCGAGGGCCAAAGTGTCCGAACGGATACCAAAGGTCCCTTCAGCCAAACCCCCATTGCGCTATAACTATCAGCCAAAGTTCCCAATGGTGGTACGTAAGGGAGCGGGCCCGGCCACTAATAACCTTTTGAACGACTCTGCTTGCAGCCGGAGTGAAAAAGGTTATTAGTGGCCGGGCCCGCGACCGCCGGGACACGTACCCCCAATTAACTGTTCTTCATGACAATCGAATCCACAACATCGGCCACATTCTCACAGCAGTCAGCGCAGTACTCCAGGAAGGCGTACACGTCGCGCCAGGCGATGACCTCGAGCGGATCCTTGCCGTTGACATGCAGGTTGCGCATAGCGTTGATGTAGAGCTCGTCGGCCTCGGACTCGATCGTGTTGATC